>NZ_PDJJ01000001.1:3600000-3900000 GCF_002563715.1 Isoptericola jiangsuensis
CTGCGGCGCAGGCCGAGGGCGAGCTCGTCGTCGACGCGGGACGTGACGAGCTGGTGCTCCGGGTTCTGGAAGACGAACCCGACGGACGCGGTGAGGTCCCGCACCCGGGCGCGACGCGGGTCGAGCCCGGCGACGCGGACGGACCCGGTGACGTCCCGCCGGCGCGGTCGGTGCACCCCGGCGAGGAGCTGCGCGAGCGTCGTCTTGCCGGCACCGTTCGCGCCGACGAGCGCGACGAGCTCCCCGCGGGCGACGTCCACGTCGACGTCGTGCAGGACGGTGCGGTCGCCCCGTCGCAGCGTGAGCCCTCGGACCTGCACCACGGGCTCGGGTCGCGCCGTGCCAGGTCCGAGGGCGGCGCGCGCGGCCGTCGCGCCAGTGGTGCCGCCGGGCGGCGGGAGCGTGGGCAGCGCGTCGAGGGCGGCGGTCAGCTCGGCGGGCAGCAGCGGCAGCGGGTCGAGGACGACGCCCGCGTCGCGCAGGCGCAGCGCGGCGAGCGTCGCCGTGGGCAGCCAGACGCCGAGCGCCGCGAGCCGGTCGGCCTGTCCGGCGAGGACGTCCCGGACGGGGCCCTCGGCCACGACCCGGCCTGCGCCGTCGAGCACGACGACCCGGTCCGCGACGGGCACCGCGGCGTCGAGGTCGTGCTCGACGAGCAGCACGCCCCGCTCCCCCGACGCCGTCAGACGGCGCAGGACGGCGTACACCTCCTCGACGCCCGCGGGGTCGAGGTTGGCGGTGGGCTCGTCGAGGACGAGCAGCCGGGCGCCGGACGCCAGCGCGCAGGCGAGCGCGAGACGCTGCCGCCCGCCACCGGACAGGACGGCGGGGTCGTCGTCGCGCCGGTCCCACAGACCGACCTCCCGGAGCGCCGACTCGGCGCGGGCCAGCACCGCGGTCGCGGGCAGGCACAGGTTCTCGGGGGCGAAGCACACCTCGTCGAGCACCGTCGCGGTGACGACCTGCGCGTCCGGGTCCTGGAAGACCGTCGCGACGGCGTCGGCGAGGAGCGGCGGTCGGGTCGTGGCGACGTCGCGCCCGACGACGTGCACCGCGCCGGTGACGTCGGCCGTCACCACGTGCGGGACGAGCCCCGTCGCGGCGAGCGCGAGGGTGGACTTGCCGCAGCCCGACGGGCCGAGCAGGAGGACGACCTCGCCGGGGTGCACGGCGAGGTCCACGCCGTCGGGGGCCGGGGCCGCGAGCGCGTGGGAGCCGTCGTCGAGCGGCAGGTGGTGCCGGACGCGCAGGCCGCGCAGCTCGAGCAGGGCAGAGGTCACCGGCACAGGATAGGCAAACCTCACCTGCGCTGGCGAGAGTCGCCCACGGACCAGACGTGCGCTGACTCGGCGGAGTCTGCGCTGACTGGCCGGAATCCGCGCTGAGTCGCGAGAGTCTGCGCTGACTCGCGGGAGCCCGCGCTGAGTCGCGAGAGTCTGCGCTGACTCGCGGGAGTGCGCGCTGGGTCGCGGGAGCCCGCGCCGGCTCGGAGGAGTCGGCGCGGGCTCGGCGTGTGTCGTGACGGACCGCCCGCTCGCGGGGCCGACGGTCGTCGGCCCCGCGGAGGGGTCAGCCGGTGGTGCCGTTCGAGTAGAACGGGACCTTGGCCGGGATCGTCTCCGTGCCGGACGCCTGCGGCCCGACACCGTTGATGACGTGCGCGTACGTGCCCGCGCCGCCGAGGGAGACGGTGAGCAGGGAGTGCATGCGCACGCCCGGGGTGTCGGGCACCTCGAACCCGTTGTCGACGGTGATGGACGCGTCGGTGGTGAACACGCAGTAGGAGCCGAGGCCCCACGCCTCGTGCTCGCGCACGTGGTCGGCCACCTTGTAGGCGGCGTACCCGCGGATCCCGTCGTGGGTCCACTCCTCGACGCTCGGCGGGTCGTAGGGCAGCTCGTTCTGGTAGAAGATCGTGCGCCCCCGCTCACCGTTCCACAGGGTGTTCTCCTTCTGGTAGTGCTCGACGAACAGGCCGTAGCCGCTGACGTCGTCGCCGTCGACCACGAGCCCGTGGTCGGCGGTGTTGACGTCCCAGCCGATGCCCTCGCCGTGGTCGCCGCGCCAGGACCAGATGTGGTCGATGATCGTGTCGTCGGCGTTGACGACGATGCCGGACTCGACCTTGCCGGCGACGGCGCCGCCCACGCGGACGAAGACGTCGTGGATCGAGATCGGGTCGTCGGCGTGGTCGGCGGACGACCCGTCGGGGCCGACCTGGAGCATGGCGGGCGACTCGGTCTCGCCGGCGTCGAACAGCAGCGCGGCGATCTTCACGCCGTCGACGTCCGCCACGGTCATCGCCGTCTGACCGGCCGTGGGGATGATGGTGGCGTAGCCGAGGCCGAGCACGACGGTGTCCGGCTTCGTCACCTCGATCGTGTCGGCGAGCCGGTAGACGCCGGGGGTGAACAGGACGTGGAGGCGCTGGTCGAGCGCGGCGTTGATCTTCCACTCGGCGTCGTCGGGGGTGGCGACGTAGAAATCGTCGAGCGGGATCGACTCGCCCGGCGTGGACCCGTTCTCCCAGGTGGTGCCGCGGGTGCCGTCGCGCAACTCGGGCACGAGGACGGCCCAGTCGTCGGCCTGCTCGTCCCAGTACAGGTACGGCTTCTCCCGGATGACGCCGGTGGTGTCCAGGGTGGTGACGGCCGGGTCGGGGAACGTGGTC
The DNA here is from genome assembly GCF_002563715.1 of Isoptericola jiangsuensis. NCBI lineage: Bacteria > Bacillati > Actinomycetota > Actinomycetes > Micrococcales > Promicromonosporaceae > Isoptericola > Isoptericola jiangsuensis. The sequence continues at coordinate 3,602,672 of NZ_PDJJ01000001.1, forward strand.
GGCGGGGCGTTGAGGACGCCCGAGTAGGTCATGTTCCACAGGGTGCCGTCCCAGCCGCCCGCGAGGTTCGAGTCGCGCGTGTACCACTGCTGCTGCGTGTACCCGTTGACCTGGCCCTCGATCTTGGAGTCGGCGATGAACCCGCCGGACGCCCAGCCGTACCAGGACGAGTGCAGCGACAGCGCGCCGTCGACGTGCACGCGGCGCATCGGCGCGGCCTGGGACACGGCCCAGCGGTCGTCGCCGGTGCTGGGCGTGATCTTGAGGTTCTCCACCGACCGCCAGAAGTTCTGGGTGGCGTTGCCGTTGAACCACTGCGCGTCGGCCCACACGCCGCCGGTGACGTCGACGTCGTCGGGGTCGCGGCCGGCGCCGGACACCGACGTGTAGAACCCGACGTGGGCGTGCACCGGGTAGGTGCCGGGCTTGAACAGGAACTGGTGGCGGCCCTCGCCGAACTGGTCGGACTCCTGCTGCGTGAACGCGGCGTCGAGCTCGGCCTGGATCTGCTGGGTCGGTGTGGTCGCGTCGTAGACGTGGACGTTCGGGCCGAGGTCCCCGCCGGTCTCGACGGGGTCCGTCGGGTCGGTCGGGTCCGTCGCCTCGCCCACGTGCACCTCCAGCTCGAACAGCGAGTACCCCCAGCCGGTGGCGCGCTCGACGCCCTGCACGCGCACGTAGCGGCCGGCGGCGTCGAGGGCGACGGCGTCGTGCCCGCCGTCCCCGTCGGTGACCGTCGCGGCGGTGCTCCAGGTGGTGCCGTCGTCGGACACCCGGATCTCGTAGCCGCGGCCGTACGCCGTCTCCCAGGTGAGGTCGACGCCGCACAGGTCGGTGACGGCGCCGAGGTCCACCTGGATCCACTCGTCGTCGCTCGCCGCGCTGGACCAGCGGGTGCCGGGGTCGCCGTCGACGGCGTTCGCCGCCGCCCAGGGACCCTCGACGGACGACGCCGTGACCGGCCGGTCGAGCGCCGCGTCCGCGTCGTCGCAGGTGCCGGGCCCGCCGGTCGGGTCGGGTGCGGGCTCCGGCGTCGGTCCACCGGTCGGGTCGGGCGTGGGCTCCGGGGTCGGCCCGGTGCCGGGGGTGCCGAACACCTGGAGCTCCCACAGCGAGTAGCCGTAGCCGGTGGCCCGGTCCACGCCCTGCACGCGCAGGTACCGGCCGGACGCGCCGACCGCGACGACGTCCGTGCCGCCGTCACCGCCCGTGACCGACGCGGCGTCGCTCCACGCCGAGCCGTCGTCGGACACCTGGATCGTGTACGCGGTGCCGTACGCGGCCTCCCACGCCAGCTCGACGCGGTCGATCGTGGCGACGGCGCCGAGGTCGACGCTGATCCACTCGTCGTCGCTCGCGGCGCTCGACCAGCGGGTGCCGAGGTCGCCGTCGACGGCGGCGGTGGGCGGGGTGTAGTCGGGGTTCTCCACCGAGGACGCCGCGACCGGCCTCCCCTGGGACAGCAGGACGGGGTCGGCGGCGAGCGCGGGCAGCGCGAGCGCGCTGCCGGCGAGGGCGACGGCGAGGGCGCCGGCCCCCACCGCACGCCGGGACAGAGGTGTTCTCATGTCGGATCTCCTTCGATCGGACGGACGGGTGCGCCGCACGGTCACGGCAGCTCGAAGTCCGCGGTGAGGGCGGCGCCGCGGTGCGGCTTGTACTGGTCGTAGCCCTGCGGGTTGCACTGGAGCCCGCCGTTGATGCAGTGCGTGACGAGGGCGTCGAGGATCGCCGGGTCCCAGCCGTTCATGAAGTCGTAGTGCCACGACTGGTCGGAGCCGCTGACGAGGTGCACCTGCGACATGTCGCCGGAGACGGGCCAGCCGATCTTGAGCTCCAGCATCGGCACGGGCACCGGGTGCGTCAGCGGGCACTCCCCGTTGACCGGGTAGGCCATGTGCGCCTTGTGGTTCGGGGAGTCGAGGTCGACGCCGTTCCAGCAGCTCGGCGCCTGGTACCGGATGTTGAGGTCGCTGCCCTCGGCGCAGTGCTCGGGGATGGACCACTGCTGGGTGAGGTCGCCGCACTCCCAGCCCTCGACGGCGCCGGGCGCGCTCGCGAACGACTCCGGGGTCGCCATCATGTCGCCCGCGATGAGGCGCAGCCCCGCGGGGAACGGCTGGACGCTGCGGTAGTCGTCGATGCCGGCCTTGTAGTAGATGGTCTCCAGGTAGGGGGCGACCACCGGGTCGTCACCGTTCTGGATGGTGGGGAACCAGTACGCCGACAGGTCGTTCGGGTTGGTGCAGCTCGTCTCGGGGTTCGCGAACAGCGACTCGATGGTGGTGAACGCGTCGGTGCTGGTGTTGCCCATGAACGAGTGCAGGTGGGAGGCGCCCGGCTGCCCGGGGAACACGATCGGGTCGTCGTACCCGAGGTGCTCGACGGTGCAGTTGGCCTGGAACTCGTGGTGGGTGACCTCGTCGTCGAACACGGGCAGGTCGTCGCCGTCGTGGGGCGCTCCGCCGGTCCCGTACACCTCCAGCTCCCACAGCGAGTAGCCGTAGCCGGTGCCGCGCTGCACGCCCTGGAGCTGGACGTAGCGGCCCGCGGCGTCCACGTCGAGGGTGTCGACGCCGCCGTCGCCGTCGGTGACGTCCGCGACGGTGGTCCACGTGGAACCGTCGTCGGACACCTGGATCTCGTAGGCCGACGCGTACGCGGCCTCCCAGCGCACCACGACCTCGTCGAGGGTGGCGGGGGCGCCGAGGTCGATCCGCAGCCAGGCGTCGGCGTCGTCCTGGGCGCTGGCCCAGCGGGTGCCCTGGTCGCCGTCGACGGCGAACCGGGCGCCGGCGAACCCGGCCTCCGTGCTGGAGGCCGCGGCCGCGGCACCCCGCGAGATCAGTGCGGAGTCGGCGGCGCCGGCGCCGCCCGGCAGACCGGTGGCGACCAGGGCGAGGGCGCCGACGGCACCCGCGGCCAGGGCACGGCGGCGTGCGACGGGCGCGGTGACGGCGGTAGTGCGGGAGGTGGTGCGGGAGGTGCTGGCGGGGGTGCTGCCCGGGTCGGTGCCCGGGGTGGTGCCGGTGGTGCGGAGCATGGTGTCTCCTTCGACGTCGTCGTCGAGGCGCGCGTCGTCGCGCGCCCAGCGGTGGTCGCCGCCCCCTGGCGACGTGCGACCGGCGGGTGCCGCCGGTCGTGGGGGTGGGCCCGGCCCGGATGCCGGACCGGGCCCACCGCACGGGTCAGGACGCGTACACGCCCATCTCGTAGAGCGAGTAGCCCCACGCGGTGCCGCGGTCGTGCAGCGCGAGCCGCACGTAGCGGCCCGTGCCGGACGCGTCGAGCGAGTCCACGCCGCCGTCGCCGTCGGTCACGGACCGGACGGTCGTCCACGACTGGCCGTCGTCCGACACCTGGATGTCGTAGGCGAGCGCGAACGCCGTCTCCCAGACGAGCTGGACGTGGTCGAACGAGGTGACCGAGCCGAGGTCGACCTGGATCCACTCCTCGTCGTCCCAGTCGCTGGACCAGCGGGTGCCCTGGTCGCCGTCGAACGCCTGCTTCGGCGTGAAGTCGCCGTTCCACGGGTCGAAGCTCGACGCGCTCGCCGGCTTGCCGAGCGCGACGTTCGTGCCGGCGACCTCGGGGGCGACGACGCGGATCGACCGCGTCTCGACGCCCACGTTGCCCTGGCCGTCCTCGGCCCAGACGTACACCTTCCACACGCCGAGGCGCTGCGGGGCGGTCATCCGGAGCGTGCCGGGCGACGGCTCGGTGTGCTCGGTCCAGGCCAGCCCGCCGGAGCCGTCGATGTACTTGCTGTTGAAGAACGGCACGTACGTGATCGGGTCGCCGTCGGGGTCGACGACGTCCATGTCGACGGTGATCGTCGAGCCCGCCTCCACGGAGGTGACGTCGCCCTCGATCGTCATGTCCCGGATCTGCGGCGGGGTGTTCATCGCCGCGATGTCCTGCCCCCACGTCTTGGCGAGCGCGTAGTAGCCGAGGCGCTTGTTGCCGCCGGGGACGACGTTGAACCAGACGCCGCCGAAGTCGCCCTCGGTGCCGTAGTGGAAGAACGTGGCGCCCAGGCCCTTGTCCTCGTGCTCCATGATGCACTTCCAGGAGTCGACGTAGGCGGCGCCCTTGGCCACGTCGGACGGCTCGTCGGGGACGCCGTTGACGTCGTCGGGCACCTCCCACTCACCGTCGGCGCCACCCTCGGTGACGATGTAGGGCCGGTCGTAGCCGCCCGCCTCCCAGAAGTCGGCGATGTTGCACACGTCGCCGTAGGAGTTGATCTGGAGCAGGTCCAGGTCCGGGGAGTTGGCCTCGTAGTAGGGCCAGGCGCCGCTCCACGCGTCCGTGGAGCTCACCGGGTGGTCGGGGTCGATGGCGTGGATGGCGACCGACATGTCGTTGACGAACTGCGTGTAGGCGGTGCGCTCGGCCTCGAGCTCGGCACCCGAGTAGCAGTTCTGCAGGCCGAGGATGGACTCGTTGCCCACCGACCACATGAGGACGCCCGGGTGGCTCTTGTACGCCTCGACCTGGGCGAGGATGTGCGCCCGGGTCTCCGCCTCGTAGGCGGTGGCCCCCTGGTAGGAGACGCAGCCACCGGAGCCGGGCCCGCCGCCGGGCACGAGCCAGAAGCCCATGATGACGCGGATGCCGTGCTCGGCCGCGGAGTCGAGCAGCGTCACCGTGTCCGGCCCGGTGCCCCAGGTGCGGGTCGTGTTGGCGCCCATGGCCGCGAGGCCGGGCATGTAGGTGTCGGCCTCCGCGAACGACGGGCCCCAGGTCAGGCCGCGCACGGTGTACGGCTCGCCGTCCACCTCGAGGCGCCAGCCCTCGCCGTGCTCGACGACCTCGACGTGGCTCGCCGACGTGATCGGTCCGGTCGTGCCGGCCCAGCCGGGGTTGACGTAGTCCGGGTAGGGGTCGGTCGGGTCCGTCGGGTCGGTCGGGTCCGTGGGGTCGGTCGGGTCGGTCGCGCCGTCCCCGAGGTGCACCGCCAGCTCCCACACGGAGTAGCCGTAGCCGGTGCCGCGCTCGACGCCCTGGAGGCGCACGTAGCGGCCCGAGCCGTCCACCGCGAGCGAGTCCGTCCCACCGTCGCCGTCCGTCACCGTGCGCAGCGTGGTCCACGACGACCCGTCGTCCGACACCTGGATCTCGTAGCCCTTGCCGTACGCGCCCTCCCAGACGACGTCGACGCCGCAGACGTCCTGCACCGCGCCGAGGTCGACCTGGAGCCACTGGGCGTCGCTCGCCGCGCTCGACCAGCGGGTGCTGGTGCTGCCGTCGACCGCCGCGGAGGCCGGGTAGTAGTCGGGCGCCTCGGACGACGACGCGGTGGCCGGGCGGCCGAGCGCGGCGTTGTCGTCCGCGCACGTGCCCGGTGCCGGGTCCTGCCCGCCGGGCGTCGACGTGCCGGGCGTGCCGTACACCTCGAGCTCCCACAGCGAGTAGCCGTAGCCCGTGCCACGGTCCACGCCCTGGAGGCGCACGTAGCGGCCGGTCGCGTCGAGGTCGACGGTGTCGCCCCCGCCGTCGCCGTCCGTCACGGACGCCGCGGTGGTCCACGACGCGCCGTCGTCGGACACCTGGACGTCGTAGGCGCTGCCGTAGGCGGACTCCCACGCGAGGTCGAGGCGGTCGAGGGTCGCGACGGCGCCCAGGTCGACCTGGATCCACTGGTCGTCGGTGGCCTGGCTGGCCCACCGGGTGCCCTGGTCGCCGTCGACGGCGGCGCGGGCGGGCGTGTAGTCGGCGTTCTCCACCGACGACGCCAGGACGGGTGCGCCGCGGGAGAGCAGCGCGGGTTCGGCGGCGGCCGCGGGGACCGCGAGCGCGGCACCTCCCACGGCGACCGCGGTGGCGGCCGCGAGCAGCGGCCTGCGTGGGCTTGCGTTCATCGTGTCCTGCCTTCCGCATGGCGGGCGGTTCCTCGGTGAGCCGCCCGGTGTCGACCTCGTCGTCGGTGCTGCGTGGCCGGCGACACTCTGGGAGAGCGCTCTATCACCGGCGTGACGCAGTATGCGCACACCTCACCGACACGTGTCAACGGGGGGTGATGTTCCGGACGGGCGCAACGGGAGAGCGCTCCATCCTTGGTACGGTCCCCTCATGTCCGCGAACCGTGCGCCCACCCTCGAGGACGTCGCGCGCGTCGCCGGGGTCTCCCGCGCCACCGTCTCCCGCGTCGTCAACCAGGAACGACGCGTCGCCCCCGCCATCCAGGAGAAGGTCCACGCGGCCATCACCGCCACCGGCTACGTGCCCAACCGCGCCGCCCGCTCCCTGGTCACCCGCCGCTCCGGCGCCGTCGCCGTCGTCGTCGCCGGGTCCGCCCCCGACGACGGCCCCGACCGCGTCGCCGAGATGCTCGCCGACCCCTTCTTCGGCCGCGTCGCCGGCGGCGCCGTCCGCGCCCTGCGACCCCGCGACGTCCACCCCGTCCTCATGCTCGCCGACGACGCCGACGCGCGCCGCCAGGTCCTCGGGTTCGTGGGCGGCGGGCACGTCGACGGCGCGCTGCTCGTCTCCACCGACGGCAACGACCCGCTCGCCGCCGCGCTGCACGCCACCGGGCGCCCCCTCGTCGTGTTCGCCCGGCCCCCCGAGGACCTCCCCGTCAGCTGGGTCGACGTCGCCAACGCCGACGGCGGCGCGCTCGCCGCCGGCCGGCTGCTCGACCGCGGGCGACGCCGTCTCGGGGTCCTCGGCGTCGCGCCCGAGCTCGCCGTGCACGCCGCCGACCAGCGCACCGCCGGGTTCACCGCCGCCGCCGAGCAGGGCGGGGCGCACGTGGTCACCGAGGCGTCCGGGGAGTTCACCGTGGCCAGCGGCGCCGCCGCCGCGGCACGCCTGCTCGACCGCGCCCCCGACCTCGACGGCCTGTTCGCCGCCAACGACCTCATGGCCCTCGGGGCGCTGCAGGTGCTGCACGCCCGCGGGCTGCGCGTGCCCGACGACGTCGCCGTCGTCGGGTTCGACGACAGCCCCGTCGCGTCCATCAGCGCCCCCGCGCTCACCACCGTGCGCCAGCCCGTCGAGGCGATGGCCCGCGCCATGGCCGAGATGCTGCTGCGCGCCGTCGACGGCGACGACACCGCACCCCGCTCCGAGGTGTTCGCCCCCGCCCTCGTGGTCCGCGCGTCCGCGTAGACGGACGCGCGACGCAGTCTCACCCCGGAGTAGCCTTCGGCCATGACCGCCGTCCGGACGCACACCCACGCCCAGGCCGTCGACGCCGCCGTCGAGCTGTTCTCCCGCCAGGGGTACGAGAACACCACGGTCGAGGAGATCGCCGACGCCGCCCAGGTCAGCCGTGCCACGTTCTTCCGCCGGTACCGCTCCAAGGAGGACGTGGTCTTCGCCGACCACGAGCTGCTGCTGGAGGAGGTCGTCGTCATGCTCGCCGCGACCCGCCCCGAGGCGCGCGCCAGCGAGGAGGCGAACCGCAGCCGGGAGTCCGCGTGGGACCCCGCCGTCGACCCGTACCTGGAGGTCTGCCGGGCGGCGCGCCTCGTGTTCGACCACCACGTCGGCCAGCGGGAGACGTCGCTCGCCCGGCACCGCCTGCTCCAGCAGGTCCCCGCGCTGCGCGACCGCGAGCTCGTCACGACCCACCGCTACGAGCGGGCGTTCACCGCCTACCTGCGCGACACGCTGCCGCCGGACCGCTCCCTGAGCACCATGTCGATCTCGTTCGCCGCGTCCGTCGTGGCCGTCCACAACGCGGTCCTGCGGCGCTGGCTGCGCAACCCGCACCTCGACCTGCGCCCCGACCTCGAGGAGGCGTTCGCCGACCTGCGCCGCGCCGCCGCCGCACCCAGCGGCGCCGCGAACGAGCCGGCGCCCAGCGGGAAGCGGGTCGTCGTGACCGTGCTGGAGGCGGGCGCCCGCCCGGAGGACGTCGCCCGCGCCGTCCGCGACGTCCTGTCCTGACCACCTGACCCGCACGCCTGACCCGGGGGGCATCCGATGATCGACTGGCTCTTGAACGCGACGTTCACCATCGGCGGCTCCGAGCTGTTGTGGCGCGAGGTCATCGGCAACGGCTTCGGCCTGGCGTCCGCGCTCGGCGGCATGCGCCGCAAGGTGTGGGCGTGGCCCGTCGGCATCGTCGGGAACGTCCTGCTGTTCACCGTGTTCCTCGGCTCCTGGTTCGGCTCCGAGGGCCGCCCCGACATGCTCGGGCAGGCCGGCCGCCAGGTCATGTTCGTCGCCGTGTCCGTGTACGGGTGGATGCGCTGGCGCGAGACCCGCAAGCAGGCCCTCGAGGTCCGCGCCGACGGCAAGGTGCCGTCGTCCGACGCGGAGGGCGTGCACCCGCAGTGGGCCACGTGGCCGCAGCGGGCGTTCCTCGTCGGCGCCCTGGTGGTGGGCACGCTCGCCCTCACCCCGCTGTTCAAGGCGCTCGGCTCCTACGAGCCCGTCTGGGCGGACGCCTGGATCTTCATGGGGTCCCTGCTCGCCACCTACGGCATGGCCCGCGGCTGGGTCGAGTTCTGGCTCATCTGGGTCGCCGTGGACATCGTCGGCGTCCCCCTGCTGTGGTCGGCCGAGTACTACGCCACGGCGCTCATGTACGTGTTCTACGGCGCGTTCACCCTCGTCGGGTTCTTCGTGTGGTGGCGGGTCAACCGCCGCGAACGGCTCTCCGCGGCCTGACACGGCGACGGGCGCCGCCCCCTCCGGGTGGGAGGGGACGGCGCCCGCGAGGTGCGGCCCGCCGGGGCTGGTGGACCCGGCGGTGCGCACGGTCTGCGGCGTCGACCCACGCCGTCAGTCTGTGGTGGAGCGGTGGCCGCTCAGGCGAACGAGGAGAACCCGGTGATGTCGCGGCCCACGATGAGCGCGTTCATCGACTCGGTGCCCTCGTAGGTGTGGATGGCCTCGATGTCGGCGAAGTGCCGGGCGACGCGGTTGCCGAGCAGGATGCCGTTGCCGCCGAGCATGTCGCGGGCGATCTGGGCGACCTCGCGGGCGCCGCGGGTGCACGTGTACTTCGCGAGCGACGCCTGCTCGCCGGTGAGGGTGCCGGCGTCGGCGAGCTCGGTGAGGCGCGCCACGAGGAGCTGCATCTGCGTGATGGTGGAGAGCATGCGGGTGAGGCGCTCCTGGACCATCTGCTGCGCGGCGAGCGGCTTGCCGAACTGGATGCGCTGCTTGGCGTACGCCACGGCCGACTCGTAGCAGGCGATGGCGTGCCCGACGGCGGACCACGCCACGGTGAGGCGGGTCGCGAACAGCACGGCGGCGGTCGCCTTGAAGGAGGTGGCGCCGGGCAGGGCGGCGTCCGCGGGGACGAACACGTCGTCGAGGACGATGTGCGCCTGCCAGATGGCGCGCAGCGACGCCTTGCCCTCGATGGTGGTGCCGGTGTAGCCGGGGGCGTCCTGCGGGACGACGAAGCCGTGGACCTGGTTGTCGCCGTCCTCACCGACCAGGCGGGCCCACACGACGGTGATGTCGCCGCAGGAGCCGAACCCGATCCACTTCTTCTCGCCGTTCAGCACGTAGCCCTCGACGCCGTCGCGGGTCTCGCGGCGGGCGGTGGTCTCCAGGGAGACGGAGTCCGAGCCGTGGGTGGGCTCGGTGAGCGCGAACGCGCCGAGGATCTCCCCGCGCGCCATCGGCTCGGCGTACCTCTCGACCTGCTCGGGCGAGCCGTGCATGACGATGGAGCGCAGGGCGAGGCCGCCCTGGACGCCGCAGATGGTGGCGACGGAGCCGTCGCCGCGGGACATCTCCATGCTGGCCAGGCCCTCGGCCATGAACGACACGGCGGGTCGGCCGGCGACGTCGACGCCGTCGCGCAGCAGGTCGAGCTCGCCCATCTTCTTGACGAGGTCGAAGGGGACCTCGGCGCGCTCCCAGTAGCCGTCGATGACCGGCAGCACCTCGTCCTGGACGAAAGCGCGGACGGCGAGCTGGTGCTCGCGCGCCTCGGGGGCGACGTCGGCGAACGCGCCGGCGTAGTCGAGGTCCGACGGGGTGGTGAGGTCGTAGTCGGGCGCGGTGACGCCGGGCATGACGGGGGCGGGTCGGCTCATGGGTACCTCTCTCGGACGGGGACGACGGCGCCGCCGACGAGGCTGGTGGCGGCGGCGCCGGTCTGGACCCATCATGCGCCTGCGACCGAGTATCGGTCAACTGATACGCCGTCCCATGCCGGTGGAGGTGTCGTTCTGCCACCATGTGACCCGTGCCCGACGACGCGGACCTCCGCCCCACCGACCGTCCCACCGGCAGCACGCCGGTCGAGGCGGCACCCGCCGACCACGCCGGACGGCTCCTCGGCTCCCCCTGGCTGCTCGCCCTCGCGTTCGTCGTCGTGCACGCCAAGCTCGTCCACGAGGCGATCATCTGGCAGAACACCATCTTCGGGGACGTCACCCTCTACGAGTGGTGGGCCCGCTACGGCCTCGACCACGGCCAGTGGCCCGTCCTCGACTACGACTGGGTCTACCCCGTCGGCGCGCTCGCGCCCGTCGGGCTGCCCGCCCTGCTGTCCGACGACGTCCTCGGCTACGAGATCGTCTGGGTGGGGCTCGTCGTCGCCCTCAACGCGCTCGCCACCGTGCTGCTCGTGCGCTCCACGCCCCGCGGCGTCCTCGGCGCCTGGTGGTGGCTGCTGTTCCTCCTCGCGCTCGGCCCCATCTTCCTCGGCAGGCTCGACGGCGTCGTCGCGCCGCTCATCCTGATCGCGCTGGTCGTCGCCCGCCGCCACCCGCGCGTCGCCGTCGCCGTCGCCACCCTCGGCGCGTGGATCAAGATCGCGCCCGGCGCCGTCGTCGTCGCGATCGCCGCGACCCGACGAAACCTCCGCGGCCTGCTGCGCACCGTCGTCCTGCCCGGCGCCGCCGTCAGCCTCGTCGTGGTCGGTCTCGCCCTCGCCGGCGGTGCCGGCTCCCGCGCGCTCAGCGTGTTCGGCGAGCAGGGCGACCGCACCCTCCAGGCCGAGTCCGTGTTCGGCACCTGGTTCTCCGTGTCGCGGCTGTGGGACCCGACCGTCGCCATCGAGTACAACGACGAGATCTTCACCTACGAGTTCACCGGGGACACCGCCCGTGCCGTGTCCGACCTGCTCGACTGGCTGCTGATCGTCGCCGTCGCCGTCATCGCCGCCGTCCTGTGGTGGGCCGCCCGACGCCGGCCCGCCCGGGCGTACGAGCTCGTGCTGCTCGGCTCGGCCGCCCTGCTCGTCGCGCTCATCGTGTTCAACAAGGTCGGCTCCCCGCAGTTCGTCGCGTGGATCGGCCCGCCCGTCGCCGTCGCCCTCGCCGCCGTCCCCGCCGGGCGGCCCCTGCGCTGGTGGTGGCCGCCCGCGCTCGGCATGATCCTCGCCGCGTACGCCACCTACCTCGTCTACCCCGTCGCCTACGGGGAGTTCCTCGGCGGCGAGACCTGGATGATCGTCGTCGAGGCGCTGCGCAACCTCGGGCTCGTCGTCCTCATGCTCGGCGCCGTCTGGCGGATCGTCCGCGTCGGCCTCGCCCACGACGCCGCCGACCGGCCCGGCAGCGAGCCGGAGACCACCGCCCCGGCCGCCTGACCCCGCGCGTTTCCCCGGCGTTCCGCCAGGCGACCACGACACGTCGCCCCCCGCTCCCCCGGCCGTCACCCGCGGCCGCCACAGTGCGAACGTGAGGGTAGCGATCGTCGCCGAGTCCTTCCTGCCGCAGGTCAACGGGGTCACGAACTCCGTGCTGCGCGTCCTCGAGCACCTGCGCGCCACCGGGCACGACGCGCTCGTCCTCGCCCCGGACGCCGACCACGACCTCCCACCGTTCGTGCACGGCGCGCCCGTCGTCGAGGTCCCCGCGGTCGGGCTGCCCGGCTACCCCGACGTCCGCGTCGTCGTCGGGCAGCGCGCCCGCATCGAACGCACCCTCGCGGCGTTCGCGCCCGACGTCGTGCACCTCGCCTCGCCGTTCCTCCTCGGGTACCGGGGCCTGCAGGCCGCCGAGTCGCTCGGCGTGCCCACCGTGGCCGTCTACCAGACGGAGGTGCCCGGGTACGCCGCCCGGTACGGCATGCGGCACCTCGAGCCGCTGCTGTGGCGGCGCGTGCGCACCCTGCACGAGCGCGCCACCGTCAACCTCGCGCCCTCCACCCCGACGGTCGACCACCTGCGTGCCCGCGGCATCCCGCGGCTGCACCGCTGGGGGCGCGGCGTCGACACCGTGCAGTTCCACCCCGGCGCGCGCGACGACGTGTGGCGGGCCGAGGTCGGTGCCGGACGGCCGCTGCTCGTCGGGTACGTCGGCCGGCTCGCCGCCGAGAAGCAGGTCGAGGCGCTGCGCGTCCTCGACGACCTGGCCGACGTGCGGCTCGTCGTCGTGGGCGACGGCCCCGAGCGCCTGCTGCTGGAGTCCCTGCTGCCCGACGCCCGCTTCACCGGGCTGCTGCGCGGCGCCGAGCTCGCCCGCGCCGTCGCGAGCCTCGACGTGTTCGTCCACCCCGGCGAGCTGGAGACGTTCGGCCAGACCCTCCAGGAGGCCCTGGCCAGCGGCGTCCCCGTGGTGGCGCCCGCCGCGGGCGGCCCGCTCGACGTCGTCGCGCACTCCCACACGGGTTGGCTCTACCCGCCCGGGGACCACGCCGCGCTGCGCGCGCACGTCCTCGACCTGCTGGGCGACGACCGCAAGCGCGCCGCGTTCGGGCAGGCCGCCCGGCAGCGGGCGCTGGGCCGCACCTGGGCCACCGTGTGCGACGAGCTCGTCGGGCACTACGAGGCCGCCCGGCAGACCGCCGGCGTCGCCTGACCGCCCTGTCCGGCGGCGGTACGCGAGGCGTTCATCCGTGCGCCACGACCGGTTCACCGGCCCGGCGGCCGGACGCCACCGCAGGTCCCTAGGTTTCCCGCGACGGGCGGCGCGGCCGCGACCGCCCCGCGAACCACGGAGGACCACGTGCCACGCAGAACCCGTCCCCTGCTCGCCCTCGCCGCCGCGACGGCGCTCACCCTGACGGCGCTGCCCGCGTCCGCCGGGCCGGCCGAGCCGGTCGAGCACCTCGCCGACGGCGCCCGCGTCACCCTCGACCCGCTCGGCACCTACGCCACCGGGGTGTTCGACCAGTCGGCGCAGGAGATCGCCGCGTACCACGCGCTCACCCGCCGCCTGTTCACCGTCGACGCCGCCGCCGCGCAGGTCCGCGCCCTCGACGTGCGCGACGCGACCCGCCCCACCGAGCTGTTCGCCGTGCAGACCACCGGCGTCCGGGCCGCCGACGGGTCCGTGGTGCCCGACGGCGCCGTCGCGAACTCCGTGGCGGTGCGCGCCGACGGGCTGGCCGTCGTCGCCGTCGAGTCCGACGTCAAGACCGACCCGGGCTGGCTCGTCCTGTTCGACGCCGCGGGTGACGGGGCGGCGCTCGGCGCCGTCCGCGTCGGCTCCCTGCCCGACATGGTGACCATCACCCCCGACGGGCGCCGCGCCGTCGTCGCGAACGAGGGCGAGCCCGCCGACGACTTCAGCGTCGACCCCGAGGGCTCCGTGTCCGTCGTCGACCTGCCCGTGCTCAAGCGCAAGGTGTCGTCGCTGCGGCAGAAGGACGTCGCCACCGCCGACTTCCACGCGTTCGAGGGCGACGCGCTGCCCGACGGCGTCCGCGTCTTCGGACCCGACGTCGCCGACGCGTCCGGGTCGCTCACGCACCGCGTGTCCCGCAACCTCGAGCCCGAGTACGTGACCGTCGACTCCCGCTCCCGCACCGCCTGGGTGACGCTCCAGGAGGCGAACGCCATCGCCGTCGTCGACCTGAAGAAGGCCGAGGTGACCGACGTGTGGTCGCTCGGCGCCACGGACCACTCCGTGGCCGGGCAGGGCATCGACCCCAGCGACAAGGACGGCGTCGCGGACATCCGCACCGTCCCGGTCAAGGGCCTGTCCATGCCCGACACGATCGCGTCGTACGAGGTGCGCGGCGAGACGTACCTCGTCACCGCCAACGAGGGCGACGCCCGCGAGTGGGGCGACTACGTCGAGAACGCCCGCGTCAAGGACCTCGGCAAGAAGGGGCTCGCGCCCGTGTGCGCCGACTCCCCCGCCGTCGCGCTCCTCGGCGACGCCGACCTCGGCCGCCTCAACGTCACCACCGCCTCCGGCCTGCGCGCCGACGGCACCTGCTACGAGCAGCTCTACTCGCTCGGCGGGCGCTCCTTCTCGATCTGGACCACCGACGGCGAGCTCGTCTTCGACTCCGGCCAGGACTTCGAGGAGATCACCGCCGAGGCGCTCGGCGACGCGTTCAACACGAACCACACCGAGACCGGCTTCGAGGGCCGCAGCGACGACAAGGGCCCCGAGCCCGAGGGCCTCACCCTCGGCGAGGTCGCGGGCCGCACCTACGCGTTCGTCGGGCTGGAGCGCGCCGGCGGCATCATGGTCTACGACGTGACCAGCCCCCGCCGGGCCGCGTTCGTCTCCTACGTGTCGAACCGCGACTACTCCGTGTCCGTCGAGGACGCCCTCGACGACGGCGCCGACCTCGGCCCGACCCTCGACGCCGCCGGTGACCTCGGCCCCGAGGGCGTCACGTTCGTCCCCTGGTACGCCTCCCCCACCTGGCGGCCCATGCTGGCCGTCGCCAACGAGGTGTCCGGCACCACCACCCTGTTCGACGTCCGCCGGGTCGCCCGCCACTGAGCTCTCCCCCGAGACGCCGTGGGCGCACCCTGACGGGGTGCGCCCACGGTCGTGTCAGCGCAGACCCGCGAGGCGCAGCATGCACCCCTCATGGTCCGAGCCACTGGCGGAGGACCGTAAATGGCGTTACCGTAAACGGCATTACTATTATTGCCGTGAACCCGGGAGCGTGCCCGATGCCGTCGATCGCCCGACCGGCCGACCTCTTCGACCGCACCACGGCATGGCGAGACCTCGCCGATCTCGCGTCGACCGACCGGCCGGGACTTCGGCTGGCCGTCGTCACCGGTCGTCGGCGCCACGGCAAGAGCTACCTCCTGCGGCGACTCGCTCGCGCGACCGACGGCCTGTACCACCAGGCCCGGGAGCTCGACCGGCCCCTCGCACTCCGCGAGTTCGCCATCGACGTCGCCGCCCACCTCGACCTCGACCCAGAGGCGCTACGGTTCGACGACTGGGAGACGGCGTTCCGTGTCGCTCTCGGCCTGCGTCGAGGACGGACCCCCCGCCGGACGGCGGGCGCACCCCTGCTCGTCATCGACGAGCTCCCCTACCTGCTGGTGCACTCGCCCGAGATCCCCTCCGTCCTGCAGCTCCTCTACGACGAGGCGCAGGACACCCCCGACCTGCCGGCCACCACCCTCGTGCTGTGCGGATCGGCGCTGTCGGTCATGCGTGACCTCCTGACCGGTGCGCGACCACTCCGCGGTCGGGCACAGGTCGAGCTGACCCTCCATCCGTTCGACTACCGCACGTCTCGGGCCTACTGGGACATCGCGGACCCGCAGGTCGCGTTCCACGTCGACGCGATCCTCGGCGGCACGCCCGGCTACCGCCAGCTCGTCACCGCTCCGCCCCCGGACACGGTCGACGGGCTCGAGGAGTGGTTGGCACGCCAGGTCCTGAATCCCGCCGGAGCGCTCTTCAACGAGAAGTCCTTCCTGCTGCGAGAGGACCCGCGCAACCTCGACAGGAGCGTCTACCACTCCGTCCTCCAGGCCGTCGCCGACGGAAACCACTCACCCGCTGCGATCGGCACCGCTGTGGGGCGTGACTACAACACGCTGAAGCACCCGCTCGGCGTCCTGGAGTCCACCGGCTTCCTCACCCGTGTCGACGACGTCCTCACACGCCGCAGGCCGCTCTACTACGTGGCGGACCCCATCGTGCGCTTCGCCCAGGTGATCATCGACCCCCACCGGGCCACGCTCGAGGAGCGTGACCCCCACGGCGCATGGCACGCCGCCACCGACGCGTACTCGTCCCAGGTCGTCGGCCCGCACCTCGAGCACCTCGCCCGCGTGTGGACGGCCCGCTACTCGGGGTCGCGATGGGGCACCTCGCTCGGCGTGGTCGGCCCCGCCGTCGTCAACGACCCCCGCGAGCGCCGTCAGCACGAGGTCGACGTCGTCGGCCTCGAGCAGGGACGACGTCCGTACGACGAGACGGCTCGCGTCGTCGTCCTCGGCGAGGTGAAGTCAACGAACAGACGCCGGACCGCAACGGACCTGCGACGCCTCGAACACCTGCGGGACGTCCTGAGCACCTCGGGGCGCCGTGCCGGCGACGCGAACCTCGCGCTGTTCAGCCGCTCCGGGTTCGACGAGAGCCTGATGGACGAAGCTGCGCACCGGGACGACGTCCACCTCGTCACCCTCGACGACCTCTACCTGGATCACGACGGCTGACGGCGTGGCGCGCCGCGAACCGACGTCGGCGCAGGTGATCAGCGCTAGGTTCGGGCCGTGACGGACGACACGGTCGAGATCAGGTGGCGGTTCCGACGCCGCACGGCGCGCGTCGCCGGCGTCGTCGCGGGGGTGGCGGTGCTGGTCGGCACCTGGTGGGTGGTGTCCGCGCAGGGCGTCGTGGAGACCGGGTCGTCGAGCTGGTCGCGCGGGTACCCTGACGGCTGCCTGTTCCCCGACGACGACATGTGGGCGCTGTACGCGGGCGACGAGGACGTCGTCGCCGTGCAGACCGTGGGCAACCCGGCGCCGTGGCCGGTGACGGTCGTCAGCCACCGACCCGACGTGTTCAGGTTCGGTGGGCCGTTCGACGAGTTCACGACCTTCCCGCCCTCCGACGGAGTGCCGCCGGCGCCCGACGAGACGAACGACCGCGCCACGATCCCGGCCGGAGGAGAGGTCGTCCTGTGGATCGTGGAGCCGTTCGCCGCGGACGGCGAAATTCTTCCCGGGTCGTACGGGTACAACACCATGACGGGGATCGACGGCGCCGACCTGCAGGTGTGGTCCCTCGGATTCCCGCACGACACCCACGTCGAGTTCCGCGGTCGCCTCTGGCAGAGCGAGCTCGACCTGGAGTCCGCGGCCTTCCAGCGCCAGCTCGCCGAGATGTGCGTCGACGACGAGTGACGCGACGGCTCAGGGTCGACGCGCCTCGATGAGGTGCCGCGTGGAGTGCGCGACGAACGGGCCTTCGGCCGCGATGAGGTCATGCAGGTCCCGCAGCCGGTCCCGGTACGCCTCGACGGTGAAGCCCGGCACCCACCAGATCACCTTGCGCAGCAGGTAGACGACGGCGGCGACGTCGTGGATCTCGATCCGCAGCCGGGCGGTGCGCAGGTCCACGATCTCCAGGCCCGCGGCCCGTGCGGCCGCGGTCTCGTCGTCGGGGTGCCGGCCGCGCCGGGCCTCCGGCTGCGGGCCGAGGAAGAACTCGATGAGCTCGAACACGCTCGCCGGGCCGACGTGCTGCGCGAGGTAGGTGCCGCCCGGGCGCAGGACCCGTGCGATCTCGTCCCACCAGATCGTCGCCGGGTGACGGCTCGTCACCAGGTCGAACGCGCCGTCGGCGAACGGCAGCGGCGGCTCGTCCGGGTCCGCGACCACCACCACACCGCGCGGGTGCAGCAGCCGTGTCGCCTTCGCGACGTTCGGCGGCCACGACTCGGTCGCGACCGCCGTCGGCGGGAACGTCGTCGCCTCGGCCAGCACCTCACCGCCGCCGGTCTGCACGTCGAGGGACGCCGACGCCGTCGCGAGACGCTCCGCCAGCAGCCGCGCGTACCCCCACGGCGGGCGTTCCTCCGTCGCCCGACCATCCAGCCAGGAGAAGTCCCAGCCGGACACGTCCGCGGACGCACCGGCCTCGATCATCGCGTCGAACGAGTCAGCCACCCACCGACCTTCTCAGACCATCGCGACCTCGCCCAGCGGATTCCCGACCTGCGCCCGGGGCGATCGGTCGTCAGCGTCGAGGCCCCGCCGAGCCGGCGCCTCAGAGGAACCGCAGGCGATTCGGCTCGGCGACCGACCGCTTCGTCTTGTCGTTGCCGACGTAGACGATCTTCAGCCGGTGCTTCCCGGTGTCGATGTGCGGCATCGTGATGGTCGTGCGACCGTCGTGGCGCTTGCGCAGGGTGACAGTCTTGACGGTCCGGCCGTCGACCTTGACCTTCACCTTCCCGGTCAGGGCGATGTCGGAGGGTGACGTCACCCTGACCTTGATCTTCAGCCGCTCGCCACGCGGCACGGGCCGGTCGCTGAGGCGCACCTTCACCTTCGACAGCGCCTTCCACACGCCGATCGTCGACGTGCCGCTCGATCCCCGATAGTTCTCGTCACCGGAGTAGACGGCGCGGATCTTGTGCTTGCCGATGGCGAGACGCTTGTTCCCGAGGGTGAGCGTGCCGCCGTATCCGTCGGCACGGAGCGACGTGCTGCCCAGCCTGGTCGACCCCTCGTAGAACGTGAGCGTCCCCGTCGCGCGAGGTTCGCCGCTGTTGCGCCACATCATCACGCCGGCACCGAGCTTCATGGTGTCGCCGAAGCGCAGCAGGTCGGCCGTGCCGCGGGATGGGTCCGTCGTCGTCCTGAGCTTCTCGACCGACATCGACCACGACGTGCTCGCGTCCTTGACGTACGTCGCGCCCGTGAGGCGTGCCGTCAACCGGTGCTTGCCCACCGGGAGGTCCTTCTCGCTCAGCCGGAACTCGGTGACCACCAGAGGATCGCCGT
Organism: Isoptericola jiangsuensis; assembly: GCF_002563715.1. Taxonomy (NCBI): domain Bacteria; kingdom Bacillati; phylum Actinomycetota; class Actinomycetes; order Micrococcales; family Promicromonosporaceae; genus Isoptericola; species Isoptericola jiangsuensis. The sequence goes on from NZ_PDJJ01000001.1 coordinate 3,621,264, forward strand.
CACGGTAGCTGGGGAAGGGCTTCGACCGCAGGAGACGGTCGCCCTCGTACAGGGAGATCGTCCCGTCACTCACTTCCGGCCCGTAGTAGTAGAGGTCAGGGACGTACACGCTGACGTCCCAGGGGTCCGCCGTGACAGGGAAGACCCCGTCCCACACCCGGTCGAACCAGATCTCGAGCTCGCGCGTCGTCCGCCCCCTGGTGAACGAGTCCGCGGCGCTCGACGTCTGCATGTCTCCGGCCGGGTAGTAGACGACACTGAAGTGTCGAGTCACTCCCAGCGTCCCTGGATCCCCGTAGCCCAAGACCCTGACCGTCGCCCTGCCGTCGACGAGCGTCGAGCGGTAGAACCCCGACGGCCACGGATCCCCGTCCCACCAGATGCCGACCTTCCCTTCGGGCGTACCGGTCGCCGAGGTGACGCCGACGTCGAGCACGACCTGCTCGTCGAAAGGCACCACGTCCGGCGCGGACACCTCGACGGTCGTCGGGATCGTGCCGTCCTGCACCACGACCTCGCCGTTCCACGTCGACGCCGCATACCCTTCGGCCGGCCGGTACTCGATGGACGCCCCGTACCGTCCGGGCAGCAGCGGCTGCTTCACCACCAGCGGTCCGGTCGGGACGGTGCTGCTCACGGTTCCCGGGACGCCGTCGATGTCCGCGACGATCCTGCCCTCGTCGACGACGGTGCCGTCCGCCGTCGTCACGACGACGTCCAGCACGCGATCGCCCAGCGACGTCCAGGGTGCGGGTTGGGTCACCGCGATGCTGGTGGGAACGAGCTCGACCTCCTCCGCCGCGGCGGGCCGCGGGGGTGCGACCACCAGCGCGGCGGCTCCGACCATCAGTGCGACCACCGCCGCGAGTCCTCGCGCGAGGACTCCCGTGTCGCTCGCCCGTCCGCCGCGCCGCGCCCAGCCGCCCGTCATCGGTTCCTCCCCTTGGTTGCCGTGCGCGCACGCTATCGGTTCTTCCCGACGTCGTCCAGGATCGGTCAAGGATTTTTCAAGCCTGCTGGTGGGCGGCGAGGGGGGCTGCCGACCAGTCAATCGTCGCGGGCCGTGCCGCCGAGCAGCTGGTGCCCCACCGGCCGTGACCCTCGACCTGCGCTCCCGGCGATCGGTGGTTAGCGTCGAAGGCCCCCGACGAGAGGAAGACCTCGTGTCACTGGAAGGCAAGGTCGCGCTGGTCACCGGCGCAGGCTCCGGCATCGGACGCGCCACCGCCGTCCGTCTCGCCCACGACGGCGCCACCGTGGTCGCGCTCGGCCACCGGCAGGAGAGCGCCGACGACGTCGCCGCCGAGATCCGCGCCGCGGGCGGCAGCGTCCTGGCGGTGGCGGGCGACGTCGGGGACGCCGACTCGGTGCGCGGCGTCGTCGACCGCATCGAGCGGGAGCTGGGCCGGCTCGACGTCGTCGTCGCGAACGCGGGCGTCAACGGCGTGTGGGCGCCCATCGAGGAGATCGAGCCGGACGAGTGGGCGCACACCCTGACCACGAACCTCTCCGGCACGTTCCACACCGTGCGGTACGCCGTCCCGCTGCTCGTGCGGCAGGGCGGCGCCGTCGTCGTGGTGTCGTCCATCAACGGCAACCGCACGTTCACGACGCCCGGCGCGTCCGCGTACTCGACCAGCAAGGCCGGGCAGGTGGCGTTCGCCCGCATGGCCGCCGTCGAGCTCGGCCCGCGCGGCGTCCGCGTCAACACGGTGTGCCCCGGCGCCATCGACACCGAGATCGACGACAACACCGAGCAGCGCGACAACAGCGACCTCGGCCTGCCCGTCGAGTACCCGGCCGGGCAGATCCCCCTCACGGGCACCGAGCCCGGCAGCGCCGCGCAGGTCGCGGACGCCGTCGCGTTCCTCGTGTCCGACGCCGCGAGCCACGTGACCGGCACCGAGGTGTTCGTCGACGGCGGGCAGTCGCTCATCGTGTGACGTACCGCCGACGGCGCGACGGTGGCCGTCCGTCGCCCTGCCCTCGGGCAATGCTTGCGATGCGACGACTGCACGCGAGGCGCCCGCGCGTTGTCACCGTACGACGATATCGAGTCCATGTCGCCATACATTGACATCACCGAGACGTCGCCGTACGTTGACAAGATGCGTTCCCCGTCCTTGCTCAACGCGAGGTCGCTGTCCCGGCTGGGCACAGCGGTCCGCCGCCTGCGCCACGATCGAGGCCTGACCCAGGCCGAGCTCGCCCGGGCTGCCGGGGTGTCCCGGCAGTGGCTCGTGGGGCTCGAGGCCGGTCGCACCCCCGGGCTGGAGATATCGCTCCTCCTGCGCGTGCTCGACCAGCTGGACGGGAGCCTGATGATCCGCGACGACCACGACAGCGCCTGAGATGGCCGCAGCGAGCCACCTGGCCGTCCTCCTCGAAGGCCGCTACGCCGCGGACCTCCGACGCACCCGGTCGGGCGTCCTCCGCCTCGACTATCTCGACGAGGCGCGCACCCCCGGTGCCACTCCCCTCTCACTCTCCCTGCCCACCAGCGAACCGACGCACAGCGGCAACGCCGTCGAACGCTTCGTGCGCGGCCTCGTGCCCGACCACCCCGGAGCGCTGCGCGCGATCGCCCGCCGTCACGGTGTCGACGCCGACGACGTGCTCCAGGTCCTCGCCGCCATCGGCAAGGACTGCGCCGGCGCGGTGCAGTTCTGCCCCGCGCACGAGGTGGACATCACGATTGAACGCGCCGGAACCCTGGAGGAGTGCACGACCAGCGACATCGAGATGCGGCTCGCCGAGATGGACACCGACGAGAACGCGGCATGGACCATGGCAGGCGAGCACTGGTCCCTCGGTGGGACGCAGCAGAAGATCGCGGTGCGTCGGGAAGCCGAGGGGTGGTACGTCGCCCAGGGCGCTGCGGCCACCACCCACATCATCAAGCCGGGGATTCGCCGGATGGCGGCACAGGCATTGGTCGAGCACGTCTCGATGCGAGCCGCTCGGCTGCTCGGCGTCGACGTCGCCGACACCGAGTTCAGGTCCTTCAGGAGCGAGGACGCCATCGTCGTCACCCGCTTCGACCGACGACGACGAACGGACGGCACGGTGGAGAGGCTCCACCAGGAGGATCTGTGCCAGGCCCTCGGAAACGCTGAGAAGTACGAGGAGTTCGGCGGTCCCTCTCCGATCGAGATCGTGGCCCTTCTCCGCGACGCCGCGGCGACGGCAGCCGTCGCTCGCCGCAACGTCGACCGATTCGTGGACGGCCTCGTCTTCAATTCCGTCGTCGCGGCACCGGACGCGCACGCCCGCAACTACGCCGTCCTCCTGAGCGGCGACGACGTCGAGCTCGCGCCGCTCTACGACGTCGCGTCCGGCCTCGCGTACGACATCCAGCCAGGATCGCGCCGGGCGCTCTCGATGAGCGTCGGCGGGACGTTCGACGCCGACTCGATCACCGCCGACCACTGGGCCGAGTTCGCGGAGTCCGCCAGACTTGACGCGGACAAGCTGATCGAACGAGTCGATGCCATGCGTCACGAGGCTCCCGACGCATTCGCCACCGCCCTGGACGAGATCGACGACGTCGACGGCCACGCGACGGCACTGCGCGCGCGGCTGCTGCCTGCACTTGAAGCTCGCGCGCACTGACGCGCGACCGCCGATGACGCCCGCTGCCTCAGCGCCGGTGAGGAGACCACCGTCGAGCCCGGGAGATCCCGCTGACCGGCACCGAGATGTTCGTCGACGGCGGGCCGTCTCTCATCGTGTGAGGCGGGGCGCCCGCCGCGCGCCATGCCTGCCGGACCGCGCGTCCGCGCAGGTCGGAGCCACGCGACGCGCACCGACGGTCGCCAGCCGCGGGCTACGCTCTGACGGTGGACCGACCGAGCCCGCTGGACACCCTGCGCAGCAACGTCCGCATCGCCTCGTGGTTCTCGGTGGTCGCCGCCGCCTCCGCCGCCCTCTACCCGTTCCTCACCTGGTGGTCGGAGCGTGCCGGGCAGCCGAACCTGCTGGTCGTCGCCCTGATCGTCCCCGCGACGGTCTGCTACTCGTACTTCGCGCCCCCACTGCTCGCCACGGCGCTCGGCTGCTGGGTCGCCACCGTGGTCAGCTGGCGGCGGGTCCTGGCCTGAGCCCGCCCGGGCGGCTGCGGCCCGACCACACGGGCCGGCCGGCAGGCGATGAGTTCCGGGAGGTCGCCGGGTCTGTCCTCGTGACCCGAGTCCCTATCCCCGGAGGCACCCGTGAAGCTCCTGCTCACCTCGGGCGGTGTCACGAACCCGACGATCCGCGCCGCGCTCGACGGTCTCCTGGGCCGACCCGTCGAGGAGTGCACCGCCCTGTGCATCCCCACCGCGATGTACGGGCACCCCTGGGTGGGGCCGGGCGTCAAGGCTCGGGAGTTCGTGCTCGGCGAACCGGGCAACCCCATGGTGCAGCTCGGGTGGCGGTCGGTGGGGCTCCTCGAGCTCACTGCGCTGCCCAGCCTTCCCGCCGAGCGGTGGGAGCCGGTGGTCCGCGAGGCGGACGTGCTCCTGGTCAGCGGCGGCGACGCCCTCTACCTGAGCCACTGGGTGCACGAGTCCGGGCTCGGGGACCTGCTGCCCTCGCTCGAGGACACCGTCTGGGTCGGGATGAGCGCGGGCAGCATGGTCATGACGCCGCGCGTCGGGGACGAGTTCGTCGGGTGGCGGCCGCCCGCCGGCGACGACCGTGCGCTGGGGCTCGTCGACTTCTCGATCTTCCCGCACCTCGACCACCCGGAGCTGCCGACCAACACGCTGGCGGCCGCGGAGACCTGGGCCGCCCGCCTGGGCGGGCCGGCCTACGCCGTCGACGACGACACCGCGATCGTGGTCGCCGACGGCGAGGTCGAGGTGGTCTCCGAGGGGACCTGGAAGCTGCTGGCGTAGACGGCAGCGGCCGCCCGCCCCGGTGCGGGGCAGGCGGCCGGTGCGAGGCCGAGGCCGGAGGTCAGCCGATGGCGGCGCGCAGCGCGGCGGCCGCGGCGGCGATGTCGGGGGCGCTGTAGATGGCGCTGCCGGCCACGGCGACGTCGGCGCCCGACGCCTGCACGGACCCGATCGAGTCGACGCTGACGCCGCCCGCGACGGAGAACGGCGCGCCCGCGTCCTTGCCGTCGCGCAGCAGGGTGTCGAGGGTGTAGCCGTCCTCGGCCTGCTCGTCGAGACCGGCGTGCATCTCGACGAACGTGGCGCCGAGCGCGACGACCTCGCGGGCGCGTGCCGGCTTGTCCGCGACGCCGATGAGGTCGACGACCACGCCCTTGCCGTGCGCCTGCGCGGCCTTGACGGCACCGGCGATCGTGCTGTCCCCGGCGGATCCGAGCACGGTGACGAGGTCCGCGCCGGCGGCGAAGGCGATGTCGGCCTCGAGCTCACCCGCGTCCATCGTCTTGAGGTCGGCGAACACGGTCTTGTCCGGGTGCGCCTCCTTGATCGCGGTGATGGCCGCGAGGCCCTCGCTCTTGATGAGCGGGGTGCCCAGCTCGAGGATGTCGACGTGCGGCGCGGCGGCGGCCGCCCACTCGAGGGCGCTGGCGGTGGTCAGGGTGTCCATGGCGAACTGGAGCTTCACGGGTGGTGCCTTTCGATCGGGGCCTGGCTGGCGGCGTCGGCCCGTGCGGGGTGCAGAGGTGGAGGGCGGGTCTACTCGAGGTTGGCGTGGCGCGGCCAGATCTCCGCGGCGGCCAGACCCGAGCGCTGCCACAGGCCGTGGAAGACGGCGTCCCCGAGGAGGCCGACCGCCTGCTCGAACAGCGACCCGGCGTACTGCGCGGACGCGGTCCCGGAGTGGTCGGTCTTCGACGCCGCGCCGACGGTCACGGTCACCCGGGCCAGGCCGGCGAGCGGCGAGCCCGGGTCGTTGGTGATCGCGGCGACGGCGGCACCGGCAGCGACCGCGGTCTCGGCGGCACGCACGACGCCCGGGGTGGTCCCCGAGCCGCTCACGGCGAGCAGGAGGTCGCCGGTGCCGATCGCCGGCGTGGTGGTCTCGCCCACCACGTGGGCGGTGAGGCCCAGGTGCATGAGGCGCATGGCCAGGCCGCGGACGGCGATCCCGGAGCGGCCGGCACCGTGGACGAACACCGCCCGGGCGCCGGTCAGCTCCGCGGACAGGCGGTCGAGGGAGTCGGCCTGGTCGTGCTGCACCCGGGTGAGCACCGCGTGCAGCTCGTCCAGGATCGTGTCGACGGCGGCCGACGCCGCCGGGCGTGTCTCAAGCATGCCGCCATCGTGCGCCGCCCGGCACCCGCTCGGCATCGCCCCGGGCGGGCAGCCCACCTACCCGTTCGGGTGGGCCCGCCGCGGGTAGGGTGACGGGATGGAGAGCCAGGCGGTGGACGAGCGGTCCGTGGTCCACAAGTACGTTCGGGCGCTGGCGGAGCAGACCGACCGGCACGCCGTCCAGCTCGAGTCGATCCTCGCCGTGCTGCGGTCACGCCGCCTGGACGACGCCTCCTCCCGGGCCGCCGCCGTGGACGTCGCGGCGAGCGCCCTCGTCGAGCTGCGCACCGCGACCGACCAGCGCACCTTCACGCTGCTGGAGCCCGTGGTCGGGGCGTTCGCGCGCCTGCGCGACGACCTGCGCCCCCTGGTCCGGTTCGGCCAGCTCGACGTGGAGTTCGTCGAGCCGCCGACGACGGGCCGGGCCCTCCCCGGGACGGTCGCCCACGAGGCCCGCGCCATCGTGCGCAACGCCGTCCTCAGCCTCCTCGACGAGGGTGACGCGCGGCGCGTCCGGATCCACTGGGACTGCGACGGCCGCAACCTGCTCATCGGCATCCGCGACGACGGCGGCGGCACCCGAGACGTGCACGACGACGGGCTGCGCCCCATCGCCGAGCGTGTCTCCGCCCTCCACGGCGTGCTCGGCGTCGACGCCACGCCCGGCTGGGGATCGAACCTCGCGATCACGCTGCCCCTGGACCCGCCCAGCCGCGAGTTCGCCATCGACGCCGACGCCGATCTCACCTCCCGGGAACGCGACGTGCTCGCGCTGGTCGCCGCCGGACGCCGTAACGCCGAGATCGCCGAACAGCTCGCCATCAGCGCCAACACGGTGAAGTTCCACGTGGCGAACCTGCTGCGCAAGGTGGGTGCCGCGAACCGCGCCGAGCTGGCCGCGCTGGCCGGGTTCTCCACGACGGGCGCCCGGCGGGCAGCGAGGCCTCGGGACGACCAGGCGTGACGGCATCCCTCGCGGGCGGGGCGCGCGAACTCCGCGCGGAAAGTCCCCACCTGCGCTGATGTCGAAGGCCGGCCCTTAGACTCGCCGAGGGGTCTGGCCGACCTGTCGATAAGCGCGCACTCGGGTTGTCCTCGTTCGCGGGGTTCAAGAAGGGCAGGAAATAGACCCCGGTGCGCCGCCAGACTTCCCGCCCTGCTCTGCACACAGGTAGGCGCCCGACCGATAGCGGAGCGCCAGAGGTCTGAAGGTCCGGGTCCAGGGTGGCCGCAGGCCATCGCGCAGCGACGCCGCAGGCGCCCTTGACGCGGACCGGAGCCGGCCGGATGCTCGGCGGTCGGCTCCGAAACGTGACCACCTCGGAGAACGACGCAGTGGCTACGGTGTTGCCCGTGATCGATCGCCACCGAACACACGGAACTCCATGGCTGAGGGCCCGCGTGGGTTTCGCATACCTCAATGCCCTGCTGACCGGCCTGGTGGCGTACGTCTTCGGGTGGGCGTGGACGGACGAGCTGGTCGCTGGAAGCCCCTATGCCATCGCGGACCCTGTGGGTACCGGCATCGAGGGAGCACAGGCCGGCCTCGTGCCCATGGTCTTCGGAATGGGCGTGAGTGCGCTCATCCTGTGGGGATCGCGGATCTCATGGTGGTGGCCGCCACTCCTCGTCGCAGCTAGCGCGGGTATCGGTGCCGTCCTTGGCTCGTCCGCCCGTTTCGGTGAAGGCATGCCGGCGATGGCAGCTGCACCGCTCGTGCTGGTCGGGCTGGCGGCGGCGACGGGAGTGGCCGTCGACGCGCGAACACTTCGACGCAGGGCGAGCGTGAGCAAGTAGTCCCGACCCGTGATTGGACGCAGACGGCCCTCAGTCAAGTGGGCCGCCTTCTCCCGCGTGGGTGAGCACAAGAGGTCGTTGGAGGTCCGGGTCCAGGGTGGCCGCAGGCCATCGCGCAGCGACGCCGCAGGCGCCCTTGACGCGGGCTGGAGCCGGCCGAATGCTCGGCGGTCGGTGCGGGGCCGGAACGCTCACGTCAGCCCCAGGACCTGGGCGGATGCGCCCGAACGGTCGACCGACCTGCAAGAATCCAGGCCATGATCGCGACGGTAGTGGGTGCCCTTCTTCTTGCCATTGGACTGATCTGGAGCGTCGGCGAACCCGGCGTCGACACGGCCGTGCCCTTCATCGCTTCGGGAACGGTCATCTTCGTGGTTGGTCTGATCCTGAACGCGGGTGCTGGGACCCGGCAGGAGCTCGTCCAGATTCGCGCAGAGCTCGAGGCGTTGAACCGTAGGAGTGACCAGTCGGGCGAGTAGCTACGGCCTGAGTCGAATGACCATGAGGGCGGACCTGGGGAGACTCGGAGCCGCCTTCGCCGCTGAGGGGAGGCCGAGCGGGTGGGGTGCGCGAAGCGAGCCTGCGAGCGGAGCGCGGGACCCCGCCCGGCAGGCCGACCGCGCGGCGGAGCCGCGCCTTGACGCGGCGATCCCGACGCTCACCGTCACCGGCACCATCGTCCGGGTCGAGGGCCGGCTGCTGCGGCAGTCCAAGCCCAAGTCGGACACGTCGCGCCTCACCATCACGCTGCCGGACTTCGTGGTCGCGGCGATCACCGAGTCGCTGGACATCGGGCTCGACGGCGGGCCGGACGACCTGGTGTTCCCGTCGACCAACGCCACGCCGCGCGCTCCGAGCCGGATCCGCGACCAGCTGCGCGACGCGCAGGCCGCCATCGGCACCAAGGTCACGCCGCACGACTTCCGCCGCACCGTCGCCACCCAGGTCGCCAACTCGACCACCATCGCCAACGCGACCGCGCTGCTCGGCCACGCCGACGAGGGCACCACCGTGCGGCACTACGTGAAGCGGACCCACGTCACCCCGGACCTGCGGGTCGTCATCGACCAGCTCGTCACGCAGACGAGTGGCGCGTTCGACGAGGAGGTGCGTCGTGATCGCTGAGCGTCGTTCAACCACGATCGATGGGGCGGCGGGCTCGTGCGCTCTCGCGCAGCCGTGCACAGTCCACTGCACGCCCTACGGTCTGCAGCGAGTCAAGGATCGAGCGCTGCCAGCGAAGTTCGTCCTGGACGACGTCGTGCGCCGTGTCATCACCGAGCGGTCCGAAGGAGCGGTCGTCCGCGACCTCGGGTATCCGTCGATAGGCGTCATCGCGCAGGCGGTCGGCGCCCCATCGCGCGCCATCGTGGGATCCACCCAGCGCAGCCACCGCGTAGTACAGGGCGGCGATGTCGTCCCGGTCATCAAGGTCCGGCCTGCTGCCCAGGCTCTCGGCAACCTCGGACAGCGCCGATCGATCTCGCGCCAGCGAGTCCCAGATCGCGCGGACGTACTCCTGGCCTTCGGGATCCGGCACCGGGCGCATCGCCAAGACGCTCTCCACGCAGATCAGGATGAAGATCGCCTGCACCTCGAGCGGCAGGGAGTCCCGCTGCGCGTCGAGCGCTCGCCATGGCTTGAGCGGGTCAGTGACCGGGTCCATGGCGGAAAGGTACTCGCGTGCTCTCGCCGACCGCTCTGGACGCAAGACGGAGTGAAAAAGGAGTACGGGAAACGACGAAGGACCCCACAGCCGCGGAATCTCGCGGGTGGGGCCCTTCGGGTGGCGGTAGCGGTGGGCTTGACCGTGCCGCGTTGGTCGCGACTGCCCGCCCGGGTAGTTCTGGCGCCTGACCTGGGCCTTCGTCGCGCCGCCAGTTGGACCGCGTTCCTCTGGCGGGCACGAATCCGACGACCAATGTGGAGGCAATCCGGAGACCGATCGGCGAGGACACTCCGAGGCGCCGAACCGATAGCGGAGCACCAGAGGGCGGCGGAGGTCCGGGTCCAGGGTGGCCGCAGGCCATCGCGCAGCGACGCCGCAGGCGCTCTTGACGCGGGCCGGAGTCGGCCGGATGCTCGGCGGTCGGTGCGGGGCCGGAACGCAAGATCGTTCGAATGCCCACGCCTCACTGGCGTAGTTGAGACCGCCCTAGTCCTCGTCAGCCACCCAGTAGATTGCCGCACCCATCGTGCTGATGACGGCAAGCCCCGCATCGAAGGTGTGTTCAGTCGCGGGATCCCAACCGAACGCCGCCCCGTCCGGCAGGTCCGGGCTGTTAGTTGCGAAGCGAACATCGTATCGACCGAATGCTCGTACGAACTCGCCAGCGAGCCAATCCGCTCGGTGCTGTGTCATAACCTCGCTCTTGTAGGCAAGGTCGAAGCGGAGCAGTCCCGCAAGAAATCGCTCGGCGCGTCCGCGGTCGATCTCCACCCATGCCCGGCCGAGTGGCGTCAGACCAGCCGCAGTCGCCAGTTCGTCAAAGTCGCGCGCGCCGCTCGCAAGGACAGCGAGCCAGACGCGCGTCGCGGGCCGATCACGCATCATCTGGTGCACGTCGGCACGAAGCGTCACGCCGCCAGACTACAAGCGTGTGCCGCACGCAGCCGGAATCTGGGCAGATACGCCCAACCTGTCGAACGACCTGCAAGACTCCAGGCCATGACCGCGACGGTAGTAGGTGCCCTTCTTCTTGCCATCGGCCTGATCTGGAGCGTCGGTGAACCCGGCGTCGACACAGCCGTGCCCTTCATCGCTTCGGGGACGATCATCTTCGTAGTCGGCCTGATCCTGAACTCGGGCGCTGGGACGCGCCAGGAGCTCGTCAGGATTCGGGCCGAGCTCGAGGCGCTGAACCGCAGGGGCAACCAGTCGGACGAGTAACTACTGCCCGACGCAGATGGCCGTGAGGGCGGTCCCGGGGAGACTCGGGGCCGCCTTCGCCGTTCCGGGAGGCCGAACGGGTGGGGTGCGCGAAGCGAGCCTGCGAGCGGAGCGCGGGGCCCCGCCCGGCAGGCCGACCGCGCGGCGGAGCCGCGCCTTGAGGCAGTAGGGAAAGTTCTCCCGGTAAGTGGGGCACGAAGCTATCTGCGTCGGACAGGTTCCCTCCCCAGGAGCCTCAGAGTAGGCTCGCGCCAGGCCATCCGGGTCATCGATGATCTATTGCAGGACGCCCAGGACCGTCGTTCTCGGCGCCGAGCGGTCGACGGAAGGACACTCGCATGACAGGGCACGGCGCGGCAGCGTCAGCGGCGGGTTACCTATATCAGACCAATTGGGCACTCGTTGACCTGCTACGCAAGGGAAATGCTAGGCCGGACCAGGCCATGACGCTAGAGACGCATGATGATATCGCCTGGACTTCCGATACTGACGCAGACGACCCAATCGAACTACTACAGGTAAAGCTCCATTCGACGAGCACTTCGGCAGGCCTCGGAGACATGGCGGTTGACATGTGGAAAACAATCCAGGTTTGGATGGACCGCCCCGACTCGATCGATCCCTTGGGGCCAGACTTGAACCTAATCACAACTTCCGTTGCGAGTCCAGGTACAGCAGCCTTTGCCTTGAGACCCACGAGCCGCAATACCGACTTAGCACTGAACAAACTGATCGCTGCCGCAACAAACTCTACAAACGACGACACTAAACGCGCACGCGAAGCGTTCCTCGCCAAGGATCGAACCGAACTCGTGAGCCTGCTAGAGCGCGTGAGGGTACTTGATGGCCAGCCACCTCCGGAGGACCTCGAGTCCGCGGTGCGAGTCACCTTGGCCTATGCGCTACCAAGCGGCGGAACAGCCATCGAGGATAAGTTCGTCGCGCAGGTATGGCTGTACTGGGCGAACGTCGCCGTCGACATGCTCAGAGGTAGACGTACCCTTATCTCGGTCACAGAGATTCGCACCTACATCCGTGAACTTCGCGATAGCTACACGACGGAGAATCTCCCCACCACAGTCCAGATATCAGCCGTTTCGGACGATCAGATTGACCTCTATTCGGACGCGACCTTCGTCCAGCAACTAGAGATGGTGGACTACGCGGGGCCATCCTTGCGAAATGCGATTATCGACTATCACCGAGCCGTGACCCAGGAAACCGAATGGCTAAGCGATAGCCTAATTGGGCTTCATGAGTTGCGAAGGTTCGAAGAGGAACTTCGATTCGAATGGCAACGCGAGTTCTACAACATGGTTCAAGACCTAGAGTTAGAACACCTGGATAGCGACGCGGCGGAGAAGGTGAAGCGTCGGGCAGGTAGAAAGCTACTGAACTATCTACTTCAGTCTACGGCGGTTAGCGTGCGCTCCTACTACAACGAGGGATTCTACGGCCGGGGCAAAAGGCACGAACTCGCCGGGCATACGTCAGAAACACACCGAATCGGATGGCATCCGGATTTCGCAGAAAGACTGGAGTCGCTCGCGACACTAATCTAGTTCGCAGGGGCGGGCTCCGATACTTGTCTAGAATCGAATGGGCAGGGAGAATAATGACGGCCTGGGAACAAAGATCACGCACGGAAGCCGCAATGCTCAATCCGGCGCTACTTGCAGCCATCACTGCAAGCGCCGCGATTCGCTTCCTTGAAGCGGGAGGTCGGGCTATGCCTTGGTATTACGCTCATCTCGTTGCACCGCTTGTGCTACACCGCGGGACTCGCGAGGCACTCCCCCGCGACACCCGTACAAACCTGACGACCTGGGTATCGAGGCATCCTGTCGAACACGCAGGCTTTGGCCAGCGAGCTCAGTCGCTTCGCGGCGCGGTCCAGGATGGCCTCCGCTTCGGCTTCAGGCACCACATGCTGGAGCTCAACCAGGAAGGCGGACTCACGGCTTCGCTGGCACAGGGACGAGGCCACACCCTTGAGCCCAACAGCGATGTGCACCGAGTCGTGACTCGTGCGGGCTTCGTTGGCAAGTGGCTCACCAAGATCGAGCAGCCAGCGACTGCGTTCGTGATCCTCGGTGTGGCACCCTAGCGTCATGCAACTTCTCGCCCTCGTCCTATACAACGCGGACGGACGTGTACGACGACTTGACTTCCAGCCAGGTGCGCTCAATATCGTGACTGGCCAGTCAGGCACCGGCAAGAGCGCACTTCTTACAATAGTTGAGTACTGTCTCGGCCGCTCCACAAATCTCGTTCCTGTGGGTCCAATATCGGATACCGTCGTGTGGTACGGGTGCCTCTGGCAGCTAAACACGTCGGGCGATCAGGCATTCGTGGCGCGCCCCCGGCCAGCCGGCCACAATGCAAGTACGACAGTCGCAATGCTTGAGTTCGGGAGCAACCTAGACATACCCCCGCTGGAAGCGCTCCGAGGCAACACCGACTCTCGCCAACTTAGGCACCAACTTGGGCGCAGGATCGGCATCGAGGAAAATCAGATCGAGCGAGGACCATGGTCGCTGAGGAACGCGCTCGAAGCGAACATTGGACACGCGGCACTGCTTTGCTTCCAAACTCAGTCGGAGGTCGCCAGTCAGTCCCTGCTATTCCATCGGATGGGCGAGGAAGGAATCGACCAGGCGCTCAAGGATTCAATTCCCTATTTCCTTGGCGCTCTCGCACCAGACGAGGCTAGGAAGCGCGCTCAACTTCGCGACGCGAAGCGAACGCTTTCACGGCTAGAAGCAGAGTACGAGCGCGCTCTCCGAATAGTGGAGACAATCGATGTGGAACTTAGCGCACTGCACGCCGAGGCACTCACTGTGGGCTTGGTGACCGCACTTCCGGAGCCGGATCGCCTGTCACTAGTGCGGGCGCTCCAAGCGGCACGTTCCGCGCCTGCCGGACCGGTCACATACGCGGAAACGCCCGAGCAGCAAAGTAGACGTCACGCACTCGAGGATCAGCGTGATGAACTAAGGAAGACACTCCGCGGAGTAATGGAGAATCGCAGCCTACTACTTAATGAGCACCGAGCCGCAAATGAATATGTGACGGCACTCTCCCAGCAAGAGTCTCGCCTCACGGCACTTAATCTCGTTCCAAGTGCTGCCAGCGACGGCGGATCCCTCGATCACAGTTCGCGCGAGTGCCCTGCATGTGGAAGTCATCTCGAGCATGCGGACCCGACCGCTGAAGTCCTCGGGCGCAGCCTCGAAGAATTGCGAGTTCAAGTTGGCACGTTGACTGGTGCCCGGCCGTCCCAGCGACAATCTCTGGAGAGCCTGGACCTGGAGGCGGCCGAACTACGAGAGCACCTCCGAGTCGCCGAGTCCGCGCTGCAGGACCTTCAAAGGGCCAACCGTATCCAGGAAGAGTCCGGAGCGGAAGGGCGCGACTTTACGCGCGGCAGAATCGACGCAATCCTTGCACGATTGGCCGTGGTGGATGACGCTTCGCTAGAAGTGATTCGTCAACAGTTGGAGAGCGCGCGTTCCTTCGTAGCCGAACTTGGTGCGGACCTTGACGACGAAAATCGTCGAGAACAGTTGACCTCCAGGCTGGTCGCGGTGGGTCGAGACATCAAGCGCTTCGCCGAGCGTTTGGGATTGGAGCACAGCGACGACGACGTCCGCCTGGATCTCTCGCGACTCACGATCGTTGCCGATACCGACTCCGGTCCTGCCCGACTCTCCCGCATTGGTAGCGCTAAGAATTGGGTGGGTTATCACCTAGCTACTCATCTCGCGTTGCACGGCTACTTTGTCCGCCAGAGTCGGCCTGTTCCGCGATTCCTCATGCTCGATCAGCCAACGCAAGCTCATTATCCCGCGGAGAACGACAATTCGAGCGGCCTGCCGAGTGAAGATGCGGATCGCCTCGCCGTGAGGGCGATGTTTGAGTTGATGTACGATGCCGTCCAGGACCTCGCGCCGGACTTTCAGGTCATTGTTTGCGACCATGCCGATCTTCCTGAGAACTGGTTCCAGGAGGCAGTGCGGGAGAGATGGCGCAACGGCGCTGCACTAATTCCCGCGGAATGGCTCTTGTGACGATGTCTACCCATAGCGAATGACAGCTAAGGCCTTATCGTCATGGCGCTTGGCTCGGGGAAGTGTCAATCCGTCCGGATCCTCGCAGTCCTCCCAAGTGTCCAAGTCACGCATGAGGCTTGCTAACTCCACACCACTCAATTTTGCGACATTTGCCCATACGTCAAGGCTGAGATGCCGCATAGGTCGATAGGCGCCGTCAGTCGCCAGGACTAGCCACGGTGTGGTGTCGAGGCTCATGCGGACTTCGAGTCCGTGGCGGGCGGCGTTTGGGGCCGCCTCTGCGATCCAGAACCCGTCGTCGGCGTTTCGGTGTCGCGCCTGCTCTGCCTGGAGCGCCCTCAATAGTTCGCGGTGTGTCTCGTCGAAGCCGTAACCCTGAGCGAGCCGCGCTCTGTACCTTGCGCGCTCCTCCTGAGCGACGCCGTCGATCCGTGTGTCGACGTAGACGCCGTGGGGTGTCGCGATCTGACTGTCACCGAGGACAAACAGGTCGAGGCCCTCATCGTCATGGCGTGCGATGGCAACGGTACTCGACGGAGCGGCATCAGGATGGAGGTCGAGCGCCGAGGAGGTCTCCTTGATTGATTGCGCTACAAGGTCGGCGAGTGGAATCTGGGGCTTGGCCGCGAGGCCGTCTATGAGGCTGTTGCCAAAGGTGTCGACGTAGGTAGAGGTCGGGACGTCGACCGGCACGAAGGCCGAAGCGCCATCGAGGACGATGACAGCCGTGTTGGTCACGAGTATGCGGTCTTGTGACGAAGCAGCCTCGGGCAGCATCGCTGTTGCGACCCGCATCAGTCGTCCCACCGCCGGGGCGCGCCCAGGGCCACTGCACTGGTGATCGTCAGGCCATCGTGACTGCTCTCGACGAGAAGGGAGAAGTCCCCTCCCTCCGTGGTGCTGAAGAGCTCAGCAGCGTCATCGGTCAGTTGAGTGAGTGCGCCCAAGGAGCCGATGGCGTGCAGTCCTGCTACGTGTGTGATCGTGCGGCTGCCCTCCCTACGGCGCGCCACATAGGCGACATCAGTGCTGCCGCCCGAGGTGTCCATGGGCGAACGATGGTGCTCGTGAGTCTGCCGGTCCTCGATGAACCAACCGTCCTCGTCACGCCCAATGGTGAACCGCGGATCGGTGTCGAGAAGGTCCGCGACAGCCGGTGACGACTTCGGGCCGCAGATGACGAACAGGTCGCCTTCCGGGAGCTCCGTGTCGTCCGGGCCGACCTGCGCGGTGCGGGTCGTGAAGCCGAAGGACTCCAAGAGCTGCTTGGCGAGGTCGCCGGCTGCCACGTCCTCGGCAGCGAGCAGCGGCCGTTCCCGATCGGTCACTTGGTAGCGGTACGGCAGCACGACTGTCACGGGACCGATCCCGAACAGTGCGCGTGCGGCAGGTGGGGCCGACGAGCGGATCTGCGTGACGCGACCCTTAGTGATCCCCAGGGCCTTCGCCACGTCGGTGTACGACATGCCCTTCTCGACGTGCGCACGTTCCATCCCGGCACGTCGCAGCCGACCGAGCTCGGTCGAGTGCTGCTGGTAGACGGCTTGGAGCGCAGCGGCTCGCTGGGCCTGCCGGATCGGGTCGGGCTCCTGTCGGATCGCGTCGATGTCGTCGGGGAGTAGCACCCTTTGAGTTTAGGCATCCTCGACAGTGCTTGACGAGGCGCGCACCTGCGGTCTAGCGTGTTTAGTACCTATCAACCCCTTGTTCGATCCGACCCGGCCAGCGTTCCGCTCGCTGGGTTTAGGGGGTATCAACGGAGAGGCGAGTCCCATGGCGATGAAGCAGCGGTTCGAGGTAGGGCACGCGGTGGCATTCCCCAAAGGCGCGTTCCTGCGGGGCGAGGTCGAGGCGGTCGCGGACTTCAACGGTGAGAGGCGTGCTGACGGCTCGCGTCCGCAGCAGCACGACAAGGAGACGGGCCTGCCGTTGTGGCAGTGCGTCGTCATCGACGGTGACGAGGACGCCGGTCGGAAGGAGATCGGTGTGACCGTGAAGTTTGCGGCGAAGTACCAGCCGGTTCCGCCCGAGAACAAGTCCGGGATGCCGTGGACGCCCGTCGAGTTCGTCGGGCTCACCGCACTGCCCTACGTGGACGACAACGGTGTCCGCCCCCGCATCGCGTGGTCCTTTCGCGCCACGGACATCGTGGCTCCGGGCCAGGGCCGCACCGTCGCGAAGCCGCCCGAGTCCAAGAGCGCCGCCTGATGAACACCAACGTCCCCGACGTGGGGTTCGCTCCGGTGGAGCTGTTGCAGGTCGCGGGCGACCTGGTCGACTGGGTCGACGGACGATTCACCTACCTCGCCCTGTCCCGCACGGCGATCTCCGTCCACGTCGACGCGCAGGCCGACGCCGAGCACCTGGCCCGGCTGCTCTGCCTCGGCGACGTCACCGACTACCCGCCCGAGGACCACGCCCGCGGCTTCACCGTCTGGTCCTCCCCCGCGGGCGCCACGCCCGCGTTCGCGGTCTGCTGCGCAGCCGACCTGACCCGCCCCGTCCGGTCGTTCCCCGCGGTCGAACCGTGGTGGGACGACCTCGACGGCTCAGCCGGGACGGAGGCCGCGTGATGGACGCCCTCCGAATCGCGTGGGGCATCACCCGCACCATCGCCTCCGCCCTGTGGTGCTTCGTCTGGTGGACAGCGCAAGCCTGGCGGTGGCTGCTCGCCTGCGGCATCGCGGGCAACGTGCTGCTCATCCTCGACCACACGACCGTGGGTTACCTGGTGCTGTGGTGCGTCCCCGCCTTCTCGCTCCTGCGAGCGACGTGGGCGGCGGTGCATCCCCTGTCGTACGAGAACGTCCTCGGCGGACCGCTGCGTCGGCGTGGCTGGCGACGACACCTGCGCAAGCACTGGCCCAAGATCGCCGAACGCTGCGGCCTCACCCTCACCACCCCGGACGCTCGCGTGGTCCCGAGGCTCAAGCGGGTCCGCGCGGACGGCAACACCCTCACGTTCCAGGTACGTGCCCGCCTCGGCCACACGCTCGACGACCTGACCAGCGCCGCCGAGGCCATCGCCACCTGCCTCGGCGCCGAAGCCGTCGAGACCCGCCGCCTCGGCGCCGGCTGGCTCGAACTCACCCTCACGATGCGCGAGCTGCTGCACATCCCCACCCTGCCGACCATCCCCGAGACCATCGAGACCGGCGCCGTCACCCTCGGCCGCTGCTCGGACGGCACCCCCTGGCGGCTCGACCTGACCGCACGACACACCCTCGTCGTCGGACGGTCCGGCGCGGGGAAGGGCTCGATCTTCTGGGGCATCGCCGGGAACCTCGCCCCCGCCGCCCACGCAGGCATGGCCCGCCTGTGGGGCATCGACCTCAAAGGCGGCGTCGAGGTCTCCGTGGGCTCCCCGATGTTCTCCCACGTCGCCATGAACGAACCCGACGCCGTCCGCCTCCTCGCGGACCTGCACCGCGTCATCGTCGGGCGTCAGCAGGTCATGCGCGGCCACGCCCGTATGTTCACCCCGGTCCCCGGCGACCCGATCCATGTGCTGCTCATCGACGAGCTCGCCGTCCTGACCGCCTACGCCGCCAAGGACGTCGTCAACGAAGCCGCCACCCTGCTCAAGCTGATCCTCACCCAAGGCCGCGCCTTCGGCGTCATGGTCGTCGCGTTCGTCCAGGACCCCCGCAAGGAGACCGTGGGCATGCGCGACCTGTTCACCCAGACCATCGCCCTCCGCCTCGCCTCGGCCGCAGAGACCCGCATGGTCCTCGGGGATGGCACCGCCGCCCTCGCCCCGGCCCACCACATCGCACCGACGATGCCCGGCGCGGGCTACCTCGTCGGCGACGACGGACACATCGAACGAGTCCGCGCCGACTACTGGACCGACGACTTCATCCGCATGGTCGCCGCCACCTACCCCGCACCCCCGACACCGCTCATCGAGTCGCCCACGGCGGAGAACGCTGCCTCTCCTGGCGCTGACGGCGACAGCGACACCAACACCGCTGCGGACGGCGACGCTCCCGCACGGCCGGTGCGGACGACGTCGGGCAACACGACGCCTCGCAAGCGCAAGCCGCGCACGCCGCGTCAGCCCGCGACGTCGGGGGCTCGCCGTGACTGAGAGCGCGCAGGGAGGGTTTCCCGGGTTCGGGCCGGATGCGCCGCTCGACCTCGGGGCGCTCTCCTCTGCCGCTGTCGCCGGGATCGTGGGGCGTCTGCGGGACCGCACGACGGGTGCCTTCGCGGACGCCGTGGCGCGCACGGGCTACTGCTCGCATCCGGTGCGGCTCACGGGTTCGTCGCGGACCATCGACGCCGCGACGGGCGAGATCCTGGCGGAGTTCCGGTCGGACGACGCTCCGCTGGGCACGCTGTTCCGGGCGTGCGGGAACCGGCGTGAGTCGGTGTGCCCGGCCTGCTCGCGCGTGTACGCACGGGACACGTTCGAGATGATCCGGGCCGGGCTGCTCGGCGGCAAGACCGTCCCCGCCGAGGTCGCGGAGAACCCGCTCGTGTTCGCGACGCTCACCGCCCCGTCGTTCGGGCACGTCCACGGCACGCGCACCAAGCACGGTGGTGGCGGGCGCTGCCGCCCGCACGGTCGGGGCGTCTGCCCGCACGGGCGTCCGCGCTCCTGCACCGCGCAGCATGCCGAGCACGACGCGGCCGTGGGTGGGCCGTTGTGCGACGCCTGCTACGACTGGCAGTCCGCCGTGGTGTGGCAGTGGCACGCGCCCGAGCTGTGGCGGCGGTTCACCATCGCGATGCGCCGCCAGGTGGCCGACGCCCTCGGCGTGCGTGAGAGCGACCTCGCCCGGGTGGCATCCGTGCAGTTCGCGAAGGTCGCCGAGTACCAGGTGCGCGGCCTCGTCCACTTCCACGCGCTCATCCGCCTCGACGGGCCGGACGGCCCCGGCTCCCCCGCCCCGCTGCCGGGCGACGTCCTCGCCGACGCCGTCCGCGCTGCCGCACGCTCCGTCGTCGTCACCGCGCCGCCCGTGGACGGGGCGGACGTGTCGCGGGTGCTGCGGTTCGGTCAGCAGCTCGACGTGCGGTGCGTGCGCTCCGGCGTGCCGGACAACGACGACGGTACCGACGACCTGCGGCCCGAGCAGGTCGCCGGCTACCTCGCGAAGTACTCCACCAAGGGCACCGGCACCGACGCCGCCGAGCCACGCCCGCACCACCAGCGACTCATCCGCACCTGCCGGTGGCTCGCCGAACGTGCCGCGACCGCCTGCCGTAGCGTCGCTGGCCCGGACCCGGAGGACGACGACGGCTGCCACTGCGGCCACTGCGCCGACAGCCCGTACCGGCTGCTCGCCAAGTGGGCGCACATGCTCGGCTTCCGCGGCCACTTTTCCAGCAAGTCCCGCCGCTACTCCATCCCGCTCGGTCGCCTGCGCCGCGCCCGCGCCCGGTTCCAGCGGCTCAAGGCCGACGCCGACCGCGACGGCACCCCGATGGACACCGCTGACCTCGAAGCGCGCCTGCTCGCCGACGACGAAGGCACCACCCTCGTCGTCGGGCACTGGACCTACCAGGGCACCGGCTGGACCAACCCCGGCGACAAGGCCCTCGCCGACGCCGCAGCCGCGCGTGCCCGCGAGTACGCCCAGTGGAAAGCGCGCACCCGCGGGGGTGAAGTCCCGATCACGCCCGCAGCGTGAGGGACTTCTGGACCCGGCCCGGCTCGAACGGGCTGCCACCCTCTCCAAACTGCGGGCAGGACGCACCTTTACCGGTTGGGCACGCCTTGGGCGGGTTGGCCCGAGGCTAGTCCACCGATCAGAACCCGGGCGAGAGTATTCGTCGCACGTTCTCAGTACGGCGCTCGACTCAAATCGAAGCGATCAGCAGCTCCACCACGACGACGTAGGAGGAAGCATCATGAGCACCACGAACGTGACCCAGATCGACCGAACGACCCGCCGCCGACGCCTCATGACGCCGAGCGAGCTGGCCGAGTACCTGGGCGTGAGTCTGCACTGCGTGTACGCCTGGTCGAGCCGTGGGGGTGGGCCGAAGGTGGTCCACGTCGGCGCTCGGCTGCGCTACCGGCCCGACGACGTCGAGGCGTGGCTGGACAGCGTCACCGACAGCGACGCGGCGGGCTGACCGATGGCCCGCCCACCCATCGAGCCGGGTCGTTGGGGGCACATCAGCCGGACGGAGGTCGCCCCCGGCGCCTGGCGGGCTCGTGCCCGGTACCGCGACGTGTCGGGCGTGCTCCGCAGCGTCGAGGCGCGGGGCCGGTCCGGGGCTGCCGCTCAGCGCGCGCTGGAGGACAAGCTGCACCGCGCGAGCGGGGACGGCACCAGCAACGGCGGCGCGACCCTCAAACCGGAGACCCGCATGACGGTGGCCTTCGATCAGTGGGTGGCCGAGAAGCGGGCCGAGGGGCAGGTGACGCCGCAGTCGCTGGCGACGTACCTCGGTGTGCTGGAGCGGGACCTGCGTCCGGCGTTCGGGGCGCTGCGGGTGCGGGAGGTGACTCCCGTCGCGGTGAACCGGGTCCTCATGGCGCTCAGCTCGGCGCGGAAGTTCGACACCGCCCGGCAGGCCCGCAACGTGCTGTCGCAGGTCATGATGATGTGCGTCCGCTACGGGGCGGCACCGTTCAACCCGGTGCGGGACGCCGTCACGGTGCGCAAGCCGCGACGCGACGAGGTCCGTGCCCTCGGGCTGGAGGACATCGCCCTGCTGCGCAAGGCCGTGCGGGAGTGGGAGGACCGTCCCGCGCTCCCCCGCGGTCGGCGGAACATCACGCTCCTGCCGCAGATCGTGGACACGATGCTCGGCACCGGGCTGCGGATCGGTGAGTGCCTGGCGCTACGAGAAGCGGACCTCGACCTCGAGGCGGCGATCCCGACGCTCACCGTCACCGGCACCATCGTCCGGGTCGAGGGCCGGCTGCTGCGGCAGTCCAAGCCCAAGTCGGACACGTCGCGTCGCACCATCACGCTGCCCGACTTCGTCGTCGCGGCCGTCACCGAGTCGCTGGACCTCGGGCTCGACGGCGGGCCGGACGACCTCGTGTTCCCGTCGACCAACGCGACGCCTCGGTCGCCGAGCCGGATCCGCGACCAGCTCCGCGACGCCCAGGCCGCCATCGGCACCAAGGTCACGCCGCACGACTTCCGCCGCACCGTCGCCACCCAGGTCGCCAACTCCACCACCGTCGCCAACGCGACCGCGCTGCTCGGCCACGCCGACGAGGGCACCACCGTGCGGCACTACGTGAAGCGGACCCACGTCGCCCCGGACCTGCGGACGGTGATCGATCAGCTCGTCACCCAGGCGTCGACGTCGACCTCAGCCAGACACAATGGGAGCGAAGTCGTGACGGTGAGGGCAGAAGCCGGAGGTGAAGGCGAGTGATCGGGGACTGGATCACCGACACCATCGGCGTGCTCATCGGTGCCAAGCTCGGTGACCGCTGGAACGCCCGCAAGCGACGAAAGCTTCAGGCGGAGGGGCGGATCTATCTCTCCGTCCGTGCCCGGGGAGCAGGGGTACGAGGCGTGACGTCGACCTGGAACCCAGGGCTCTGGACGGTCTCCCCCCAGCGGATCTCGCTGTACCGGCTCTCGGTGTCCGTCGACCGCATCGTCTCGGTCCGGGAAGCCACTAACCGCGAAGGGTGGAAGTTCGACGGGATCGATCCGCGGTCTGCCGTGCTGGAGGTCGAATCCGGTTCCGGCCGCGTCGAGATCGCCGTCATGGCGGACCAGCTGGAGTGGTTCACCCGAGAGGTCGGTGTTCCCTGTGACGACTAGAAGGTCACGGCGAGTGCTGGATCGGGCTCGCCAGCTCGTTGAGGCTCACCATGAACTTCTTCAGGGTGCGCCGCTTGAGCCGACCCGAGAGCGACTCGTCGAACCAGTGGAGCCAGATCGCGTCGACCTGCTCCACCGTGATCGATCCGTCGTCGACGAGGTGCCGGGCGATGGGTTCGGCTTCGAGCTCGTACTCGTCGAGCGGAGCGCCGTCCGGGAGGCCGGGCTCCAGCCCGTAGGGGTCGACGTCGTTCAGCAGGGCGAGGACGCCGGACACCGTGCTCTTCCACAGCCTGCTTCGCTCGTTCACTCCGCCATGATGGCGCAGCGCGGGAGCCAAAGTGGTGAGTATCTGGTGACCGGGGAACGACGAAGGGCCCCACATCCGCATAATGCTGCGGGTGGGGCCCTTCGGGTGGCGGTAGCGGTGGGATTTGAACCCACGGTGGACTTGCACCCACACACGCTTTCGAGGCGTGCTCCTTAGGCCGCTCGGACACGCTACCTTCGCCGGACGGACCGGCCTGACGATGCTACCGGACCGGTGGCCTCCGGACGAAATCCGGGGACGCGACGTGGGTCACGCACCGGTCTGGCGCCCGTCGGCGGGCGGGTGGTGCGGGTGTAACCCGGGTTACACCCGCACCATCCGTGCGGCGTCCCGGCGGCAGGTGGCGCCTGCCGCCGGGCGGTCGGGGTCAGGCGCAGGGCGTCCCGGCGTCCCACGCGTTCCACGTGTTGGCGGCGGGCACCTGGCCGCGGGTCCACCACATGGCGGTGTGGTTCACGCCGGCCTTCGAGACGACGTCGCCCTTGGTGTAGGTGGCGGTGGCGTCGAAGGCGGGGGCGCAGTCCTCGGCGGCGACGGGGAACGTGCCGCGGGGGCCGACCTCCACCCAGGGGTTCTTCTTGCCCTCGCCGGGCTCCTGGTCGCGGGTCCACCAGCGGGCCCGGTACTCGGTGCCGTTGTGCGCGACGACGTCACCGGCGGTGTACACGCCGGAGGCGTACCAGGGGGCGGCGCCGGGGCCCTCGACGAGGGGGCCGGGGGTGGCGGCGCGGAACGAGTCGGCGAGGGTGCTGCCGAGCTGGTTCTTGTAGTCGCCGGCGATGTCCCAGAAGTAGGCGCCGCCGTAGCCGTTCTCCGCGATCCAGTCGGCCTTCGCGGCGACGGAGCGCGGGGTGTCGAGGCTCCACCACTGGTCGCCGTCGTACCGATAGGCCGCGACGGCCTCCTCGTCGTAGTACTCGGTGCCGAGGTCGTGCAGCTCGGAGTAGTTCTTCACACCGATCGCGGCCTCGGCGGCGGCCCCGGGGGTGGGGTCGTCGACGCCACGCCAGCCCTGGCCGTACGCGGCGAGGCCGAGGACGATCTGGTCGTCGTCGTACCCGGCGGCACGGTAGGCGCCGAGCAGGCCGTCGGCGGCGAGGCCCCAGTTGGCGCTGGGGTTGTCGGGCCAGGCGTAGGGGTGCAGGTTGCCCTGGTGGCCGGTGCGGTTCGCCACCCAGGTGCCGTGGTAGTCGTAGCCCTGGATGTTGAGGAAGTCGACGACGTCCGCGAGACGCGGGTCGACCCAGCCGCCCTGGGTGCGGGGCCCCCAGCCGGCGGGCGCGAACCCGGTGAGCAGGTAGTCCTCGCCGGTGACGGCGGAGCGCTCGTCCAGCTCGGCGCGGAACAGCTCCATCAGCGACAGGAAGTTCTCCTTGTCGACGTCGGGGTTCGGGGAGGTGTGCTCCCCGGTGGCGGCGGGCCACTCCCAGTCGATGTCGAACCCGTCGAAGATGCCGGCGGCGACGCCGTCGCCGCCCTGGGCGCCGTAGACGGGCAGGTTGCCGTCGAGGTAGACGTCGAGGCAGGAGTCGACGAGGCGCTGGCGGGACTCGGCGGTGAGCGCGGCCTCGGAGAAGTTGTCGGACCAGGTCCAGCCGCCGAGCGAGATGGTGATCTGCAGGTCGGGGTACAGCTCCTTGAGCTTGCGGAGCTGGTTGAAGTTCCCGGCGAGGGGCTGGTCGGCGGTGTCGGCGACGCCGTCGACGGAGTCCTTCGCGCCGACGAGCCGCAGGTAGTCGTTCTCGGGGTCGCCCTCGAGGGTGCCGGGGTCGATGCCGTCGGGGCCGACGGTCTCGTCGCTGATGTCGCAGACGAGGTCGCTGGTGATGTTCCCGAACGCGTAGGTGAGGTGCGTGAGGTCGGCGACGGCACCGGTCTTGATGAGGTCGGCGACCTCGTAGTCGTGGGAGTCTCCGGGTCCCCAGCCGGGGAAGTAGCCGAGGGTGCGGAATCCGTTGACGCCGTCGGCGTCGTGCGTGGATCCGGCGTCGGGGGCGGTGGGCTTGGCGGCCTGAGCGGCGGCGCCGGTGCCGACGACGAGCGCGCCGGCGGTGACGAGGGCGAGGGCCGCGCGGCGGCTCGGGGTCGAACGGTGTCTCATCGATGAGCCTCACTGGGGAACAGGAGTTTGTTCGGACTCCTGCAAGTTAGCGCCTGGGAGTCGCCTGTGACCAGGGACACACCGGGATCTCCACCGATTCGTTATCTCGCCTGACAAGGCCCCCGGGGTCGTCCCAGCGTTCCCAGGAAAGTCGCAGGCCCACCACAGCCCCCCGGCGGTCCGGCCGTGTTCACTCGGTGTTCATCAAGCCCCTGCCAGCCGTCGCGGCCGCCGCCGCACGCCGACACCCGGAGACGCACCCATGTCGCCCTACCTGCTCTACGCGATCGACGCCGTCGCCGTCGCCGTCCTCACGTTCGCCCTCTACTTCCCGCGCCACCGGCGCCGCGACCTCGTCGTCGCGTTCCTCGGGATGAACATCGGGGTCCTGGCCGTCGCGTCCGTCCTCGCGCAGTCCAGCGTCGGCGCCGGCCTCGGGCTCGGACTCTTCGGTGTCCTGTCGATCATCCGGCTGCGCTCCAACGAGCTGTCGCAGCACGAGGTCGCCTACTACTTCGCGTCCCTCGCGCTCGGCCTCCTCGGCGGCCTCGGCGCGTCCGTCGGCTGGCTGTCCGTCGCCGGCATGGCCCTCATCCTGCTCGTCATGGCCCTGGCCGACAGCCCACGCCTGTTCGCCGCGCACCGCACCACGCGCGTCGTCGTCGACCGCGCCATCTCCGACCACGGCGCCCTCGTCGCCCACCTGGAGCACCTGCTCGGCGGCCTCGTCCACAGCGCGTCCGTGGAACGCCTCGACCTCGCCAACGACACCACCGTCGTCGAGGTCCGTTACCGCACCGACGTCGCCCCCGCCCACCTTCCGCCCGACCCCGTGGACGTGCCGCGGCACGCCGACCTGGCGGTGACCCGATGACGGTCGCCCCCTCCGCGGCCGACGTCGTCGCGCACGGCCTCGCCCCGCGCCCGTCGGTGACGCTCGCCGAGCTCGACGCCACCGCCGCCCTCCAGACCCGCGTCGACCGCAAGTACGTCCTCACGCCCGCGGAGGTCGCCGACCTCCTCGCCGCCCTCTCCCCCACTGCCCGCGTGCTCGACATCGACGGCCGCCGCACCTTCACCTACGCCTCCACCTACTACGACACCGCCGACCTGATGACGTTCCACCAGGCCGCCCGACGTCGTCGGCGCCGCTTCAAGGTCCGCACCCGCACCTACGTCGACACCGGCGGCACGTTCCTCGAGGTCAAGACGCGGGCCGCCCGCGGCGTCACCGTCAAGGAGCGCGTCCCCGCGGAGCACGGCGGGCCGCGCCTCACCCCCGACGCCGCCGGGTTCGTCGACGACCGCCTCGCCGCCGCCCGCGTCGCCGCGCCCCCGTCGACGGCCCTGAGCCCCGTCCTGTCCTCCCACTACCGCCGCACCACCGTGCTCGCCCCCGACGCCCGCGTCACCCTCGACACGGACCTCACCTGGCGGCTCGCCCCCGGCCCCGACGCCGACGCGCGCTGGGCCGACGTCGGCGGACTCGTCGTCGTCGAGACGAAGGCCGGCACCGCGCCGTCGTCCGTCGACCGCCTCCTGTGGCGGGCCGGCCACCGGCCCGACCGCATCTCCAAGTACGCGACAGGGCTCGCCGTCCTGCGCCCCGAGCTCCCCGACCACCCCTGGCGACGCCTGCGCCGCGAGCGCCTGGCCGCCTGACCGAAGGGATCACCCGCATGAACCCGCAGCACCTGCCCCTCTGGACCCGCCACCCCTGGACCCGTGCCGTCGCCGCCGCCGCGGCGGGCGTCCTCACTCTCGGAGCCGTCGCCGCGTGCAGCGTCGACGACGCGACCGCCACGAGCGCCGCCGGCTCCTCGACGAGCACGAGCGAGGTGTCCGCCACGTCGTCCGTCGGGATGACGGCCACCGAGGTCCTCGCGGAGAACCTCGACGCGTCCGACACCGTCGAGCTCGCCGCGTCCACCTGGGACACCGCCGACGAGATCGCCGTCGACCTGGACGACCCGACCGCGACCGACGGCGTGGAGGTCGACGGCGACACCGTCACCCTCACCGCGCCCGGCACGTACGTGCTGTCCGGCAGCCTCGCCGGACAGGTGAAGGTCGACTCGGCCGACGACGGCGTGGTGCGGCTCGTGCTCGACGGCGCCGACATCACGTCGTCGACGGGTGCCGCGATCGACGTGCGCGACGCCGACCAGGTGCACGTCGTCCTCGCCGACGGCTCCACCAACCGCCTCGAGGACGCCGCCGAGTACGCCGCCACCGACGAGGACAACGCCGCCAACGCAGCCCTGTACTCGACCGCGGACATGGCGATCTCCGGCAGCGGCGCCCTAGAGGTCGTCGGGAACTCGAACGACGGCATCACCGGCAAGGACGGGCTCGTCGTCGCGAGCGGCAACATCACCGTCACCGCGGTCGACGACGGCATCCGCGGCAAGGACTACCTCGTGGTGTCAGGCGGCACGATCGACGTCACCGCGGGCGGCGACGGCCTCAAGTCCGACAACGAGGACGACGCCACCGCCGGATACGTCGCCCTGCTGGGCGGCGAGCTGACCGTCGCGGCCGGGTCCGACGGCGTGCAGGGCTTCACCGACGTCGCGGTCGTCGACGGCACCCTCACCGTGACCGAGTCGGAGGAAGGTCTCGAGGCGGCCGTCATCGCCGTCTCCGGCGGCACCGTCGACGTCACCTCCAGCGACGACGCGCTCAACGCGACCGTGAAGGAGCCCGAGGACGAGTCGACCGACACGACCACGGACTCCGGGACCGACTCCGGGACCGACGGGACGACGTCCGACGACTCCGCCACGACCGACGGGACCACCGACGGCGCGACCGACGGCACCGCCGACCAGGCGATGCCGGGCGGCCCGGGCGGCGGAGGTGGCGGCGGCGACATGGCCGTGCAGGAGGGCGCGTCGCTCACCATCACCGGCGGCACCGTGCACGCCGTCGCCGGGACGGACGGGCTGGACTCGAACGGCGTCATCGAGATCTCGGGCGGCACCACCGTCATCGAGGCGGCCGGGTCCGGCTCCGCCGACTCGGGGCAGGCCATGGGCGGTGGCGGCGAGGGCGCGCTCGACGCCAACGGCACGACCACCATCACCGGCGGGGCGGTCGTCACGTCCGGCAACGCCGCGACCGGTTCGGTCGACGTGACGAACGGCTGGGCGAGCCTGAGCGCTGGCGTCGAGGAGGGCGCCACCGTGGAGGTCGCGTCGTCGGACGGCACCGTGCTCGCGTCGGTCGAGCTGACCCGGGCGACGTCGTCGCTGGCGTTCACCGCCGACGGCATGGCCGCCGGCGACGAGTACACGGTGAAGGTGAACGGCTCAGAGGCCGGGACGGCCACGGCGGAGGACACCGTGTCCGGGTCGATGGGCGGCGGCGGTCAGATGCCGGGCGACGGCACGATGCCCGACGGCGGTACCCGGCCCGAGCGCGGCACCCCGCCCGACAGCGGCGGCCAGATGCCGGGCGGCACGACCGACGGCACGACCGACGGGTCCACGAGCGGCTCGACTGACAGCTCGACCGGCGGCACGACGGACAGCTCGACGAGCGGCACCACGTCCACCACGACCGACGTCTGACGCGAGTCAGCGCAGGATCCCGCGACTCAGCGCAGATCGGCGCCAGTCAGCGCAGGATCCCGCGAGTCAGCGTGAACGAAGTTCACTCAGCGCACGGAACGGCGAGTCAGCGCGGGCTTCACCACGAAGCTCGCGCTGACTCGCCGTCCTCTGCGCTGAACCGCCGCGAGCAGCGCTGACTCGCCAGAAACTGCGCTGAGTGGCGAGAGCCCGCGCTGACTCGCGGGGCACGTGCGCTGACTGAACGGGTACTGCGCTGACTCGCGGGAACGAACGCTGACTCGGCAGGAACTGCGCTGACTCGCGGAAAGGAACGCTGACTCGGCAGGAACTGCGCTGACTCCGCGGGAACGAACGCTGACTCGGCAGGAACTGCGCTGACTCCGCGGGAACGAACGCTGACTCGGCAGGAACTGCGCTGACTCCGCGGGAACGAACGCTGACTCGGCAGGAACTGCGCTGACTCCGCGGGAACGAACGCTGACTCGGCAGGAACTGCGCTGACTCGCGGGAACGAACGCTGACTCGGCGAAAACTGCGCTGAGTCGCGAGAACCCGCGCTGACCGACGCCAGCGCTGACTGAGGGGTCTTGGCGCTGACTGACCGGACTCTGCGCTGTCTGACGTTGATCAGCGCTGAGTCACGGGGATCGGACCGCAGGCCGAAGGACGGTGGAGGGGTGCCGCGCGTCGTCGTCAGACCCGAAGTGGAGGGCCCCCTGGGGCCCGTGAACGCGACGACGCGCGGCACGCCTCCACCGTCCGGAACCCGACGAACGAAGGACCCGGATCCCGCGCTGACTGAACGGATTTCACGCTGACTCGCGGAAAACCGCGCTGAGTCGCGGGAACCTGCGCTGACTCGCGGGAATCCGCGCTGGGTCGCGCGAGCCGGCGCCGACTCGCAGGAGTCGGCGCCGGCTCGTGGTCAGGTCAGGCGCACGGCCCGACGGCGGACCAGGACCCCCAGACGCTGGTGCCGGGTTCGTCGCCGCGGGTCCACCACTGGGCGCGGTGGTTGACGCCGTCGTGGGAGACGACCTCCCCGCCGGTGTAGGTGCGGGTCCGCTCCCAGGCGGGGGCGCACTCGGCGACGGCGGGGGCGGCGTCGGCGGGCCCGACCTCCGTCCAGGGGCCGAACGCGGAGATGCCGGGCTCCTGGTTGCGGCTCCACCAGCGGGCCTCGTAGACGGTGCCGTCGTGCTGGACGACGTCGCCGCGCAGGTAGACGGTGCTGGCGTACCAGGGGGCGGGGCCGGGCTCGGCGCCGACTTCGGGCAGGAGCTCGATGACGGTGGGGTCGTCGACGGGTGCGGGGCGGGCCCCGGTGTCGGCGGGTGCGGCGTCGGTGAGCTCGTAGAGGCCGTGGAGGTCGACGGATCCGTCGGCGGCGATCTCGGGGGCGACGGTCTCGTCGGTGGAGACGAACCACGACGCGTCGACCGCGGACGTCCCGCCGAGGTTCCAGTGGTTGGTCGGGTTGGTCAGGAGGGACGTGTCGGTCTGCTTGAGCCCGAGGACGTCGGTGGCGGGGTTGCGCCAGGAGATGACGCCGTGCGCCTCGTAGGCGGTGGTGGACGCGTTGGTCTCGAGGCGGACGCCGCGGTCGTTGCCGACGGAGGTGACGCCGTCGAGGCGGACGTCGGGGCCGGAGTTGGAGGTGACGCCGGTGCCGAGATTGCCGTAGCTGACGGAGTTGCGCAGCAGGTGGTCGCCGGGGATGGACTCGCCGCCGAGCTTGAACCCGTTGCCCTCGCCGGTGCGGGTGGGGTCCTCGCTGAGGTACCCGTTGGCGTAGGCGACGGAGTCCTCGACGACGACGGTGCCGATGGGTCCGGTGGTGGACTTGGCGTAGAGGTCCCAGCCGTCGTCGATGTTGTGGTGGGCGATGTTGTGCCGCAGCACGTTGCCCTCGCCGACGGTGAGCTTGACGCCGAACCCGTCCGCGTCGTTGCCGCCCGGGTCGGCGTTGTGGTGCGACTCGGAGGACACGACGAGGTTGTGGGAGGGCCACATCGTCGGCGGTTCGGCGGAGCGGCCGGAGATCTGGATGCCGGTGTCGGCGTTGTGGTGCGACTCGACGCGTTCGACGACGTTGTGGTGGCCCTCGACGAGCATCGGCTTGGCCTTGTCGCGCGACCGGGTGATCTCCAGGTCGTGGACGTGCCACCAGTCGCCGCGCAGGACGAGGCCGCCGTCGGGCGATCCGGCGAGGTCGAGGGTGGCGCGCTGGCCCGGTGCCGACATCAGGGTGATGGGGGCGTCGGGGGTGCCGTCGAGGCCGCGGCCGACGACGACCTTGCGGTCGAGGGCGTAGGTGCCGCCGGCGAGGACGATCTGCTGGCCGGGCTGCGCGTACGCGACGGCGGTGTGCAGGTCGAGGGGGTCGGCGCTGGTGCCGGTGCCGTCGGGTGTGCCGTCGGGGGTGACGCGGATCGACTGTCCCGGTTCGCCGTACGCGTGCACGGTGAGGGTGAGGGGCACGTCGACGGGGTCGGTGGAGGCGAGCTCCTCGCGGTCGCCGAGCTGGGGCTGGTCGGCGTCGGGCAGGAGCCGAGCGGTGAGCTCGTTGACGCCGTCGGTGAGGTCGACGGGCACGAGGACCCGCTCGCCGGGGGCGAGCTCGACGTCGTCGACCACGATGTCGCCGGCGGCGTCGAGCACCTGGCCGGTGCCGTGCATGTTCGCGACGAACGGCAGGTCGAGGGTGTGGTGCGGGGTGGTGGGGGTGACGTCGACGCCGAGGGTGGCGGCGACGGGCACGGTGGGCGGGTCGAGGGGCGCGTCGTCGTCCTCGGGGCGGACGGTGGTGAGCTCCCAGTCGGTGACGGTCACCTGGATCTTGCGGGCGACGGCCATGCCGACGTAGATGTGGTCGCCGTCCTGCTGGAGCAGCATGTCGGGGTCGTAGGAGATGACCTCGACGTCGCCGCCGTCGGCGGCGTCCCGCAGCCAGGTGGCGTGGTGGCCGGTGTTGGAGCCGCGCAGCGAGAACGTGAAGGTGTCGCCGGTGGCGAACCGGGGGCCGGAGGTGACGTCGGAACGCCACGTCTCGTCGAACACGACGGACCCGGAGGTGTCGCGCGCGCCGGCGGTGGCGTCGTCGGGGGCGCCGGTGTAGCCGTGCACGAACCGGGCGCCGGGCGTGCCGTCCCGCACGGTGGTGGTGCCCTCGCCGTAGCGGGTGACGAGCGCGCCGGCGGAGTTCATGTAGCGGGCGGCGGACACGCCGGGCACGAGGGTGTCGACGGCGAGCACGCCGAACCCGGACTGGTTGTCCTTGGTGGCGGCGTCGTCGACGCGGAACGTCGCGGTGAGCGTGAAGTTCTCCGTCGTCGGGTCGATCTGCGTGTAGTAGTACTGGAAGCCGTCCTCGGAGGACGCGAGCTTGGTGGAGCTGGCACGGGCGTCGAACGTGATGCTGCCGTCGGCGTTCTCGACGATCGACCCGCCCGAGCCGGCGTTGGAGCCGATGTCGGCGGACTGCCAGCGTTCGACGGCGTCGGCCACGACGACCTCGAACGGCTCGCCGGCGGTGGCGTCGGTGCCGCGGTGCGCGACGACGCGTACCTGGTAGACGGCGCCGGGCGTGAGGCCGGTGAGGTCGGCGGTGGTGCCGGTGACGTCGGTGACGGCGTCGGTGAAGTCGCCGTCCTGCGCGGTCTGCACGGCGTAGGTGGTGGCCTCGGCGACGGCGCCCCACTCGACGGTGACGGTGGCGCGGCCGCCGGACACGGCGGTGGTGAGGGCGCCGGTGACCTCGGGGCCGGCGAGCGGCAGGGCGAAGTCGGGCGCCGTGACGGCCGCGGAAGCGTGCGCCGTGGTCTCGCCGGAGCGCGTCAGCTCGACCCGCACGGTGTACGTGCCGGACGACGGCGGCGTGAGCGCGACGGTGCCGGACGTGCCGTCGACGGCGGTGAAGGCGCGGTCGGCCTCGACGCCGTCCGCGTCGGTGAGGATCGCGTGCGCGACGTCCGCGCCGTCGTCGCCGAGCAGGCCCGTGTACTGCACGAGGAGGCGCGACGGGTCGGCGGGGTCGACCTCGACGGCGTCGACGACGGGCGCGGCGACGTCGGCCCAGGGTGCCCGCTCGAGGGCGGGACCGTCGACGACCTCCGCGTAGTACAGGTTGACGCCGGAGCTGGGGGACGCGATCCAGTACGTGCCCGCGGCGGGCACGTCGAGCGTCTCGGTGGCGATGGTGGTGCCGGTGTCGTCCGCGAGCGCCGGGACGGTGTCGAGGACCGTCCAGTCGGCGTCGTAGAGCGCGAGGGCGCGGTCGGCGGTGCCGCTGCCGCTGCGGGCGTGCACGAGCACCTCGGCGGGTTCGTCGACGGTGAGGCGCACGGACCGCTGGGTGGCGTCGCCGGAGCCGTTGAGCTTGAGGCGCTGGGTGTAGACGTCTCCGCGGTCGGAGGTGCGGTCGGACGCGTCGACGGTGACGCCCTTGGCGGCGGTGGCGAGGATCGTGAAGTCCCCGACGGTCCGGTCGGCGGTGATGCTGCCGGGGGCGAGGTCGTTCGCGTCGAGGGCGCCGGCGGGTCCGGCGGCGACGGCGGTGAGGGAGGTGAGGGTGAGCGCCGCGGTGGCGACGGCCGCCAGCGGGGTGCGGAGGGTCCGCCCGATCGGTGTCATGGATCTCCTCGTCGAGATGCGCGCCGTTCAGCGGTGACCGACGCGAGAAACCGGTTTCTCACAAGGTAACCGCTTGCCCAAGGTGGCGTCAAGGGCCCGGAGCCGTCGGGCGTCCCTGGGCGAGGGGGTGTGCGCGGTCGTCAGACCGGAAGCGGAGGTCGCGCAGCGACCGTGAGCGCGACCGCGCACGCCCCCTCGCCCAGGGACGCTCGTCCGATCTCGTGGACCGGCCGGCGTCAGGAGACGGTGACGCCCACCTTCGCCGACGACGCCCGCAGGTGGTGCGCCGACGAGCCCGCGTACCTCACCACCCAGGTGCCCGACTCGCGAACCGTGAACCACCGCCGGAAGCGGCCGTCCGCGTCCACCGTGTCGATCCCCTTGAGCACCGGACCGCCCGGCCCGGCCGGGTCGAAGTAGATCTTCACCTTCTCCCCCGCCGCAGCCCGCCAGCCGCCCAGGTTCCACCTGTCGAGCTGGGACGGCTTGCGGAGCGTCCCCGACACCGAGACCCGGTCGCCCTTGCTGACCGACGAGTCGCTCACGTGCACCTTCGTCCGGGTCGCCTTGCTGACGCGGAAGCTCCCCGCTCGGTCGGCCGGGAAGTAGATGGTGCCCGTGTCGAGCGCCGGGTCCGCCCAGACGTCGACGTCGTAGATCCCGGCCGGGTCGTCGGGCCCGACGTACAGGTCGGCGACGAGCTTGTTGCCGCTGCCGCGGGGGGTCGAGCAGTGCCAGTCGTAGTGGCCGAGCCTGCTCGAGGCGCAGACGTAGGTGGTGTCGTGCGTCAACCGACCCGGCCCGTCAGCCGACCACTCGACCTCGACCCGGACGGTCTCCGTCCGTCCCGCCACCACGGCGTCCCGGGTGCGGACCTTCATCGTGACCTTGGTGCCGTGGCTCGTCCGGCTGCGGGTGAGGACGTGGCGCACCTTCGGCTCGGCCGACCCGGTGGGGTGCACCCCGGTCGCGGCGTGGTTCGAGTTCCCGGCGAACGTCGCGACCCACCGTCCCTTGCCGCGATGGTCGAGGGTGCGCCGGAACCGGCCGGCGTCGTCGGTGCGGACGGTCGTGACGTAGCGCGGGCCGGTGGCACCCGCGGGGTCGAACGACAGCCGGACCTTCACCCCCGCCAGCGGGCGACGGGCGATCGCCGTCCGGTACTCGACGTCCCGCCACCGCGTCAGCCGTCCGCTGACGACCGTCCTGTCGCCCGACCGCTTCGACGACACCGTCATCCGGGTGGCACGTCGCACCTGGAACGCGACGACGTCCTCCCGGGTGGTCGCGTACGTCCGGCCGTCCACCGTGGACTTCAGAGAGACGGTGGCGCGGTAGGTCCCCGGCGTGAAGCCCGCCGACAGCACGAAGTCCGCGTAGGCACGGTGCTCCGACGTCTTGACGAGGTAGGCGCTCTGCGAGACTGCCCCGCCCGGCCCCACGATGTACGCCGAGCTCTTGCCGAGCCCGTCGATCGAGAGCTTCTCGCGGGGATGGTCGAACGTGAACCACATCCGTGCGACCTTCGGCGCCGGGCCGACGACGACGTCCTTCATCGACACGGTGACGTCGAGGTCGATCTGCCGGAACGTGAAGGAACCCGTCCCCCGGGGGACTGCGGCCTCGGCGGGGACCAGGCCGACCGCCAGGAGCGACAGCAGGGTGAGGGCGGCGGTGACCAGACGAGACGTTCGACGCACGCCCGGAATGCTCCCAGCCGATGTCCGGGATGTCCACCCCGCATCCCTGGGGCGGCGGACGGCTGACGGGTGGGCACCCGACCCTTCCGCGCCGTCGGGCGGGCGCCGTCCGACGTACGCTCGAACCGTGCAGCCCGCCGCCCGACCGCTCGCCCCGACCTACCAGGACCGCCGCTGGGAGCTGCCGCCGGACGCCGTCGTCCGTCACGGCAACGTCGACGACGCCGCCCGCGTCCTGGAGAGCCGCACCCTCACGGTGCTCACCGGCGCGGGGATCTCCACCGACTCCGGCATCCCCGACTACCGCTCCCCCGACTCGCCGCCGCGCAACCCGATGACGTACCAGCAGTTCGTGGGCGACGACGGGTTCCGCCGCCACTATTGGGCCCGCAACCACGTGGGCTGGCAGCACGTGCACCGCACGCACCCGAACGCGGGGCACCGGGTGCTCGCCGACCTGGAGCGGCGCGGCGTCGTGCGCGGCGTCATCACGCAGAACGTGGACCTCCTGCACGAGGACGCCGGGTCGCGCACCGTCATCGACCTGCACGGCCGCTACGACCGCGTCATCTGCCTGCAGTGCTCCCGGGTGATCTCCCGCGCGCACCTCGCCGAGCGTCTCGACGCCCTCAACCCGGGCTTCGTGGAGTCCGTGCTCGACGGCGGCACGACGGTCGCGGACATCGAGGTCGCGCCCGACGCGGACGCCGTCATCGAGCGGACGTCGCACTTCCGGCCCGCGGACTGCGAGTTCTGCGGCGGCGTGCTCAAGCCGGAGATCGTCTACTTCGGGGAGAACGTGCCGCGGGAGCGGGTGCGGCAGGCGTTCGAGCTCGTCGACTCGGCGGACGCCCTGCTCGTGGCGGGCACGAGCCTCACCGTGATGAGCGGGCTGCGGTTCGTGCGGCACGCCGCGAAGGCGGGCATGCCCGTCGTCGTCGTCAACCGCGGCGAGACGCGCGGCGACCCGCTCGCGACCGTCAAGGTCGACGCCGGGGTCACCGAGACCCTGACGGCGCTCGCCGAGCGGCTCTGACAACGCCGCGTCGACGCCGCCACCGGTCCTAGGGTGGTCGGATGATCGACGTCGTGGTGGTCGGGTCCGGCCCGAACGGTCTGTCGGCCGCGGTGACGCTCGCCCGGGTGGGCCTGGGCGTGACGGTCCTGGAGGCGCAGCCGACGGTCGGCGGCGGTGCCCGCACCCTGCCCCTCGGCCTCGCCGACGGCGTGGTGCACGACGTCTGCTCGGCGGTGCACCCGATGGCGTGGGCGTCGCCGTTCTTCCGCGCGTTCGACCTGCCCGCCCATGGGGTGGAGCTGCTGACCCCGGAGGTGTCGTTCGCGCAGCCGCTGCCGGACGGGCGTGCCGGGGTCGCGTACCGGGACCTGGACCGCACGGTGGACCGGCTGGGCGTCGACGGCGGTGCGTGGCGTCGACTGCTGGGGCCGCTCGCCGCCGGCTGGGAGGCGACCGTCGCCCTGGCGATGGGCGACAAGCGGTCCGTGCCGCCCGGCCTGCTGGACGGCGCCGGGGTGCGCGCCGCGGTCCGGTTCGGGTCCGCGCTGCCGGAGCAGGGGTCGCGGGCGTGGGGGGCACGGTTCCGCACCGCGGAGGCGGCCGCGCTGCTCACCGGGGTGGCGGCGCACGCGATCACCCCGCTGCCGTCCCTGGCGGCCGCGGGCACGGCGCTGCTGCTCGGCGCGCTGGGGCACGCCGGGCCGCGGCCGCCCGGACACGGCGCACGGGCGGGCGGCCCCGCTCGACCCGCGGACACCGGTCCTGTCCCGCCCGACGGCGGATGGCCCGTCCCCCGCGGCGGCTCGGGCGCGATCACGGCGGCCCTGGCCGCGGACCTGCTGGCGCACGGCGGCACGGTCGTCACCGACCACCCGGTGCGCTCGCGCGCCGACCTCCCCGCGGCGCGGGCCTACCTGTTCGACACGGACCCGGCGACGCTGGTGCGCGTCCTGGGGGCGGACCTGCGGCCGTCGCGGCGGCAAGCGCTGACCCGGTTCCCGCGCGGGAACGCCGCCGCCAAGGTGGACGTCGTGCTGTCGGGGCCCGTGCCGTGGACGGCACCGGAGGTGCGTCGCGCCGGGACGGTGCACGTGGGCGGCACGCGTGCGGACATGGTGCGCGCGGAGGCGGCCGTCGCGGCGGGCCGGCACGCCGACGCCCCGATGTGCCTCGTCAGCGACCCCGCCGTCGCCGACCCCTCCCGCGAGGTCGGCGGCCTGCGCCCGCTGTGGGCGTACGCGCACGTGCCCGCGGGCTCGGACCGGGACGTCACGCAGGACGTCCTGGACCGCGTCGAGGCGTTCGCGCCCGGGGTGCGCGACCTCGTCGTGGCGAGCCGCTGCACCCCGGCGGCGGCGATGACCGTCCACAACCCGAACCTCGTCGGCGGGGACATCGCGGGCGGGTCGCCCGACCTGTGGCGCATGCTCGCCCGCCCGGTCGCCGCGCCCGACCCGTACCGGCAGTCCGGCGGCGCCTACCTGTGCTCGGCGTCGACGCCGCCCGGACCGGGCGTGCACGGCATGGCCGGGTACCACGCGGCCCGGCGCGCGGCGCGCAAGGTGTTCGGCCTGCGCCTGCCCGCCCTCTGAACGCTCCCGCCGCCGGGCGACCGGGTCAGGGGGCGAGGAACGCCACGTCGCCGTTGGAGCTGCGGATCTCCACGGACCGGGTGGCGGCCGGGTCGGTGGCGCCCTCGATGATCTCGTCGCCGTTCGACGTGTCCAGGGTCAGCCGCACCGGCTCGCCGTCGCCGACCACCGTCACGTCCCCGTTCGACGTCCGGGCGAAGACGTCTCCGGCCACGGCGGCGACGTCGACGCGCCCGTTGCTGGAACGCACGTCGGCCGACCCGCCGACGTCGGACACCTCGACACGACCGTTCGACGTCTGCGCGGTGAGGTCACCGGTCACGGCGGCGACGTCGACCCGCCCGTTGGAGGTCCGTGCGTCCACGTCCCCGGTCACGTCCCGCACCTCGATGCCGCCGTTGGAGGTGCGCAGCTCGGCGCGGCCGTCGACGTCGACCGCCTCCACGTCGCCGTTCGACGACCGGGCGACGAGGTCCCCGCCGACGCCCTCGGCCCGCACGCGGCCGTTGGACGTGTCGATGTCGGCCGACCCGACGGGACCGGCGGCGAGCACGTCGCCGTTCGACGTCCGCACCACGACCTCGGTCCCCGCGGGCACGACGGCGTCGATGCCGCCGGAGCACGTCCACGACACGAGCGCCGCCCACGGGGGGCACTCGTTCGTGACGACCAGCGCGTCCCCGAGCTCCTGGACCGTGTGCTCGGGGGTGACGAGCCCGCCGCGGGAGACGAGGTCGACGTCCACGCCGGTGGCGTCGTCGGCCGCCCGCACGGTCACCTCGCCGTCGGCGACGAGCTCGACCCGCGGGGACGCGCCGTACGAGTCCTGCGTCCGTGTCGTGTCGGTCAGCGCGAGGTCCACGAGGTGCACGCCGCCCCAGACGGCGGCGAGCGCGGCGAACGTCACGCCGACGACGAGCAGGACCCGCCCGACGCCGCTGCGGCCGCGGGGTTCGGGGGCACCGGGCCCGGTGGCGGGCGGGACGGTGGGGCTGAGGTCGCGGGTCCCGGTCATCGCAGGTCTCCGTTCAGGTCGAGCCAGCGCAGCACCGCGAGGACGCGCCGATGGGTGTCGGCGTCGGGCGGGAGCCCCAGCTTGGTGAGGATGTTGGTCACGTGCTTCTCGACGGCGGGCAGCCCGACGACGAGACGCTCCGCGATGGCGGCGTTGGACAGCCCCTCGGCGATGAGCGCGAGCACCTCGCGCTCGCGCCGGGTGAGGTCCCCGAGGTCGCTGCGCGACCGGGCGAGGACCTGGGAGACGACCTCCGGGTCGAGCACGGTGCCTCCGGACGCGACGCGGTCGACGGCGCCGAGGAACTCGTCGACGTCGGCCACGCGGTCCTTGAGCACGTAGCCGAGGCCGCGGGTGCCGGCGGCGAACAGCTCGGCGGCGTACCGCTGCTCCACGTACTGCGACAGCACGAGGACGGGCAGGTCCGGGTGGAGCGAGCGCAGGTGCACGGCGGCGCGCAGGCCCTCGTCGGTGTGCGACGGCGGCATCCGCACGTCCGTGACGAGCAGGTCGGGCAGCATGTCGGGCGTGCGGGTGAGCGCCGCGACCATCTCCTCGGCCGTGCGGAACGTCGCCACGCCGTGCCCCTCGGCCCGCAGCAGCCGGGCGAGCCCGTCGAGCAGGAGGACGGAGTCCTCGGCGATCACGATGCGCACGGCACCTCCACGGTCAGTCGGGTGCCAGCACCGGTCGGGCTGGTCAGGTCGAAGGTGCCGTCGAGGGCCGCGACCCGGCCTCGCAGGCCGGCGAGGCCGCTGCCGGGGGCGGGCTCGGCGCCGCCACGGCCGTCGTCGGCCACCTCGACGCGCAGCCGTCCGCCGTCGGTGTCCTCGACGACGTCGGCGCGCACGACGACGCCGCGGGCGTCCGCGTGCCGGGCCACGTTCGTCAGGGCCTCGGCGACGACGAAGTACGCGGCGGCCTGCGCCGTCGTGCCCGCCCGCTCCAGACCGGGACCGGCCTCGACACGGACCGGGACGGGGCTGCGGGCCGCGAGCGCCGACAGCGCGGCGTCCAGGCCGCGGTCGGCGAGCACGGCGGGGTGGATGCCGCGGACGAGGTCGCGCAGCTCGGCGAGGGACTCCTTGACCTCGCCGTGCGCGTGGTCGAGCGCGGCGACGGCGGTGGCGGGGTCGCGCTCCGCCTCGCGGCGGGCGGTGCCGAGGGCCACGCCGAGGGCGACGAGGCGCTGCTGGACGCCGTCGTGCAGGTCGCGCTCGATGCGGCGGCGCTCGGTGTCGGCGGCCTCGAGCGCGGCGGCGCGGGTGGCGGTGAGGACGTCGGCGCGCTCGCGGGCGGTGGCGGCGACGGACTCCGCGGCGCGCGCCTCGGCCTCGGCGGTGCGGGCCTGGCGTTCGGCGGCCTGCTGGGCGGCGCGCGCCTCGGCGTCGACGGACGGCCCGACGAGGGCGCGGGCGAGCAGGACGGTGACGAGGTCGCCGAGCTGGGCGACGACCGCGGCCGTCCACACGAGCAGGACGGCGGCCGGGACGGCGAGCAGGCCGACGAGGTCGCCGGCGGCGACGGACCGGGCACCGAGGGCGAGGGCGGCGACGGCGGCGGCGGGTGCCGCCACCACGAGCACGAGGAGCACGGAGTACGCGACGAGCCCGACGAGCAGGTAGGCGGCAGCGAGCCAGCTGCGTCCGTCGGCCAGCTGCGCCCACAGCCACGACCACCAGCCGGGGCGGCGGGGCTCGCGACGGGGCGGCGCGGGGATCACGACGCCCGTCTGCGCGGCGAGGCGCGACCGTTCGACGGCGGCGAACCCGCGGGCGAGGCCGAGGGCGAGCGGCAGCACGAGCAGTCCGATGCCGAGCGCGGGGACGAGGGACGCCGCGGTGATCACGACCACGAGCAGGGGCAGGCCGACGACGAGCAGCCAGAACCAGCCGACGACGACCTGCGCGACGCCGTCGTAGGTCGCCCGGTCCCACGGGGCGCGCCGCAGACCGCGCAGGTCGGTCAGGGCGGGGGCGACGCGGCTCGCCGTGAGGTCGGGGATCGTCATGCCACGACCCTACGGAGCGGCGGGGCGGCACGACATGCGGTGCGCCCCCGTCTCCGGGGTAGGGGCAGCCCTACCCCGGGGTGCCGCGGCGGGCGGCGAAGAAATCGCGCAGCACGGCCGCGCACTCGTCCTCGCGGACACCGCCGACCACCTCGACGGCGTGCAGGGAGCGCTGGTCGCGCACGAGGTCCCACACGGAGCCGGTGGCGCCGGCCTTGGGGTCCCAGGCGCCGAGGACGAGCCGGTCGACGCGGGCGGCGACGAGGGCGCCGGCGCACATCACGCACGGTTCGAGGGTGACGACGAGGGTGCAGCCCTCCAACCGCCAGCGGCCCCACGTCGCGGCCGCCTGCCGCAGCGCGAGGACCTCGGCGTGGGCGGTGGGGTCGCCGGTCTCCTCGCGCCGGTTGCGGCCGAGGCCGAGGAGGCGGCCGTCGGGCGAGACGACGAGCGCGCCGACGGGGACGTCGTCGGACGCGAGGGCGTGGGTGGCCTCGTGCAGGGCGAGGCCCATGAGGTGGTCCCAGACGGCGCGGCGGGCGCTCACCGTGCCGGGCGGGAACGTGCCCTCCGCCCAGGGCAGCGGCAGTCCGCGCCCGCGATCTTGTTCGTCCACGGGACCAGCGTAGGGACGTGGCGCGCGCGACGCGGCGACCATGGGGAGAACTCCCCTGTGGAGGACATGTCCGTCTTCTGTACTTTTTCACCCGTTGGTGCTGGGATGGGAGCGTTCCCCCTGTGACCCATCGTCGAGTGCTGTGCCGGTGCTCGCCACCACCGAAGGGAAAGACCCCCACCGTGAAGAGGATCCTCGCGACCGTCGCGACCGCGACGCTCGCCCTCGGCGGGCTCGTCGCCACCGCGACGGCCGCCGCCGCCCACACCCCGGATGTCGATGCTGTCTGCGGCTCCTTGTCGATCAACCTGACGCAGTATGCCGACAGCCGCGACGGCCGGGACAACACAGTCACCGTGGTCGTCGACGGTGGCGAGATCCTTCGGGAGTCATTCGGCCGCGAGTTCCGAACCAAGCTCGAGCTGACCGAGGACGAGGCCCACCAGTGGACCGTGTCCATCGACGCGTGGGACGACGACGCCTGGGACTGGAACATGTCGGGCGACCTGGCCGCCTGCGTCGAGCCCGGGCCCGAGCCCACGCCGGAGGTCGAGCCGGAGCTGGAGACCGCCTTCTACGTCTACCCGAAGCTGGACCCGACCAAGATCGCCGCCTGGGAGAACTCGGGCGAGCAGACCCTGATCGCCACCCGCGAGGGCGACCAGTTCTGGGACGAGCTGCCGCAGGAGTACCCCGGTGAGCTGTTCGACGTGACCGCACTGCCGGCGGACGTCTGCGAGGGCTCGTGGGGCGTCCAGCAGGACGTCGTGCGCGTCGACGCCGACTTCTCCTGGGACGACTTCCAGCACATCACCTACCCCGACGGCCCGCTGTTCGGCTGGCGCCTCAAGGACCACCGCCACGACGACCTGAGCAACTACCTGGCCGAGTGCGGCGAGGAGGCTCCCGAGCCCGTCGCGGTGCCCTCCCCGTCATTCGTGGAGAGCTGCGACGCCGGGATCACCGTGACGATGCCCGACACGGGCTTCGCGACCTACTCCGAGGAGTGGAGCGCGGACCGCACCCAGGTGACGGTCACCGCGACCCTCGCCGAAGGCGTCGAGGTGGCCCCCGAGACCGCCCTGTCGTGGACCTACACGCTCACTGGTGAGGCATGCGCGAGCGAGCCCGTCGTGGTGACGCCGGACGCCCCGAAGGTGATCGACGAGTGCGGCACCGAGGCCGACGAACTGCGCCTCCCTGGCGCGGTCGAGGGCCTGACCTACTCCTCGTCCGCCGAGGGCATCGTGGCCACCGCCTCCGCGGGCTACACGCTGGGCGAGCTGCCCGCGGGATACACCGCGATCGACGAGTCCACGGCCGTGTACGCCGTCGACGAGTCGGTGTTCACGGATGAGCCGTGCGCGACGACGCCCGCCGAGGAGCCCACTGAGGAGCCGACCCAGGACACCACCGAGGACCGCCCGGCCGCGCAGGACGTCGCCGTCGACGTCCCCGCGGATGCCGGCGAGGACGAGGAGGTCGCGGTCGCCGCGCAGACGACCGAGCTGCCCCGCACCGGTGCGACCGTGGGCATCACCGCGGGCGTCGCCGCCCTGCTCGTCGCCGCCGGTGCCACCCTGTTCGTGGTGCGCCGCCGCGTCGCGCAGCGCTGACCCCACGTCGCAGGGCCCGGCCGGGACTGGCCGGTTCTAGCGGTCCCCGCAACACCCTGGATTTCAGGGGGTTGCGGGGATCGTGGTTTCACCAGAGCTCAGGGCGCGGTTCTTCGAGGTCTTCGACGAGGTAGCGAGTGCGACGATCGCGGCGCGCGTGGTCGGGGTGAACAGGCATACGGCTGCCGGGTGGGTGCGGAAGGCTGGTCGGCGTTCTGAGGGGCAGGGTGGGCGTGGCCCGCATCCGCGCAGGGTCGAGTACGAACAGCTTCGCCGCACGGGTATGTCCCGGCGGCGGGCCGCGCAGCAGGTCGGGGTCAACGTGCGTACCGCGCTGGACTGGGACGCCGGGGTACGGAAGGCTCGCGGGGCTCGCATCTACCCGGATGGTCGCCGGGTGGACTACACCACGGGCGTGACGACTCATGTGGAAGTGGCCATCACGCCCTCGCTCGCTGCGCTGGAGGCCGAGCTGGATCCACGGTTCTTGACGTTGGCGGAGCGGGAGCAGATCGCTGACCTGCGCCGTGAGGGCGCCTCGTTGCGGGCGATCGGGCGGGCGCTGGGGCGCCCGGCCTCGACGATCAAGCGTGAGATCGACGCCCGGTCGGCCGGCGGGGTCTACCGACCCCATGCGGCCCAGCGGTCCTGGGTGGCGTCTCGGGCGCGCCCCAAGCGGGCCAAGCTCGCCGTGAATGGTCCGCTGCGCCAGTACGTGACCGCCAAGCTCG
This sequence comes from Isoptericola jiangsuensis, assembly GCF_002563715.1. NCBI lineage: Bacteria > Bacillati > Actinomycetota > Actinomycetes > Micrococcales > Promicromonosporaceae > Isoptericola > Isoptericola jiangsuensis. Next base: position 3,664,925 of record NZ_PDJJ01000001.1, read on the forward strand.
CGGTGCGGTGGTCGCCCGAACAGATCTGTCACGCTCTGGTCAAGGAGTATCCGAACGACGAGAGCATGCGGGTGAGTACCGAGACGATCTACCAGGCGCTCTACGTCTAGGCCCGCGGCGGGCTGCGTCGTGAGGTCGCGGCCGCGCTGCGCACCGGACGCACCCGCCGCAAGCCGCGCCGTAGCGCGGAGCAGCGCACGCCCCGGTTCGCCGACGAGATGGTGATGATCTCCGAACGACCGGCCGAGGTCGCCGACCGGGCCGTGCCCGGCCACTGGGAAGGTGACCTGATCGTGGGTACCGCCTCGCAGTCCGCGATCGTGACCCTGGTGGAACGCACCACCCGCTACGTGCTCCTCGGACATCTGCCCGGTGGACACACCGCCGAGGAGGTCCGCGACGTTCTGGTCCCGCTGATCGGGACCCTGCCCGCGCACCTGCGTGGCTCGCTGACCTGGGACCAGGGCAGCGAGATGGCCGCCCATCGCCAGTTCACGATTGCCACGAACGTGCCGGTCTACTTCTGCGACCCGCACTCGCCCTGGCAGCGCGGATCGAACGAGAACACCAACGGTCTGCTGCGTCAGTACTTCCCCAAGGGCACCGACCTGCGGGCCTACGGGCCCGAAGACCTCGAACACGTCGCCCAGGAACTCAACGGCCGACCACGCAAGACGCTCGACTGGGATACCCCAGCCGAGCGTCTGCGTGGTCTACTGACGGCCACATAAACCATCAGGTGTTGCGAGGACCCCTGGAAACCGCCACTCCCCCGGCCGGGCCCTGCGGCATCCCCGGGCCCGCCACCGGCACGTGTCACACCGTCGGCACGGGCCTGCGGGGCCCGCGCCCGGTACCGTGGCAGCATGCGCCTGCACGTCGCCGACCACCCGCTGGTCGCCCACAAGCTCTCCGTCCTGCGCGACGAGGCCACCCCGTCGCCGATCTTCCGGCTCCTGGTCGACGAGCTGGTCACCCTCCTCGCCTACGAGGCCACGCGGCACGTCCGTGTGGAGCCGCAGGAGGTCGTCACGCCGGTCACCACGACGACCGGCGTCAAGCTGAGCGACCCCAGCCCGATCGTCATCCCCATCCTGCGCGCCGGCCTGGGGATGCTCGACGGCATGACGCGCCTGCTGCCCACCGCCGAGGTCGGCTTCCTCGGCCTGCAGCGTGACGAGGCCACGTTCGAGGCCGTCACCTACGCCAACCGTCTGCCCGACGACCTCACCGGTCGGCAGGTGTTCCTCCTCGACCCGATGCTCGCCACCGGCGCCACGCTGGTCGCGGCCATCGACTACGTGCTGGAGCGCGGCGCGCACGACGTCACCGCCGTGTGCCTGCTCGCCGCCCCCGAGGGCGTCCAGGTCGTCCAGGAGGCCGTCGGCGAGCGCGCGGACGTGCAGGTCGTCGTGGCCGCCGTCGACGAGCGCCTCAACGAGAAGAAGTACATCGTCCCCGGCCTGGGGGACGCGGGCGACCGGCTCTACGGCATCGTCTGACGCCCGTCGCGCCGCCCGCGGGGCACGTCACGGCCGTGCCGTGACCTCGCCGCGGCTCACGGGTACTCGCAGCCGCCGACCTTCTCCCACTGCCGCCACTGGCCGTTCCAGCGGTGGCCGTCCTTCCACCACTTGGCCCCCTGGCCGTGGGCGGGGGACCCCTCGGGCGCGGTGCCGTCCCAGCCGACGTACCGGTACGCGAAGCCGTTCCACGACCGCACGTCGCCGGGCTCGTACTTCACGCCCCAGGCGATGCGGTCCGGGCACCAGCCGGCCTCCGCGGCCGTGAAGGTCCCCGTGTCCAGGGTGGTCGACCAGTCGCCCGCCGTCACCGTGTAGGTGGTGCCGCGGCGGCCGTCCACCCGCGGCGTGGTGAGGACGTCGGACTTCCCGGCGGGCACCGTGACCGTGCGGTCGAAGCCGTCCTTGCCGACCACCTGGAAGCTCACCTCGACGTTCGAGCCCGAGTTGTCGAGCACCACGCGCGGCTCCCGCCACGACGTCACCCAGCCGCCGTAGTCGTCCTTGCGCGTCTCGACGTCGTCGAGGCGGGCGTCCGGCGCGACGACGGGGCAGGACAGGCCGGCGTAGGTGGCGGTGCTCGTCACGTCCTGCGCGGTGCCCTCCACGGTCCGGGCCAGGCGCACCGTGACGTCGCCGCCCCGGGTCCGCCACCGGTGGGTGTCGAGGACGAACTGCGCGGTGGCACCCGCCGCCAGCCGCTGCTCACCGACGGTCGATCCGCGGCGGGTGAGCGTGGCCTGCCACGAGCGCGTGCCGCCGTTGACGACGTCCACGACCACCTGCACGGTGCCGGCGTCGCAGCGCGGCGCGGCCGTCACCGTGACGTCGTCGGGCCACGTCAGCGGCGTCGCGCAGGACCGGAAGGTCACGTCCAGGGTGCGCAGCTCGCGACCGTCGGCGAGGACGGTGCCGGTCTCGGTGCCCCACGGCACCCGGACCTGCACGGTCGTCGTGTCGCCGCCCGCGACCTTGACCCTCTCGGTCTGTCCGCCGACCCGCACCACGAACTCCACGGGCAGCGTCGAGGCGGTGTTGTCGAGAGGCACGGTGAACGAGCGCGTCGACGTCTCGGAGCCCGGGTCGTAGGTGCAGGCGTCGGCGGCCCGCGCCGCGCCCGCCGCGGGCGCGATCGTCGCCGCCGGGTAGGACGTGGTGGGCGCGTTCCACGGCACGACGCCGTTCGCCGGCTGGTCGCCGTCCCGGTCGGTGCGCCAGCGGTACAGGTCGAACGTCACCGACCCGGCGTCCACCGAGGTCTTGTCCGTCGGGACCGACAGCGTGATGCTGCCGCCGGCGGGGAGCTGCGTCGTGGCGGACGACGTGCCCGCGCCCTTCATCGTCACCTGCATCGGGTCGCCGTCGTGGTTGACGATCGTGCCCTCGATCCGGACCGTGCCGCCGTCGTTGACGGTCCGGGCGGACGTCTCGACGTTCCACGTCGGGTCGTAGCACTCGGCCCGGCCGTGGCGCACCGTCTCCACCGTGCGCGAGTACGTCGACCCGGCGACGGTGGTCGAGACCTTCCACGTGCCCGTCCCGTCGGGGACCCGCAGGCCGTCGTGGACGACCAGGTTCGCCGTCTCGCCCGGGGCGAGCGAACGGGTGCCCTCGGAGCCGGACCCGGCGGCGTCCAGGCCGACCGTGAGGGTCCGGCCCGTGAGGTTGGTGTAGGAGCCGGTGACGACGGCGTCGGCGACACCGACGTTGCCGCGCGCCTGGCAGGACGCCTCGATGGTGCCGGCGCCGGCCATCACGCCGACCCATGCCCGGCCCACGGACAGCGACGCCGCGTCGCGCACGACGGAACCGTCGTCGGGCAGCTCGGGCACCACCTGCAGCGCGTAGTCGCCGGCAGCGGTCGAGCCGTCGGCCACGACCGTCGCGGCACCCGACAGGGTGGTCCCGGCGGCCAGCTCGGGGCCGGTGCAGTGCCACGTGCGGTACCCGTCGGCGGGCTCGGACACGGCGTCGCAGCTGAGATCACCGTCGACGGAGCTCGGCACGAGACCGGTGGGCACCTTGACGCGGGCCCCCCATCCGGCCGGGGCGGCGACGTCGCCCGAGTTGCGGACGGTGAACGTGACGTCGGCGCGGCCCGGGTTCTCCACCGCGGCGACGTCACCGACGTCCGCGGTCAGCTCGGGGCCGAAGTACGCGACCTGCGTCGCGGGGAGGGCGGTGGTGCTCTCGGCCACCCCGTCGGCCCAGACGCTCGCGTCGACGCCGTAGGTGCCGCCCGAGCGGGCGACCACGGGGACGGTCACCGTCCTGGCCTGCCCCGGGTCGAGGGAGCCGACCTGGCACTGCACGACGCCCGCCTCGGCGGTGGCGGTGCACGGCAGGGACGACGGGTCGGCCGGGAGGGGCACCTGCGGCCCGGCGGACGCGCCGGACGGCGACGAGGCGACGCCCAGCGCTATCCCGTCGGGGAGGGTGACACGGAGCTGGGCGTCGGCCGCGACGGTGCCGCCGGAGTTGCCGACCTCCAGGGCGAGGTGGTCGGTGACGCGCGGCTCGAGGACGTCGGACGGGTTCGCCACGGTCACCGTGACGTGCGCGGGCGCCGGGAGCACGACCTGCTCGACGGCGGCCGCGTCCACCAGGGCGGGCACGTTGGCCGGGTCGGTCGGGTCGGCGCTGGGCTCCGGGGCGGGCGACGCCTCCACCTGGGGCAGCTCCTCGTCCTGGACGGGCCAGGGGGACGCGACGGCGACGGGCGGCAGCTCCGGCACCGGCGCGGGCTCGCCGCCGCTCATCGCGCCGAGCACGGAGACGACGCCGACGGTCGCGGCGGCGACGGCACCCGTGGACGCCGCGACGGTCACGGCGGACATCCCGGCGGTGCCGGTCGCGACGACGGCCGTGGTGGCGACCGACGTCGCGGTGGAGGCGGTGGCGGCGGTGGCCGCGGTGGCGGTCGCGGCGGCCGTCCCGCCCGCGCCGGCGGCACCCGCACCGGCACCCGCGGCCCCGGCAGCACCCGCTCCTGCCGCCCCGGCCCCGCCCGCGGCACCCGCACCGGCACCCGCACCGACGCCTGCCCCGACGGTGCCCGTCGCGGCCGACCCGGCGCCGACCCCGGCACCACCCGTCACGGCACCGGCCCCCGAGCCCGCGGCACCGACCGCGCCGGTGGCGGTGGCGGTGGTCGCCCCGACACCCGCGGCACCGGCCGTGCCGGTCGCGACCCCGGCGAGGCCCGCACCCGTCAGCGCACCGAGGGGGAGCGCGCCCAGGACGGCGAGGCCCGCGACACCCAGCACCAGGGGTGCGACGACGACCCGCATGCCGTGCGCGACGTCGCCCAGCTCCAGGACGAGCACCCGGCACCCGTCGCAGCTCTCGAGGTGGCGGTCGACCTTGCTGATCTCCCGCTTCGACAGGCTGCCGCGCACGTAGCCGCCGAGCATCGGGTTGACCACCTTGCAGGTGTCGGCGGGCTCGGCGGTGAGGTGCTCCTGGAGGTAGCCGACGCGCAGCCCTTCGCGGGCGCGGTAGGCGAGGGCGGACACCCCGTTGGGCGTGAGGCCGAGGATCGGTGCCACCTCCGCGGGCGACAGCCGCTCGACCTCCGTGTACCAGAGGACCGCCTGCCACCGCTCGGGCAGGCGCTCGTACGCGCGCGCCACCACGGAGCTCTCGAACCCGGCGAGCGCCGGGTCCTCCGAGGAGCCCGACGGGCCGAGCGCCAGCTCGAACGTGCCGTCGTCGTCGGTGGGACGGGTCCGGTGCGCACCGGCGGAGAGGTCCGCGGCGAGGCGGCGCACCACCGTGAAGAGGTAGGCGCGGAAGTGGGTGTCGGGGCCGCTGCCCTGGCGCAGCACGCCGAGGACGCGCTGGAAGGCGTCGGCCACGACGTCGTCGGCGTCGGAGTCGCTGCGCACGTACTGGCGGGCGAGGATCCGGGCGGCAGCAGCGTGCCGCTCGTAGAGCGCGCCGTAGGCGTCGAGGCTGCCTCCGCGCACCTCGAGGATCAGCTCCCCGTCGCTGGGAGCTGTTCCACCCGATCCCACGTAGACGTCGGTCACGCCGGCCCCGCTTCTTCCACGATCAGAAGTTCCCGCTGCCCTGAAGGCACGGGACGGGGTTACTCTACGGTGAGAACCCCACGCACGCGTAGCGCGCGAGCGGGTGAAACAGTCGTCCGGACGTTTCACCCGCTGCAACCGCGTCATGATCGTGGCTCAGGGAGGTCTCATCCAGCATGACCATGCCGACCGGCGGCGCATGGGCCGTCGACACGCGCGAGCGCTGGCGCACCGCGAGCCTCACGGAGGTCTGGCTCCGGCCGGGCGACTGGTACCACCCGGCGGTGGACGCCGTCGTGGAGGCCGTCGCCGACGGCCGCTCCCCCGAGGCGCCCGCGCACCGGCTCGGGTTCGCCCGGTCCTCGGCGGGCATCGGCCTCGACGAGACCCTCGAGGACGTCGCCTGCCTGTACCGCGCCGTGGGTGCGCCCGTCGACGTCGACGTGGTGCGCGGTGCGGCCCTCGGCTGGGTGCAGGGGCGCGAGCGGGAACCCACGCTGTCCGGGGTCCGCGACCCCGCCACCGGTCTGCCGACGGTCGACTACCTCGGCGAGCGCCTGCGCGAGACGTACGGGCGGTCCGCCGGGTCGGCGCTCCCGGTGTCGGAGACCCACTGCCTGGTGATCATCGACGTGGCGGTGGACGACCTCGACGCGTGGCAACGCATGGCTCGCGCCGCCTCCGTGGGCCGGACGCTCGACCAGGTCTTCGGCAGCGGCCACCCGATGGCGTCGCTGAGCGACGGCGTGTTCGCCGTGCTGTGCGAGCGCTCACCCGACGTCGCGCGGCTGTCCCAGTCGGTGCGGCGGATCGTGGAGCGCAACGCCCAGATCCTCGGCGTGGCCGGGACGATGCGTCGGCCGGTGCGCGTCTGGCTCGAACGCCTGCCGGCGTCGCACGGCGCGGCCGTCGACCTGCTCCAGCACCTGCGCCGCTGAGGGGCCCCGGCCGAGCACGACGCGGGCCGGTGCGCACCACCCAGGGCGTGCGCGCCGGCTCGTGACCGGCCGGGGACGACGACGGGCCCGGACGGAACGGTCCGTCCGGGCCCGTCGGGCGTCGCAGGGGCGGCGCTCAGGCGGTCTCGAAGGTGAGGCAGTCGGCGTGCCCCTCGTCCTGCGGGCCGGCGCCGACGCGGATGGCGGCCGCCCCGCACTCGAGGCTGTCGTTGTGCACGCAGTCGACGCGCTGGCAGGCGCCGACGTGGGCGACGACCTTGTCGAGGCCGCCCTTGGTGCCGAGCGGGATGAAGGTCGCGCAGGCGGCGTCGCCGGGGACCCCGCCGATGGTGACCGCTCCGGCGTGACAGTCGTGGTCGTGGTTGTAGCTGCACCCGTCCACCGAGCACTCGGTGACCTCGGGCATCTCCATCAGGGTCGTCATCTCTGCTCCTCCGTGGGCCGTGGTGCGTCGCTCTCGTCACTCGATCATAGGAGCGAATTCGCATTCTGGCTACGAAGGAAATACTCACCCGAAGAAATAAGGAAAGCCTTACCGCAATGTATTCGATATAGGAAACAATGACGTTCCCTAAAGATCAGCCGCGCGGGGCGGGCCGCCACAGCACCAGCGCACCGCTGTCCTGCCGGGACTCCACGTCCACCCGCAGCTCGGTGCGCCGCACACGGCGGCCCAGCGGCATCGCCACGACGTCACCGCCCGACCCGGCGGTGAACACCCGGCCCGCGGCGTGCTCACGCTCCGCCAGCAGGCGGGCCAGCTCCCCCAGCCGCTGCTCCAGCACCGAGACGTGCTGCTCCAGCTCGAGGATGCGCTTGATGCCCGCGAGGTTCACGCCCTCGGACTGCGCCAGGCGCTGCACCTCCAGCAGCCGGGCCACGTCGCGCCGCGAGTAGCGGCGGCCCCGGCCGCGCGTGCGCCGCGGCACCACCAGACCCAGCCGGTCGTACTGCCGCAGCGTCTGCGGGTGCATCCCCGCGAGCTGCGCGGCCTGCGAGACCGTCAGCACGGGTGCGTCGTCGGTGACCATCTCGACCTCCTCCCGGCCCGAGGCTACCGTCGGCCCCGCCCGCCACCAGGGCCGACGGCGCCGACGCAGCCGCTACTGCGCCGCCCGGGCAGCCAGCCCGGCGCGCACGTCGTCGTCGCCGTCGGCCGCGGCGGCGAACTCCTCCAGCGCCTTCTTCGCGGCGCGGCTCAGCTTCTGCGGGACCACGACCTGCACGGTGACCAGCAGGTCGCCCGTCTTCTTCGTCGTCGCCACGCCGCGGCCCTTGAGGCGCAGCACCCGGCCCGACGGCGTCCCCGCCGGGACCTTGAGACGCACCGTCTCGCCCGACAGCGTCGGCACCTCGACCGTCGTGCCCAGCGTCGCCTCGGCGAACGTCACCGGCAGCGTCATGCGCAGGTCGTCGCCGTCCATCGAGAACACCGGGTGCGGCTCGAGCTGGATGCGGATCATCAGGTCGCCCGCGGGACCGCCGTTCACGCCCGGGCGGCCCTTGCCGCGCAGGCGGATCCGCTGCCCGTCGTGGACGCCCGCGGGGATGCGGGCGGTCAGGTCGCGGCCGTCGACGGTCATCTCGACCGTCGTGCCCTGCACCGCCGCCCGGAACGACAGCGTCGCCTTGTGCTCGATGTCGGCGCCGCGCTGCTGCTGCGGCCCGCCGAACCCGGCCGGACGCCGCCCCGCGCCGCCGCCGAACATCTGCCCGAGGATGTCCTCGAACCCGCCCGACTGCTGGTACTGCACGCGCGGACCGCCCGGACCGCCGGCCCGACCGGTGGGGGCGCCGCCGCCGAACATCGAACCGAAGATGTCCTCGAACCCTGCGGGCCCGCCGCCCGGACCGCCGGCGAAGCGCGCGCCGCCGCCCGCCATCGAGCGGATCGCGTCGTACTGCTGCTTCTGCTCGGTGTCGGACAGCACCGCGTACGCCTCGCCGATCTCCTTGAAGCGCGCCTCGGCCTTCGGGTCGCCCTGGTTCTGGTCAGGGTGGAACTGGCGCGCCAGCTTGCGGTACGCCTTCTTGATCTCCGCCTGGTCGGCATCCTTGGAGACGCCCAGCGCGGCGTAGAAGTCCTTCTCCATCCAGTCCTGACCGGTCACGACGCCTCTTTTCGTCTCTTATCGCGCCCGGCGCGAGCGGCGCCGGGCTGATGGTCGGCGGTGCGGGGCCCTGTTCGCGAGAGCCGAGCGAGGAACGAGCGAATCATTCGAGCGCACAGGGCCCCGCACCACCGACCGTCCTCACTCGGGTCCGACGACCCCCACCCGGGCGGCCCGCACGAGCTTGTCGCCGATGCGGTAGCCCGGCTCGATCACCAGGTTGATGGTCGTCGACGTCACGTCGGCGTCCGTGGAGTGCATGAGCGCCTCGTGGACGGTCGGGTCGAACTCCTCGCCGACCGCACCGAACCGCTCGACGCCGAACTTGCCGAGCGACGCGTCGAGCTTCTCCGCGATCGCCGCCATCGGGCCGGACAGCTCCGCGTGGGCCTTGGCCCGCTCGATGTCGTCCAGCACCGGCAGCAGGGCGGTGAGCACGTCTTGGGTGCCCCGCGTCCGCGCGGCCTCCTGGTCGCGCAGCGCCCGGTTGCGGTAGTTGGTGAAGCTCGCGCGCTCCCGCTGCAGGGCGTCCAGGTGCTCCGCGGCCTGGGCCTTGGCGGCCAGCACCTCGGAGTCCTCGGCCGCCTCCGGCGACGGCTCGAAGTCGAGCGCCTCCAGGGGGTCGGCCGGCTCGGCCGGGGTCTGCTCCGCGTCGCGGGGCTCACCCGTGGTCGGGTCGACCTTGCGCTTGTCCGTGAAGTGGAAGGGGGAGTCCCCCGAGCCGCCCTCCGGCTGCTCGGGGGTGCCCCGCGTCTCGTCCGCCGTCACTTGCGGTCCTTGTCGTCCTCGTCGTCCACGATCTCGGCGTCGACGACGTCCTCGTCCGGGGCGGCCGACGGGGCCTCGCCGGAGGTGTCGCCGGCACCGGCGGAGGCCTGCTGCTCGGCCGAGTACAGCGCCTCGCCGATCTTCTGCGAGGACTGGCCCAGCTTCTCGTAGGCCGCCTTCACGGCGTCCGCGTCGTCGCCCTCGAGGGCCGACTTCACGGAAGCGACGTCCGCCTCGACCTCGGTCACGACGTCGGCGGGGAGCTTGTCGCGGTTGTCCGCGACCTGCTTCTCCATCGCGTACGCGAACGACTCGGCCTGGTTGCGGGTCTCGGCCTCCTCGCGGCGCTTCTTGTCCTCCTCCGCGTGCTCCTCGGCCTCCTTCACCATGCGGTCGATGTCCTCCTTGGGGAGGGCGGAACCGCCGGTGATCTTCATCGACTGCTCGGTGCCGGTGCCGCGGTCCTTGGCGGACACGTGCACGATGCCGTTCGCGTCGATGTCGAAGGTGACCTCGATCTGCGGGACGCCGCGGGGGGCCGGGGCGATGCCGGTGAGCTCGAACGTGCCCAGCGGCTTGTTGTCCCGGGTGAACTCGCGCTCGCCCTGGAACACCTGGATCGCGACGGACGGCTGGTTGTCCTCCGCCGTGGAGAAGATCTCGCTGCGCTTGGTCGGGATGGCCGTGTTGCGCTCGATGAGCTTGGTCATCACGCCACCCTTGGTCTCGATGCCGAGGGACAGCGGGGTGACGTCGATGAGCAGCACGTCCTTGCGCTCACCGCCGATGACACCGGCCTGCAGGGCGGCGCCGACGGCGACGACCTCGTCCGGGTTGACGCCCTTGTTGGGCTCCTTGCCGCCGGTGAGCTCGCGCACGACCTCGGAGACGGCGGGCATGCGGGTCGAGCCGCCGACGAGGACGACGTGGTCGATCTCGGAGACCGACACGCCCGCGTCACGGATGACGGCGTGGAACGGCGCCTTCGTGCGGTCGAGCAGGTCCTGCGTGAGCTGCTGGAACTGCGCGCGCGTCAGCTTCTCGTCCAGGTGGACGGGGCCGTTCTCGCTCATCGACAGGTACTGCATGGAGATGTTGGTGCTCGTCGCGGACGAGAGCTCCTTCTTCGCCTGCTCGGCGGCCTCGCGCAGACGCTGCAGCGCGATCTTGTCCTTCGACAGGTCGACGCCCGCGGAGTTCTTCACCTGCTTGATGAGGTGCTCGACGATCCGGTTGTCCCAGTCGTCGCCGCCGAGGCGGTTGTCGCCGGAGGTGGCGCGCACCTGGATCGTGGAGAAGTCGTCCTCGTCCTTGCCGACCTCGAGCAGGGAGACGTCGAACGTGCCGCCACCCAGGTCGAAGACGAGGATGAGCTCGTCCTCCTTGCCCTTGTCGAGGCCGTACGCGAGCGCCGCCGCGGTGGGCTCGTTGACGATGCGCTGCACGTTGAGGCCGGCGATCTGGCCGGCGTCCTTCGTGGCCTGGCGCTCGGCGTCGTTGAAGTACGCGGGGACGGTGATGACCGCGTCGGTGACGGGCTCGCCCAGGTACTCCTCGGCGTCGCGCTTGAGCTTGCCGAGGATGCGCGCGCTGATCTCCTGCGCGGTGTACTTCTTGTCGTCGATCTCCGTGGTCCAGTCGGTGCCCATGTGGCGCTTGACCGAGGAGATGGTGCGGTCGACGTTGGTGACCGCCTGACGCTTGGCGACCTCACCGACGAGGACCTCGCCGGTCTTGGAGAACGCGACCACGGACGGCGTGGTGCGGGCGCCCTCGGCGTTCGCGATGACGGTGGGCTCGCCACCCTCCAGGACGGCGACCACCGAGTTGGTGGTACCGAGGTCGATGCCGACTGCTCGAGCCATGTTGGCGCTCCTTCGTGATGGGGGTTGAGTCGTCTGCACTCAACCTAGGACGGCTCGCCCGACGTGTCCAGCCGACCGGGTCCGAAGTTGAGTCTGCATGGCTCAACCTTGACGGAACCTCCACTATTCCCGCAGCCGTCGACCGCCCTTCGCCGCCCCCGCTCCTCGGACACGGAGACCCGGGACGCCCCCGTTGCCCCGGCGCCGGGGACGACGAAGGGGCTCCGCCGTGCGGCGGAGCCCCTTCTCAGCAGTCGCCGGGCGCGTCGCGCTCAGAGCAGCTCGACGTCGTCCGCCTGCGGCCCGCGGTCGCTCTGGCGGACCTTGAAGCGGACGCGCTCGCCCTCCTCCAGGAACTCCTCGCCCCGCAGGACGGAGACGTGCACGAACAGGTCGTCGCCACCCGAGTCCGGGCGGATGAAGCCGAAGCCGCGGTCGGCGTCGTAGCGCGCGACCGTGCCCTCGCCACCGCGCGCCGGCGCGCCGGAGCCGCCGGGACGGCCGCCCCGACCACGGTCGGCGCCACCGCGGCCACGGTCGCCGCCACGGTCACCGCCACGCGCACCGCCGCGCGGGCGCCCGCCCACCACCTGGACGTCGCGGGCGTTCGGCCCCTTGTCGCCGGCGAAGACCTCGAAGGCCACGCGGTCGCCCTCGACGAGCCCGGTCAGCCCGCGGCCCAGCGCCTTGGCGTGGACGAACACGTCCTCGCCGCCCGCGTCGGGCGTGATGAACCCGAAGCCCTTGCCCTCGTCGTACCAGGTCACCGTGCCGTCCGCGCCGTCGGAAGCCGACGCGGCGGCCGCGGCCCCGAGCGGCAGCAGGTTGTCCGCCTGGGGACCCTTCTCGCCGTCGACCACGAGGAACGCCACGCGCTGGCCCTCGGCGATCACCCCGCCGGTGACGATGGCCGAGCTGTGCACGAAGATCTCGCCCCGACCGTCGTCGGGCGTGACGAAGCCGTACCCCTTGGCGGGCTCGTACCAGTTGACGGTGCCGAGCACGCCGAGCGCCGCGTCGTCGGCGACGTCGCCCGTGACACGGACGTGACGCGCCTGCGGGCCGCGGTCACCCTCGCCCACCTCGAACTCGACGGCCTGCCCCTCCCGGAGCTGCTTCGGGCCGTCGTCGCCGACGATCTCGGACGCGTGGACGAACAGGTCCTCGGCGTCGTTGCCGAGGTCGATGAAACCGAACCCTCGGTCGGTGTCGAACCATCGGACAGTTCCCTGGGGCACGGCGGACTCCTCGTCGTTGCTGACAGTGCTGACCTCCAGTGTCCCCCCGGAACGAGTCACAGGCGGGCCAGGTGCGGGCCGCAGGGCTGTTGCGTGGGACACCCCGTCAGACGCACGTCCAGCAGTAGAGCCGGTCGTCGGCGTCGGCGGCACGGCGCGCGAGCGCCGCGAGATCGACGACGAACGGGAGCAGGTCCTCCCCCGTCGCCCCGTACAGCTCCTCCGCGGTCGCCCACCGTTCGGCCACCGGTCCTGCGTCCTCCTGCCGGAGGGAGGCCAGCACGTCCCGCGTCGTCACGGCGAGCTCGACGGCCCACGGCCCCTCGGACACGCTCCGAGGTCGTCCCGTCCACGGCCCCGTCAGCGGCTGACCAGCCCGTCCGCCCGGGTCGATGGGGAGAACTCCCCATCGACCGGACGCTCGCCGGAGGCTACGGTTCTGCCGACCAGGGTGACGAGCACGGGGGGCGGAGCATGGCCGGGTACGACCTGTCCATCGACATGGCAACGCTGACGACGCTGGCCGACGACCTGTCCGCCATCGTGCGCGAGCTGGAGAACTCCGAGTCACGGGCCGGCTCGGCGGCGGAGGCGACGGGCCACGACGAGCTGGCGGACCGCCTGCACGACTTCTCGGACAAGTGGCGGATCAAGCGCGAGGACATGCTGTCCGACGTGCAGAAGCTCAGCGGGATCATGACGCAGATCGTCGACACGTTCACGCAGGTCGACGCCGACCTCGCGCGGGCGCTCGAGGACGCGGCGGAGAAGTAGGAGGCCGGCGATGGCGGACACGCAGTGGGAAGAGCTCGACGGGTCGGCGACCCTCGTGCGGTCGAAGGCGGACCGGTACACGGCGATCGCGGACGCGATCCAGCGGTCGACGAAGGCCCTGGACAGCATCGTCACCGAGATCAGCACGAAGTCGCTGGCGATGGACGAGACCCGCAATCTCGCGGAGACGGTGCGGGAGAGCATCGACAAGGCGCAGCTGCGCTACCACGAGGCGGGCGACGCCCTGTCGACGTACGCGGACGGGCTGGAGGCCGCGAAGGACCGGGCGAACCCGGCGGCGCGCGAGCTGCGGCGCCTGCGCGACGAGCTGAGCACGGCGCGCACCCGGGCGTGGGCGGCGCAGACCGACGTGGACTCGCTGCCGGCGACCGCCACCCCCGAGGAGCGGGCGGAGGCGACCGGCGCGTCGACCCGCGCCGGGAACCACGTCGGCGACCTGGAGGCGCAGGTCACGCACCAGGAGAACGAGTGGACGGCCGGGCACCAGGCCAAGGACTCCGCGGCGCGGAAGGCCGCGTCGCAGATCGAGGAGGTCGTCACCGGCAAGCTCGCGCACGGGCTGAAGGACGGCTTCTGGGACAAGGCCGGCGAGGTCTGGGACGGCGTCTACAAGATCGTCAAGATCGTCTGCGACGTCGCGGGCATCCTCGCGATCTTCCTGTCGTGGGTGCCGATCCTCGGGCAGGTGCTGCTGGTGCTGGCCGCGGTGGGCGCGATCCTGGCGGTGGTGAACGCGGTCTTCAACGCGGCGCGGGGCAAGGGTTCGTGGTGGGGCGTCGTCGGCGCCGCGGCGCTGGCCGTGCTGTCGCTGTTCGGCGGCAAGGCGATCAGCGCGATCGCCAAGTACTCCAAGGCGCGGATCGTCGTGCAGTCGGCGGGGCGGATGTCGCCGCGGGTCGCGAAGGCGACGTTCGGCACGACGACGCTGAAGAGCACGCGCAAGGTGTTCGCGATGACGACGGGTCAGCGTGTCACGGGCGTCCTGAAGTCGCCGTTCGTCCGCTCGGCGGGCGACAAGGCGGTGGCCGGGATGATCAAGAACGGCGCGTACTCCCAGGCCGCGAGGAAGCTGTTCCCCAACCCGTTCTCGGGCGCCGGGATGCGGGCGCTGTTCCGCAACGACGACGTCGCGGACATGCTCAGCACGATGGCGATCGCGGGGACCCGGGTCGACAACGTGGCCTCGACGACGGCGTCCGTCGCCGCGGTCGGCGCGATCGGCATCACGACGTTCAACGGGGTGCGCAACACGATCTCGGCGGCGAGCGAGCTGGGCTACGGCGACCCGGGCCACGCGCTCGGTCCTGGTGTGTCGCTCGGGTCGAGCCCGCTGGGCGGCCCGTACGGCAACCTGGTGGGCGGCGCGATCAAGCTCGCGGGCGACGCGATCCCGCCGAACTGATCCCGACGAACCGTTGCCCGTACGATGGCCGGACGCCCGGCGACGGGCGGCCGGACCCGAGGAGAGGACCCCGTGACACGCAGGCTGGTCGGCTACGAGCTGACGCTCGGTGAAGGCTGGACGGTCGTACCGGAGGCCCCGTTCGACGTGGCGGCGTGGGCGGCGCAGGTGGCCCGCCACCTCGTCGGCCCCGACGCGCCCTCCCCCACGACCGTGCCCTCGTTGTCGCCCGACGCCGCGCAGGCGTTCACGTCGGACCCCGTCGCCGACCTGACGGCGGCCGTCGTCGCGGTGGTGGAGGCCGCGTCGGGCACGGGCGTCGACGCCCTGACGACGGCCTTCCTCGTCCGTGACCCGTCCTCGGGCACGGTGGACGCCATGGTGACGCTGGTGGCGCAGGCCGACCTGACGCCCGAGGCGTTCCTCGCGGACCTGGAGCGGCTGGTCGCGGAGGCGGACGACCCGCCGTACCTGTTCGCGCAGCAGGTCGAGGCCGACCTCCCCGCGGGGGACGGCCGCGGCGCGCACCTCATGATCGGGCACGTGGACGCCGACCTCGGCCAGGAGGTCGCGCACCTGGAGGAGCGGGTGGTGCTCGGCGTGTTCCCGCCGGGCTGCCCGGACATGATCGAGCTGACCGCGGTGTCGGCCGGCGTGGGCGTGTTCGACGACATGCCGCAGGCCGTGCTGGACCTCGCCGCGGGCCTGACGGTGGAGCTGGGGCAGGCATGACGCGCGAGGTCGGTTTCCACGAGGGTCGCCTGCGGATCGTCCTGCCGGGGACCTGGGGCAACGTGCCCCTGGCGGACCCCGCGGAGTCCGCGACGTACGTGCGCCGCCTGGTGCGGCGTCAGGTCGGCCCGGCGGACCGGCTCGCCCGGGCCCGTCGCGAGGCCACGCAGGAGATCCTGGAGAACGTCGCCGCGGCGCGCGCCGTCGGCGTGCACACCTACCTGACGTCGCTGGAGCTGCTGCCGGGCGTGCCGTTCCCCGCGGCGCTGCTCGCGATCGACGAGGAGTGGCCGGCCGCGGCGGCCGAGCTGCTCACCGCCGGGGACGTCGCGGGCGCCCTGCGCGCCGCGTTCCCCGACGGCGAGGTGGCCGAGCAGCGCAGCGGCCCCGTCGCCCGCGTCGTCGAGATGACGCGCGGTGCGACGCCCGACGGCGACGAGGTCCTCACGATGCGCCTGGAGTACCACGTGCCGTACCCGGACCGCTCGCGGCTGCTCCTGGCCCGCGTCAACGTGCCGGGCATCCCGTCGGCCGAGCCGTTCGCGACGCTGTTCGACGAGATCCTGGACTCCCTGACGTTCATGGAGCAGGTGCCCGCCGAGGCCGCGGCGACCGCCTCGTCATGACGGACGGCCCGCACGTCGCCCCCCACGCGCAGGACGCACCGCTGCCGGTGGCGCGGCGCGTGCTGCGCCCGCTCGGCTACCTGCTCGTCGGGCTGGTGTGGACGGCGCTGGCGCTGGTCGTGCTGGCGCTGGGGCCGGGGATCCTGCTCTGGGCTGCGCTCGACGGCGGCCTGGAGCTCGCCCCGCTGCTGGCGGGCCCGGCGTCCGACCCGGGCGAGGCCGTCGCCCTGCTCCTGGCCGTGCCCCTGCTGGTCGTGCTCTGGGGGGCAGGCGTGCTGGGCGTCCTCCCGGCGGCCACGTGGCCGCTCGCCGCCCTGTCGTTCGTGTACGTCGCCCGCTCGTTCGACCCGCGCCGCGCGCACGAGCCCCTGTCGGCGACGCGACGTGTCGGGCCGGGTGCCGCGACCGGCGTGCCGACCGCCTTCTCGGTGGCGCTGTCGTTGCAGCCCGTCCACGGCACCCGCACCACGGACCTGCTCATGCGCTGGTACGTCACGGGCTGGCAGCCCGAGGTCCGGCAGGTCGTGGCCATGCTGCCCGCCGGCGCCGCCTGGCTGCTGGCGTTCGCCGGGATCGCGCAGGACGTCCCCGTCGCGGCCCGCGTCGCGCTGCTGGTCGCCGCCGCGGCCCTGGCCGCGTGGAGCGCCGTTCTCGCCCGCCGCGCGTGGCGACGCCGCTTCCACGACGCCCCTGTGCTCGGCGACGTGCCGGTGTCCGCCCTCGACCCGGCGCAGCGACGGGCCCGGCTCGCCGCGGCCCGGGCCCGGCGCGGCACGCGCACCCGTCCCGGTCGCTGAACCCTCGCCGGGGGTCGTCCCGTCAGGCGCCGCCCGGCTCGTCGCCGTCGTTGCGGAGCGCCGCGATGCGCCGCGCGGTCACGACCGCGCCGACGACGAACACGGCGACGATGACGACGACCAGCACCGGCACGCCCAGGACGTCGCCCAGGAGGTCGAACCCGGCGAACGCGCCGACGAACGCGAGCGCGACGGCGATCGCGCCGCCCAGCATCACCGGGTTCTCCAGCTTCTGCGCGCGGGAGTCGTCGGGACGGCGTCGGTCGGCGGCCATGGGGGCACTCCAGGTGATCGGCGGCGGTCGGCGACTCGCACGCTAGCACCCGGCCCGGTGGCGACTGTGCGACATGACGCGTTCCCGCCAGCCCTGACCCCTCCCCAGGGGCCCGTCGTTCGGCGACAGTGGGCGCACCGAAGGGAGTTCTCCATGTTCCAGCACGCCCGCGTGCGCCGGACGGCGGCCACCGTCGCCGCGTCCGCCCTGCTCGCGACCTCGGCGGCGACAGCCGTCGCAGGGTCCGCCACCGCCGACGACCAGCCACCGACCGACCCGACGACCACCGTCGAGGCCACCTCCTCCTGGGCCACGTTCACCCTCGTCACGGGTGACGTCGTCGAGGCCCGCATCGACGACGACGGGAACGTCGCCGAGGCCCGCCTCGTCACGGACGGCGTGGAAGCCGTCTCCTCCAGCTGGGTCTCCGACGGCCACACCTACGTGGTGCCGCCCGCCGCGCAGCCCCTCGTCGACTCCGGCGAGCTCGACCTGCGCCTGTTCGACGTCACCCGCCTGTGGGAGGACGGCTACGACGACGCCTCCACCGACACCCTGCCCGTCATCGTCGAGTACGCGGACGGGGCGCAGGCGCGCTCCCAGGCCCGCGGGACGGTGACGACGGTCGAGCTGGACGAGATCGACGCCGCCGCCGTGTCGGTCGACAAGGACCGCGCCGCGGCCGCCTGGACCGCGCTGGAGCCGGGCTCCGCGGCCCGGTCGAGCGCGGGCGTGGAGCGGATCTGGCTGGACGCCAAGGTGCACGGCACGTCCGTGGTCGACGGCCTGTCGCCGACCGTCCCCCTGACCGGCGCGGGCGTCGCCCACGAGCTCGGGTTCGACGGGACCGGCGTCACCGTGGCCGTGCTCGACACGGGCTACGACCCCGCCCACGTCGACCTGGCGGGCCAGGTCGAGGCGTCGCGGTCGTTCGTCACGTACGGCGGCACGACCGTCCAGGACGCGAACGGGCACGGCACGCACGTCGCCGGGTCCGTCGCGGGCACGGGCGCCGCGTCGGACGGCACGTACGCGGGTGTCGCCCCGGGCGCCGACCTGCTGGTCGGCAAGGTCCTCGGCGACGACGGCTCGGGCCAGACCTCGTGGATCCTCGCGGGCATGCAGTGGGCCGTGGACTCCGGCGCGGACGTGGTGTCGATGTCGCTGGGCAACTCGGGCGCGACCTCGTGCACCGGCCCCGACGTCTCGCTCGTGCAGGCCCTGTCGGACGAGGCGCTGTTCGTCATCGCCGCCGGCAACGACGGCCTGCACAGCACGGTCGCGACCCCGGGCTGCGCCCCCGCCGCGCTGACCGTCGGCGCGGTCGACCGCGACGACGCCACGGCGTACTTCTCCAGCCGCGGCCCGTCGGTCGGCGGCAACGCCGCGAAGCCGGACATCGCCTCCCAGGGCGTCGACGTCGTCTCCGCCCGCACGGGCGGCGGCACCGACCTGCCGTACGTCGCGTACTCGGGCACCTCGATGGCGACGCCGCACGTCGCCGGTGGCGCCGCGCTCGTCCTGCAGGCGCACCCGGACTGGACGCCCGCGCAGGTCAAGGCCGCGCTGACGTCGTCCGTCAAGGACACCGACGCCCCGCCGCTGGAGCAGGGCGCCGGTCCGATGGACGTCGGCCGGGCCGTCGGGCAGACCGTCACCGGCACGCCGGGCGTCGAGCTCGCGTCGTTCCCGTACCCGCAGACCGGGTCCGCGCCGGTCACCCGCACGGTGACCCTCACCAACACCTCGGCCGCCGACGTCACCCTGGACCTCGCGCTCGAGGCGTACGGCCAGGACGGCACCGCGGTGCCGCGGCGGCTGCTCACCCTCGGGGCGGCGAAGGGTCGTGTCGTCGTGCCCGCCGGCGGCACCGCCGACGTGCCCGTCGTCGTCGACCCGACGGCTCCGCTGAAGGCCGACGACCACGGCACCGTCACCGGTCGCCTCGTCGGCACCGGGTCGGGCGTGCGCGTCACCGTGCCGTTCTCCGTCCTGGTGAAGGGCCCGACGGCGCCCGTCACCTTCACGGCGGCGGACCGCTTCGGCCAGGTGCCGGACGCCAACTCGTCGTTCCAGATCATCGACGTCGAGCGGGGTACCGCCTACCGCTACGGCGCGGGCTACGGCCCGCTGACGTTCACCCTGCCGCACGGCACGTACGAGGTCGCGGGCGTCCTGCTCACCCGTGACGAGCCCGGCAACAACGGCCAGGTCGCCTCCGTCTCGCTGGTCCGCCAGCGGGTGAAGGTGGACGGCGCGACCACGGTGGCGCTCGACGCCCGCGAGGCCGAGGAGCTGTCGTGGAAGGCCGACCGGCCGACCGAGGCCCAGGGCTACTCCATCGGCTACACGTACGCGCTCGGTGAGCGCGGGACGCGCCGCACCGGCGTCCTGACCACGGTCCCGTCGTACGTCAAGCACCTCTACACGACGCCCGGCCAGGTCGGTGACCGGTACACGTTCGAGGCCACCGCTCGCCTCACCGCTCCCGGCGTCGTCATGACGACCGGCACCGGACGCACCGTCGACGACCTCCCCCTGGCGTTCGCGCCGGCGTTCGACGGCACCGGGTCCGCCCCCGTCGTCCACGCCGGTCCGGGCACCGCGGCGAACCTCGCCGCCGCCGACGTCGAGGGCAAGGTCGTCCTGGTCGACGCCGCCACCGCCGTGCAGGGCGGCAACGCCGTGCAGTGGGACCGGGCCCTCGCGGGCCGCGGTGCCGTGGGCATCCTCGCGTACTCCTCGACGAACGTGGGCCGCATCCAGCTCTCGGGCCTCGGGGTGACGCTGCCGATCGCGTCGATCACCCGCGCCGACGCGACCGACCTCATCGACGCGGGCGACGCCGCGACCCTCGCGTGGGCCGGCACGTCCGTCGCGTCGAGCCCGGTCGCCTACAACGTGGCCACCGTCCTCGACGGCCGCGTCCCGACCGGCACCCAGCGGGTCAAGGACAAGGATCTGGCGACCGTGCCGACCACGTTCTACGCGCAGGGCGACACGAACCGCGTCTGGTACACGGATGTCGCGCTGAGCATGCCGGGGATCTCCTCGAGCGTGTACGCGGGCGGCTCGATGCTGCCCGTGGACGCGCCGCAGGAGCGCACCGTCTACTACACGGCCTCCCCGCAGGTGCGGTGGACGACGGTCTCCCGCATGACGAACAACATCGCCAGCGCGGCGTCGTTCGACGGCCCCCGCACGTACACCGCGGGCAGCACCGAGCCGACGTCGTGGTTCAAGACGCCGCTGGGCGCGTCGAGCAACACGTACGACGCCGCCCTCGCGTCGCGGTACCTGAACACGATGAGCCTGACGATGCCCACCTGGGGCGACGCGGCGGGCCACGACTCCACCGGCCTGTACCTCGCCGACTCGCTCGCGCGGGGCGTGTGGGTCGACGGCGCGGTCGTCTACCCGGTCTCCGGTGGCTACGCGCTCCCGTCGGGCGACGCCGAGGTGCACCTGCGCCAGGTGTTCACGCGCCGCTACCAGCCGGCGTACCCGTTCGGCCTGGCCTACACCACCGACTGGACGTTCCGCAGCGACCGGTCCCACCAGGGCGCCCTGCCGCTGCTCGTCCCGTCGCTCGACGTCGACATGAACCTGCTCAACCAGGTCGCCGCCGGCACGGACGCGCACGTCACGCTGTCCGCGACGTCGGACGCCACGCGGGAGCGGGTCGACCTCGACGGGGTCACCCTCCAGTACGCGGTCGGGACCCAGCAGACCGTCACCTCGGTGACGAGCTGGACCGACGTCCCGGTCGAGCAGGCCGCCGACGGCACGTGGACGGCCACCGTCCCGACCGACGCCCCGGCGGGCAGCTTCGTGCACCTGCGCACGTCGATGACCGACGTCGACGGGTCGAAGGTCGAGCAGGCCATGGTCCGCGCCTACCAGGTGGGCGCCGCCTCGTAGCCGGCACCGTCGTCCGACGACGCGGGGGTGCGGTCCGTCCGGGCCGCACCCCCGCGTCGTGCGTGCAGGTGTGTCGCGGGCCGGGCGCGTCGTGCCCGCGCCCGCCGGTGCCCGCTCGGCTAGGTTCGGCGCATGACCACCGCGGACCCGAGACGCCCGGCGATCGAGCGCTGGGGCCGCCGGGCCTGGGCGTTCGTGGGGATCGCGCTGGCCGCGGTGGTGGTCTACCTGGGCACGGCGCAGATCTCCGGGCTGGTGGTGCCGCTGGTGGTCGCGCTGGTCGTGGGGGCGCTGTTCGCACCCGCGTGCCAGTGGCTGGCGCGCTGGATGCCGCGACCTCTCGCCGCGCTGGTCGTGCTGGTCGCGCTCCTCGGGGTGGCGGTCGGGACGGTCGCGATCGCGGTGCGCGGCGTCGTGGCGCAGGCCCCGGAGATCGGGGCGCAGCTCTCCGACGGGTTCGCGGCGGCGCAGGGGTGGCTGGACGACCTGGGCGTCGACCTCGACGTGGACGTCGCCACGGACGGCCTGCCCGAGTGGGGCTCGACGCTGCTCGCGGGCGTGACCGCGCAGCTCGGCGACGTGTTCTCGGGCACCGCGGCGCTGCTCATGGGCCTGTTCGTGGGTGTGTTCCTGCTGTACTTCGTGCTGGCGGACTGGGACCAGCTCATGGGGTGGACGTCCCGTCACCTGGGGGTCGCGCCGGACGTCGGGGCGGGCATCGTCGACGACGGCACGTGGGCGATGCGCCGCTACTTCCTCGCGCTGACCGCGTCGAGCCTGGTGGTGTCCGCGATCGTCGGGGTGGCTGCGTGGGCGCTCGGGCTGCCGCTCGCCTTCCCGATCGCGGTGGTGACGATGGTGACGTCGTACGTGCCGTTCCTCGGCGCGATCGTGTCCGGCGCGTTCGCCGTGCTCATCGCCCTCGGCTCCGGCGGGATGGCGGACGCCCTGATCATGCTCGCCGTCATCCTCGTCGCGCAGAACGCGGTGCAGACCGTCATCCAGACGTTCATGACGCAGGGCGCGCTGCGGCTGCACCCCATCGTCATCCTCGGGTCGACCATCGCGGGCGCCGCGACGTTCGGCCTGCTGGGGGCCGCCCTGTCGACGCCGGTCGTGGCGATCGTCATCAAGGTGGTGGAGCGGCTGCGCGCCGTCGACCCGGCGCCGACGCCCGCCGTCGCGGGCGCCGACGACGCCGCCGATGCGTGAGAACCCGTGGCGCGGCCGTACGATCAGGCGGTGTCCTCCCCTCTGCGCCGCACCGTCGCGAGCCTGTACTGGCGGCTGAGCCGCTGGCGCCTGCGCACCACCCCGGCACCGGCCGAGGCCGGCCTCCTCATCGGCGCCCCGCACACGTCCAACTGGGACTTCGTGCTCATGCTCGCCATCGCGTGGAAGCTCGGCATCGACGTGCGCTGGCTCGGCAAGCACACCCTGTTCGCGGGTTGGCGCGGCCCGGTCATGCGGGCCTGGGGCGGGATCCCCGTCGACCGTCGCGACCCGAGCCGGGTCGTGGCGGAGGTCATCGAGCGCGTGCGCGCGGGCGAGGTGTTCCACCTCGTCGTCACGCCCGAGGGCACGCGGTCGGGCGACGGCTGGAAGTCCGGCTTCTACCGCATCGCACGCGAGGCGGACCTGCCCGTCACCCTCGGCTACGTCGACCGCACGACGATGACGACGGGCCTCGGCCCCACCCTGCGCCTCACCGGCGACGTCCGCGCCGACATGGACCGCATCCGGGAGTTCTACGCCGACAAGGCCGGGGTGCGCCCCGCGCTGCGCACCGAGCCGCGCCTGCGGTCCGAGGATGACTGAGCAGACCACCGGGGTCGCCCCGGTCGAGCTGCCCGCCGGGGTCGTGCTGCGCCTGCTCCACCCGGACGACGGTCCCGCGCTCGCCGCGGCGTACGACCGCGACCGCGACCACCTCGAACCGTGGGAGCCGCAGCGCCCCGCCGCGTTCCACGAGGCGGGATACCACACGGCCCGCATCCCCGTGCTGCTGCTGGAGCACACGGCGGGACGCGCCGTGCCGTTCGTGCTGGTGCGCGACGACGCGATCGTCGGCCGGCTCAACCTCACCGGCATCGAGCGGGGCGCCGCCCGGTCCGCGCACGTCGGCTACTGGCTGGCGTCCGACCTCACCGGCCGCGGCGTCATGACCGCCGCCGTCGAGGCCGGCGCCCTGCACGCCCGCGACGTCCTCGGCCTGCACCGCCTCCAGGCGGCGACGCTCCTGCACAACCGCGCGTCCCAGGCCGTCCTGGCCCGGACGGGGTTCGTGCGGATCGGGCTCGCCCCCCAGTACCTGCACATCGCGGGCCGGTGGCAGGACCACGTGCTGTTCCAACGGATCCTGACCACCGACCCCGCCTGAGCGGCCCTCAGGGCTGCTGGTGCACCACCACCACCGGGCACCCGGCGTCCCGTCCGACCCGGTCGGCCACCGACCGCAGGATGCGTCCCGTGATCGGCGCGTGCCGCCGCCCCCCGACGACGAGCAGGTCGCGCCGCTGCACGGTGGAGGTCAGCAGGTCCACGGGGCGACCCCGCTCCACGACCGTCGACCACGTCACCCGCGGGTACTTGTCCTGCCAGCGCACCAGCTCGTCGTGCAGCGCCGCGACGGCCTCGTCCCGGTAGCCGCGCACCCACGCGGACTCGTACGCGTGCTCGACCGCCGCCCGGTCCCGGTCCAGCGCGTGGACCACGAGCAGCGGGACCTGCGCGTGGTGCGCCTCCTCGAACGCCTGCCCGAGGACCCGGGAGAGGTGGTCGTCGAAGTCGACCGCGGCGACGACCCGCCACACGGGGCCGACCTCGTCGGCCGGGCAGCGGGACTGCGCGGCGATCGGGTCGTCCGGGACGACGACCACCGGGCCGCGCGCCTGGGCGCTGACGGCCGCGGAGACCGAGCCCAGCACGAGCCGGTCGAGCACGTTGTACCCGTGCCGGCCCACGACCACCAGGTCGCTGCTCGCCGACAGGTCGACGAGGACGCCCGCAGGGTCCCCGTGCACGACCTCGCCGGTGACGTCGGCGGCGTCGGGCACGACGCAGCCGCGCTCCCGGGCGCCGTCCATCCGGGCCAGGGCGCGCCACACGTTCGCCTGCGCGCCGCGGTGCAGCTCGTCGGCGCCGATCCCGAACGCGGCCGGTCCGGGGGCGGTCACCATCTCGTAGGCGCTCACGACGGTCAGCCAGGAGCCGCGACGCACCGTCTCCGCCGCCGCCCAGTCGAGAGCCTGGTCGCTCGCCGGTGAGCCGTCGACCCCGACGACCACCGCATGCCGTGTGTCCATGACGTCCTCCTTCGTCGTGCTTCCAGTACCGCACCGACGGCGGGCGCGCGGCAGTGCCGCTGGTCACCGGCCCGCGGCCCGAAGGTCCCGGACCGGGCATCGGGGACAGGTGCTCGCTACCGTGGACGCATGACCGACGGCGTGCTGCTCGGGGCGGTGCTGTCGATCGGTCGCGGCCTGGACCTGGCGACGACGCTGCGCCGGCTCGTGCAGGCGGCCGCGGACGTCACCGACGCGCGGTACGCGGCCCTCGGCGTGCTCGGCGACGACGGCACGATCGCGGAGTTCATCACCGTCGGCCTGGACGACGCTCAGGTCGCCCGCATCGGGCCGCCGCCGCGCGGCCGGGGGCTGCTCGGCGAGCTGGTCGCGCACCCGGTGCCGCTTCGGCTCGACGACCTCACGGCCGACCCGCGCGCGGCCGGCTTCCCACCGGGCCACCCGCCGATGCGGTCGTTCCTGGGGGTGCCGCTGCACGTCCACGGCGAGCCGTTCGGCAACCTCTACCTCACGGAGAAGCGGGGCGGGCCGTTCACCGCGGAGGACGAGCGCCTCGTCGAGGGGCTGGCCGCCGCGGCGAGCGTGGCCGTGGAGAACGCCCGGCTGTACGACGAGGCGCGGCTGCGGGAGCGGTGGGCGCACGGCGACGACGAGATCTCGCGCCGGGTCCTCGCCGGCCACGACCCGGGGGCCGTCCTCGACGTGGTCGCGGACCAGGCGCTGCGCGTCGCGGAGGCGGACGTCGCGGTGCTCGCCACGGCCGCGGACGACGCGCCCGACCACCTGCAGGTGCGGTCGGCGGTGGGTCCGGGCACCGACGGGCTCGTCGGGACGGTGGTGCCGTTGGAGGGGACGTTCGCGGCCGAGGCCTGGACCCGTGGGCGACCGGTCGTCACCGCCGACGCCGCCGCGGAGGCGCTGGGCACGCTGACCGAGCACCCGGCGGAGGTCGTCGGACCGCTCGCCGCGATGCCGCTCGGCGGGCCGGGGCGCACCTCGGGGGTGCTGCTGGTGGGTCGTCGCCGCGACACCCCGCCGTTCCCCCGCGTCGTCGTGGACGCCCTCGTCGCGTTCGCCGGGCACGCCGCCGTCGCCCTGGAGCTCGCGGAACGGCGCGACGACGCCGAACGGCTCGCCGTCCTGCGGGACCGCGACCGCATCGCCCGGGACCTGCACGACCTCGCCGTCCAGCGCCTCTACGCGACCGGGCTGTCCCTGGAGGGCGTGGGCCGGCGGCTCGCGGACCGGCCCGACGACGCCGCCCGGGTGGCCCGCGCCGTCGACGAGATCGACGAGACCATCTCCCTGGTGCGCACCACCATCCGGGGGCTGTCCCCGGCGCCCGGCGGGTCCCGCACGGTCGGGGTGCGGGCCCGGCTCCTCGCCGAGGTCGACGCCGCCGCCCGCGCCCTCGGGTTCGCGCCGTCCCTGCGGATGACGGGCACGGTCGACACGCTCGTGCCGCCCCCGGTGGCCGACCACCTCGTCGCGGTGCTGCGCGAGTCCCTGTCGAACGCCGCGCGGCACGCCCACGCCCGGCACGTCGACGTCCACCTCGCCGTCGGTGACGCCGTCGTGCTCGTCGTGGACGACGACGGCGTCGGCGTCCCGCCCGACGTCCACCGCAGCGGCCTGGCGAACCTCGCCCGTCGCGCGGCCGACCTCGGCGGCACGTTCACCGTCACCCCGCGCTCACCGGGGACGTCGCTGCGCTGGTCCGTGCCGCTGCCGCGCTGAGCCGCGCCCGACCGCCCGCCGGCCTCAGGACCGCTGCTCGAGCTTCGCCGCGAGCACCGCCGCCTGCACGCGCCGCTCCACGCCGAGCTTCGCCAGGACGTTCGACACGTAGTTCTTCACCGTCTTCTCCGCGAGGAACAGGCGCTCCCCGATCTGCCGGTTCGTCAGCCCCTGCCCCACCAGGGCGAGCACGCGCCGCTCCTGCTCGGTGAGGTCGGCCAACGGGTCGGCGTCCGGATGCTCCTGCGCCCGCAGCCGCTCCATGACGAGCCGCGCCGCCCGCGGGTCCAGCGTCGACCCGCCCGCTGCGACCGTGCGGATCGCCGCCACCAGGTCGGTGCCCCGGACCTGCTTGAGCACGTACCCCGCCGCCCCCGCGAGGATCGCGTCGAACAGCGCCTCGTCGTCGTCGAACGACGTCAGCATGAGGCACGCCACCTCGGTGCGGGACCGCAGCTCGCGGCACAGCCCCACCCCGTCGCCGTCCGGCAGCCGCACGTCCAGCACCGCCACGTCCGGCGCCAGCGCCGGGACCCGCGCCAGCGCCTCGGTGACCGAGCCCGCCTCGCCCACGACCTCGATGTCGGGCTCCGCGTCCAGCAGGTCCGCCACGCCACGACGGACCACCTCGTGGTCGTCCACGAGGACGACGCGCACGACGTCGCGGCTCATGCGTCCACGCTACGCCCCGGCGCCGGTCCGCGCGGTGCGGTCGCCCTCCTCGGTGGACCGCCCGTCGCGGTCGGCGTCGGTGTCCGTGCCGGCGCCGGGGTCGGCGGCATCGGCGCCCGGGTCGGCGCCGGGGGCGGTGGCGGCGTCGCCCGGGTCGGTGTCGGCGTTGCCCGGGCCGGCGGGTGCGTCGGTGAGGCCGGAGGCCACCTGGCCGCCCAGCGCGTCGGGTCCGGCCGGGAGGCCCGCCACCGCTGCCGCCGCGCGGCGCCGACGCCGGGCGCGCACCAGCAGCACCGGGACCAGCACCGCCCCGGCCAGGAGCAGCACTGCCACGACGACGACACCCGCGCCGATCCCCGTGGCGCGGCCGGCCTGCTCCTCGGCGACCGTCGTGCGGGCCGCGGCGAGGTCGAGGTCGCCGTCCGCGAGCGCCGCCCGTGCCCGCGCCGTCGCGTCCTCGGCGCCGAGGATCCGCTCCCCCAGCTCGGTGAACGGGTCGGACGCGGCGGCGACGTCGTCGGACACCGCGGCGACGCCGGTCAGGACGGTCGTGGCGCGGGGCAGGAGGCCCGCGACCTCGGCGTACCCGTCGGCGTCGCGGGCGCGCTCGTAGGTGCCCCGCACGGCGTCGGGGACGGCGAGCCCGACCCCGTCGGACGCGGCCTGGAGCGCCGCCGCGGACTCCGCGACGGGGGCCAGGGTCGTCATGGCCTGCGTGGCGTCGTCGAACTCCCAGTCCGTCATCGCGGACCGCACGCCCGCCGGGACGCGCCACGACCCGTCGGCCTCGTCGAGCGCCGCGTAGTCGGCGCGCGCGTCGGCCCGGGCGTCGAGCTGCTTCGCCTGCTTGCCCGTGATGACCCACCGGCGGTAGGCGGCGCTGCCGTCGACGCCGCCGCGCTCCGCGGCGAGGTCGAGGAACTGCTGCCAGCCGACGGTGCTGCGGGTGCCGATCTTGCTCCCGGGCTCCTCGTAGGCGCTCTCGCCGGCGTGCGCGGCGTCGACGACGGCGGTGTACGTCTCGTCGTCGAGGTCGCCGAGGATCGACCGTACGGCTGTGTACGCCGCGGCGTACGCGTACCCGTCGACGTCGTGGTCGCGGGCCTGCTCCGACCAGTCGATCAGCGGCAGCGCGTCCTTCGAGCGCCGCTTCGGCTCCTCGAACGGGGTGCCCCGGCCGCCGGTGGCGGCCAGCACGCGGTGCGCCGTCACCTCCGTCAGCCCCTCGTAGAGCCAGCGGCCCTCGAACCGCTCGTCGTCGAACCAGGCGTGCCCCAGCTCGTGGAAGATCGTCGCGGCGTCGAGGTCCTCCCCCACGACGATCTCGTTGCCACGGTCGTCGAACCAGGCGTAGCCCAGCACCTGCGGGGACACGTCCTCCCGCACGACGTCGACCCGGGCGGGCCAGGGGCTGCCGACGAGCCGCTCCAGCTCGGGCAGGCCGGTCTCGACCTGCTTCGCGGCGAACCGCAGCCACTTCTCGTCCCCGGGGAAGCCCTCGACGGTGAGCGTCGCGTCGCCGACCGTGATCTCGCGCGCGTCGGCGCGGTCCGGGTCGCGCACGGACACCGCGGCCCAGATGCCGTTCTCGGCGTTCTGTTCGTCCAGCGTGTAGACGGTGGGCTTGTTCCTGGGCCCGCGCTCCTCGGCGAAGTCCGCGGTGGAGTCCAGGGTCATGTCGCGCGGGACGTCCACCTCGACCGTGGTGCGGCCGTCGTCGCCCCACGACTGCACGGCGAACGTCGCGTACCCCGGGCCGACGCGCGTCCACCGCTTCGACCGGACCGGCGCGCCGTCCACCTCGTACGTCCACGTGATGGTGCGGCTGCGCCCGTACCGCAGCGGCGAGAAGGACGCCTGCACCACCTCGGTGTCGGGGTCGTCCGTGCCGCGGGTCGACGTGGACAGCCGCGCACCGCCGCTGGTCGCGGTGACGTCGTCGGCGCCCGCCGGGACGGGGATCGAGTACGCGTCCCAGTAGTAGTACGTGCTGCCGCGGTCGGGCGTCACGTTCGTGATGGTCGTGGTGACCTCGGCCGTCACCCGCCCCTTGGCGGACACCGTGTACCGGGCGTGCGACTCCTCCGTCAGGCCGTTCGCGGCGGCTGCCGGGCCCGGCGGGACGAGCACCACCCCGGCCAGCGCGATCGCGGCGACGGCGAGCGCCGAGGCGGCCCGTCGTCGCAGGTGGGAAGGTGCAGATCGGTCCGTTCGCGCCACGTGTGCCCCGTCGTCGACGGCGGCCGCCCTGACCGCCGGTGCGCCATGGTAGCGGCACCCGGGGGACGAAACGCCGGGGCTCGGGTCGCGGACCTCGTTCCGCTGGGGTACACCGGATGGTGACACGTCGTGACAACGGGGGTGCGCATGGCTACTGACGCCGGAGCGACGACCATCGCGCTCCTCACCGCGTGCTCCGACCCGGAGCTCGGCATCCGGTCCGCCGTCGTGCAGGAGATGCTCGACGAGGCGACCTCCGACCCGCGTCTCGCCCGCCACGTCATCACGACGATGCTCACCGCGTCGGTGATGTCCCTGCAGGCGTACGCCGACGCCGTGGACCGCGAGCCGTCCGACGTCCTCCAGGCGCTGGGCCTCACCTGGTCCGCCCGCTCCCTCGGCGTCTGACCCGTCCCCGCGAGTCAGCGCAGGGCCCCGCGAGTCAGCGCACGATCCGCCGAGTCAGCGCACGATCCGCCGAGTCAGCGTAGGTTCCCGCGAGTCAGCGCACGGCGACGCGAGTCGGCGCGGGCGCCGGC
Organism: Isoptericola jiangsuensis; assembly: GCF_002563715.1. Classification (NCBI taxonomy): domain Bacteria; kingdom Bacillati; phylum Actinomycetota; class Actinomycetes; order Micrococcales; family Promicromonosporaceae; genus Isoptericola; species Isoptericola jiangsuensis. The sequence goes on from NZ_PDJJ01000001.1 coordinate 3,694,440, forward strand.
TCAGGCCCCGCCCAGCCGCCCCGCGAGCCGGTCGAGGCGCGCCCGGCTGTCCGCGTTGAGCCCGACGAACTCCACCGTCTTGCCCTTGCTCGCGTACTTGTGCTGGACGGCGTCCAGCGCCGCCACCGTGGACGCGTCCCACACGTGCGCGGCGGACAGGTCGACGACGACGCGGTCCGGGTCGCCCGCGTAGTCGAACTGGTAGACGAGGTCGTTGGACGACGCGAAGAACAGCTCGCCGTCGACGACGTAGGTGCGGACGTCGTCGGCGGGCGCGTCGTCGAGGCGCGTCACCGTCGTCAGGTGCGCGACGCGCTGCGCGAACAGCACGGCCGCGACGACGACGCCGGCGATGACGCCGTACGCCAGGTTGTGCGTCCACACGGTGACACCGACGGTGACCAGCATGACGGCGGTCTCGGGCAGCGGCATGCGGCGCAGGGTGGAGGGTCGCACCGAGTGCCAGTCGAACGTGCCGACGGACACCATGATCATCACCGCGACGAGGGCGGCCATGGGGATGACCGAGACGACGTCACCGAGCACCACGACGAGGATCAGCAGGAAGACGCCCGCGAGGAACGTCGACAGGCGGGTGCGCGCGCCCGACACCTTCACGTTGATCATGGTCTGGCCGATCATCGCGCAGCCGCCCATGCCGCCGAAGAGCCCGGTGACGAGGTTCGCGACGCCCTGCCCCCACGACTCGCGGGTCTTGTTCGAGTGGGTGTCGGTGACGTCGTCGACGAGCTTCGCGGTGAGCAGCGACTCGATGAGGCCGACGAGCGCCATCGCGAGGGCGTACGGCGCGATGATGCGCAGCGTGTCGAGCGTGAACGGCACGTCGGGCAGGAACAGCGTGGGCAGCGACGACGGGAGCTCGCCCTCGTCACCGACGGTGGGCACGGCGATGGCGGCCACCACGGTGACGACGGTGAGCAGGACGATCGCGACGAGCGGCGCCGGGACGACCTTCGTCAGGCGCGGGAAGAACACCATGATCGCCAGGCCCGCGGCGACCAGGGCGTAGATCCACCAGCGGTTGTCCGCGGTGACCTTGTCGCCGAACAGGTGCGGCAGCTGGGAGGAGAAGATGAGGATGGCGAGGGCGTTGACGAACCCCACCATGACGGACCGCGGGATGAACCGCATGAGCCGCGCGACGCCGAGCAGGCCGAGCGCGACCTGGATCAGCCCGCCGAGGATCACCGTGGCGACGAGGTGATCGAGGCCGTGGTCGCGCACGACGGGTGCGACGACGAGCGCGACGGCGCCGGTCGCGGCGGAGATCATCGCGGGACGGCCGCCGACGAACGAGATGGTGACCGCCATCGTGAACGCGGCGAACAGCCCGATCTTCGGGTCGACGCCCGCGATGATGGAGAACGCGATCGCCTCGGGGATGAGCGCGAGGGCGACGACGAGGCCGGCGAGCACCTCGGTGCGCAGGCGGGTGCCCGAGCTGAACGCGGCACGGAACGAGCCGGACGACGTCGCCTCCGGGACGACGTCCGCCGGTCGGGTTGCGGGGTCGGGCACGGTGCGGGGCTCGGACGGCACGCGGGACACTCCTGGTCTGGGCGGGGGGTGACGAGCCGGCGACCGGCCGGCGAGCGGCACGTGGCGCGCTGCCGGGGCGGTCGGCTGCGGCGCGCGGCGGCCCACTCTACCGGCCGCCGCCCGGCACGGGTCGGCGCGAGTCACCGCAGAGCCCCGCGAGTCAGCGCACGTCCCACGAGTCAGCGCACGTCCCCGCGAGTCAGCGCAGGAGTGCGCGAGTCAGCGCACTCATGCCTCGGCCCCCGTGGTGAGCAGCTCCAGCAGACGGTCCACGAACGCCGCCTGGGCGGGGACGACCAGGCGCCGCGCCTCGTCGGGGTCGAGCCAGGCGTACCGGTCGATCTCCGGCACCTCGACCGTGCGGCCGGAGCGGGGCGGCCACGCGACCTCGACGGTGTTGCTCCGTGCGGCGGCCAGGTCCGGCCAGGGCGGCGGCCAGACCCGCGCCCAGGCGAGCACCCTCTTGCCCGACCGCTGCCGGACCTCGCCCAGGTCGACGTCGTCGGACGACGGCGGCAGCGGGAGCCCGAGCTCCTCGGAGGCCTCCCGCACGGCGGCGGCGTGGGGGTCCTCGCCGTCCTCGACCTCGCCCTTGAGCACCGTCCACGCGCCCGCGTCCTTGCGCGCCCAGAAGGGTCCACCCATGTGCCCGAGCAGCACCTCGACGCCGGTCCCGGGGTCGCGGTGGAGCAGCAGCCCCGCGCTGGTCCTCGCCATTGCCCCAGTGTGCGACCTGCCGACGGGGCGCGCAGAGGCGCCGCGCCCCCGCCCGTGCGCGGCTACCGCCGTCCGCGGAGCCGGTCGATGTCGCGTCGCTCGCGCTTCGTCGGCCGGCCGGCGCCACGGTCCCGCAGCCCGACCTCGGCCCGCTCCTCGCGGGTGGGTACGGGCGGGCTCTGGTCGTCGTAGGCCTTGACGGCGAGGGGTGCGCCGACCCGCTTGGGGATCAGCTCGCGGACGACGACGACCCGGTCGCGCAGGGGGTCGCGCCAGGTCACGCGGTCGCCGACCTGGACGGACGTGGCGGGTTTCGCCACGGTGCCGTTGACCCGGACCCGGCCGGAGCGCAGCGTCGTCGCCGCGACGGAACGGCTCTTGAAGAGCCGGACGGCCCAGAGCCAGATGTCGATCCGCATCCACCCACTCTGCCATGCGCCCTCGGGCACCCGGTCGGTCCCCTCCCCCGCGATTCAGCGCCGAGCGACGCGACCCAGCGCTGACTCGCGGGAGCCTGCGCTGACTCGCGTGGACGTGCGCTGACTCGCGGGAGCCTGCGCTGACTCGCGTGGACGTGCGCTGACTCGCGGGAGCCTGCGCTGACTCGCGGGAAACCGCGCTGACTCGCCGACGCCCACGCTGAGTCGCGGGAACGGGTCGGCCCGCCGGGTCGGTGCGTGAGGCACGGACCCGGCGGGCCGGACCTCCCGCCCGGGGCACGGGCGGGAGGTGCTGGGGTCAGTCGTGGGTGACGGTGACCCCGACGAGGCGCGGCTCGTCGCCGGTGAGCGCGTGGACGTCGCCGGTGAGGCGGACGACGGCACGCTCGGTGGCGCTGCCGGGCAGCTCGCGCTTGGCGGCGGCCTTGGCGTTGGAGATGGCGCCGCCGGTGGCGTCGTCGTGCTCCTGGGCGTCGCCGGCGACGGCGGCGACGTGGGAGCCGACCCACACCTCGAGGTCGCCGGGCTCGACGACGCGGACGCCGCGACGGTCGGTGAAGGCGAGGCGGGTGGCGGGGACGTCGAACGTGACGACGGCGGACTCGCCGGCGGCCAGCGGGACGCGCCGGTAGCCGAGGAGCTGCACGAGGGGTCGGGCCACGGACCCGACGACGTCGCGGCCGTAGAGCTGGACGGTGTCGGCGCCGTCGACGTCGCCGGTGTTGGTGACGCGGACGGACACGGTGATCCCGGCGTCGGTGCCCGCGGTGGGGGCGACGGCGAGGTCGGTGTACGCGTACTCGGTGTACGACAGGCCGAACCCGAAGGGGCGCAGCGGCGTGGAGTCGGCGGAGGTGACGTCGCTGGGTCCGCCGAGGGCGGGGTGCAGGTAGGAGTAGGGCTGCGCGCCGGCGGAGCGGGGCAGGGAGACGGGGAGCCGGCCGGAGGGGTTGACGGCACCGGTGAGGACGCCGGCGATCGCGGTGCCGCCCTCCTCGCCGGGGAAGAAGGCCTGCACGACGGCGCCGGGGCGCCGGTCGCCGTCGAGCGCCCAGTCGATGGCGTAGGGGCGTCCGGAGACGACGACCATGACGACGGGGGTGCCGGTGGCGACGATCTCCTCGACGAGCTGGCGCTGCACGCCGGGCAGGTCGAGGGTCTCGGTGTCGTTGCCCTCGCCGACGGAGCCGCGGCCGAAGAGGCCGGCCTGGTCGCCGACGACGACGACGGCGACGTCGGAGGACGTCGCGGCGGCGACGGCCTCGGCGAACCCGGAGGTGTCCTCGCCCTCGACCTCGCAGCCGCGGGCGTGCACGAGGGCGGGTCGGGCGGTGCCGGCGTCGGCGAACGCGCCGCCGAGGGCGTCGAGGACGGTGGGGATCTCGAAGCCGAGCTCGTGCTCGGGGTGGTGGGCGAGCACGTGGTTGGCGAACGAGTAGCAGCCCATCAGGGCGTCGGCGCGGTGGGCGTTGGGTCCGACGACGGCGACGCGCTGGGGGGTGGTGGGGCGTCCGGCGAGCGGCAGGATGCCGTCGTTGGACAGCAGGACGACGGACTCGGCGGCGAGGCGGCGCGCGATGGCCCGGTGCCGGGGGGTGTCGAGGTCGATCTGGGTGGGCGCGGGGCCGGCGAAGGCGTCGGCGTCGAGGAGGCCGAGCTCTTCCTTCTGCGCGAGGGCGCGCAGGACGGCGCGGTCGACGAGGGCTTCGTCGACGCGGCCGTCGCGGACGGCGGCGGCGAGGGGCGCGAGGAACGCGTCACCGGTGGGGAGCTCGATGTCGAGCCCGGCGGCGAGCGCTTGCCCGGCGGCGTCGGCGCGGTCGGCGGCGACGTGGTGCATCACCTCGAGGAACGCGACGCCGAAGTAGTCGGCGACGACGGTCCCGTCGAAGCCCCACTGCTCGCGCAGCAGGTCGGTGAGGTACTCGGACGACGCGTGCAGGGGGACGCCGTCGACGTCGACGTACGACGCCATGACGGAGCGCACGTGACCGTCCTTGACCGCCATCTCGAAGGGCGGCAGGTAGACGTCGGCGATCTCGCGGCGTCCGGCGGGCACGGGGGCGTGGTTGCGGCCGGCGCGGGAGCCGGAGTAGCCCACGAAGTGCTTGAGGGTGGCGTGCACGCCGGCGGACTGGAGGCCCTGCACGTACGCGGTGCCGACGGTGCCGACGAGGTAGGGGTCCTCGCCGATGCACTCGTCGACGCGGCCCCAGCGGGGGTCGCGCACGACGTCGAGCACGGGGGCGAGGCCCTGGTGGATGCCGAGCTCGCGCATGGACTCGCCGATGGCGGCGCCCATCTCGGCGACGAGCTCGGGGTCGAACGCGGCGCCCCAGGCCAGCGGGGTGGGGAACGTGGCGGCCTTCCACGCGGCGAGGCCGGTGAGGCACTCCTCGTGGACGAGCGCGGGGATGCCGAGGCGGGTCTCGGCCTTGAGCCGCTGCTGCTCGGTCCACAGCCAGGAGGCGCGCTCGGCGGGGTCGACGGGGCGGGTGCCGTACACGCGGGTGTAGTGGCCGATGCCGTGGCGGGTGATCTCGCCGAGCTTGTCGGAGCCGGCCTGCCCGGCGGCCATCTCGCCCTGCATGGGGGCGACGACCTCGCCGCCCTGGTCGAGCCAGTAGCCGACGATCTGCGCGAGCTTCTCCTCGAGGGTCATCTCGGCGTGGAGGGCGGCGACGCGGTCGGAGACCCGCGGCATCGCGGCGGGGTGCGTGGTGGGCATCAGGTTCTCTTTCTGCACGGTCATCCCTTGACCGCACCCTGGAGTCCGTTGACGATGCGCTTCTGCATGGCCAGGAAGAAGACGAGCGCGGGGATCATCGCGAGCGTGGTGAAGGCGAACACGCCGGCCGTGTCGGCGGAGTGCTCGGAGGAGAAGTCGGCGACGCCGAGGGGCAGCGTCTTCATGTCGCCCTGCAGCAGGAGCAGCGGCAGCAGGTAGGCGTTCCAGGAGCCGACGAACGCGAGGACGCCGACGGTGACCATGCCGGGTCCGGACAGCGGCAGGAGGATCCGCCAGAAGAACCCGATGCGGCTGGTGCCGTCGAGCTGGGCGGCCTCCTCGAGCTCCTTGGGCAGGGCCTGCAGGAACGGGCGCAGGATGACGACGGTCATGGGCAGCGCGAACGCGGCCTGCGGCAGCGCGACGCCCCACCAGCTGTTCCCCAGGCCGAAGTTCTGCGTGAGGAGGATGAACAGCGGGATGACGGCGACGGTGGCCGGGAAGAGCAGCCCGGCGACGAACACCATGAACAGCGCCTCGCGGCCCTTGAAGGTGTAGCGCGCCAGCGGGTACGCGGCCATGACGCCGAAGATCACGACGATCGCGGTGGTGATGACCGCGATGACCACCGAGTTGAGGGTGTACTGCCAGAAGGACGGGTTGGTGATGACGCCCGTGTAGTTGGTGAACACCCAGGGGTCCGGCAGCGCGGCGGGCGACTCGGTGAGCTGCCCGTTGGTGCGGAAGCCGCTGAGCACGCCGTACAGGACGGGACCGAGGGTCGCGCAGACGACGACGAAGGCCACGGCGTAGACGAGGGGGCTGCCGCCCTGGAAGCGGCGGGCGCCGCCGCGGCGGCGCGAGGTCGGCTGCGGCTCCGGCGCCGTGGTGGCGGGCGGTCGGGTCGTCGTGGCCATCACGCCACCCCCTTGTCACGGTTGAGGATGAGTCGCTGGTAGAGCACCGCCATGACGAGCGCGATCCCGAACAGGACCACGGAGGCGGCGCCGGCGATGCCGAAGTTGTTGCTCCGGGTGCCCTCGTTGACGAGGAAGATCGCCATGGTGCTGGTGGCGTTCGCGGGTCCGCCCTTGGTGAGGATCCAGACCATGTCGAACAGCTGGAGCGAACCGATCATGGACAGGAAGCCCCAGGTGCGGATGGTGGGGCCGAGCAGCGGGATGGTGATGCGCCGCTGGACCTGCCACCAGGAGGCGCCGTCGAGCTGCGCGGCCTCGTACAGCTCGTCGGGCACGCCCTGGAGGCCGGCGAGGAAGAGGATGACGGCGAGGCCGAGGTACTTCCAGGTGAGGATGACCAGGACGGTCCACAGCGCGAGGTCGGGGTCGCCGAGCCAGCCCTGGGGCGGCGGTTCGAGCCCGACGGCCTGCAAGAGGGTGTCGAGGACGCCGTAGTACGGCTGGAGGAGCTGGAACCAGATGACGCCGGCGACGACCTCCGCCAGGACGTACGGCACGAAGATGATCGTGCGCAGCATGCCCTGGCCCCACATCTTGCGGTTGAGGAGCAGCGCGATGGCGAGGCCGAGCGGGAGCTGGATCGCGATCGACGCGACGACGATCACGAGGTTGTTGACGAGGGAGCCGACGAACACGTCGTCGGTGAGGACCGACACGTAGTTCGCGAGCCCGACGAAGTCCACCATGGGACCTCGCCCGTTCCAGCGGTAGACGGACATCTGGACGGCCGTGATGACCGGCCAGACGACGAAGAGGACGAGCATCGCGAGGGCCGGGGTCACGAAGAACGCGATCTCCAGGCGCTTGCGGAGGTTCTTGTCGTTCGTCTGCCGACCTCCCGCCGGTCGCCCGGCCGCCGGACGACCCGTGCGGGTCGTGCCGGCGGCCGGGCGGGAGGAGGTGGCAGACGACTCGGAGGCCGTCGTGACGGCTGCGTCGTCTGCCATCTCGATCACCCCTGCGCCGCTGCGGCTTCTTCGATGGCGTCGACGACGTCCTGCGGGCCCGCCTCGCCGGCGAACATCAGGGCGATCGCGTCGTTCATCGCGCTGCCGACGGACTGCCCGAGCCGGGTGTCCAGGTAGAGCTGGGTCTCGCCGCCGCCGTCGCGGACGGGGATGAGCTGGGCGAGCGTCTCGTTGGACAGGGAGCCGGTCGCGGCCGGGTTGGTGGGCAGGCCCATGTCGAGCTCGGCGAATCCGGTCTGCACCTCGTCGCTCAGCAGGTACGCGGCGAAGTCGACCGCGGCGTCGGGGGCGTCCTGGGACACGGCCCAGGCGTCACCGCCACCCATCTGGTCGGACGGGTTGCCGGCCTGGCCGTCGAACGTCGGGAAGGCGAACCAGCCCAGCCAGTCGGGGACCTTCTGGTCCTCGCGCAGGCCGCCGACGACGCCGGGCTCCCAGTGGCCGGCGAGCTCCATGCCGACGCGCTCGGAGGCGAGCAGGCCGGAGGCGGACGTCGGGCCGGACTGCGCGGCGGTGCCGAGGAAGCCGGGGTTGAACGGCTCGGCGGCGATGATGTTCTCGACGTCCTCGCCGGCCTTGATGAAGCACTCGTCGGAGTAGTCGCCGGACTCGATGGCGGCCTCGACGGTGTCGAAGGCGCACTCGCGGACGACGCCGTAGTACCAGTAGTGGGCGGCGGGCCACTTGTCGCCGGCGCCGACGGAGATCGGGTCGATGCCCGCGGCCTCGAGCTTGTCGAGGTAGCCGTCGAACTCCTCGACGGTGGGGCTCTGCGAGACGTCGGAGATGCCGGCCTGCTCGAAGAGGTCCTTGTTGTACCAGAAGCCGACGATGCCCATGGAGAACGGCAGGGCGTAGACCTTGTCGTCGACCGTGTACTGCCCGGCGAACGACGAGATCTTCTCGATGGTGTCGGAGGCGTCGGTGGTGAGGTCGCGCAGGAGACCGGCGTCGACGTCGTTCTGCAGCTCGCCGCCGCCGCGGCTCATGAAGACGTCGGGGACGTCGGTTCCGGCCTGCATGGCGGCCTGCAGCTTGGTGACCATGTCCTCGTGCTGCATGGCCTCGACCTGGACGGTGACGCCCGGGTTGTCGGCCTCGAAGTCGGCGGCCACCTGGTCGTAGTACTCCTTGCCCTCACCGGTGTTGGAGTTGTGCCACCACTCGATGGTGACGTCGCCGCCGGCGCTGGCGGTCTCCTCGGTGTCCTGGTCAGCGGTGCCCTGGCCGGCGCATGCCGTGGCCAGGAGGGCGATGGTGGCGCCCATCGCGACCGCGCCTGCGCGTCGCATTGTCCTCGTCATCGTGAACCCCTTGGTCGTCGTCGACTCGTCGTACGAGATCTGCTGGTGCGGGGGTCCTCGTCCATGAGAGTTCCCGCGCAGAACTACCGTGGCAAACCCGCGCGACTCTTGTCAAACGTTTTCGATAACGGTTTCACAACACGCGGGCGCCCTCGTACGCCCCGACCCGGACAGGACTACGCTCCAGGGGTGAGCACAGCCGCCGAGCCATCCGCCCCGAGCACGGCCGCCCCCTCGTTCGCGGGCCGCGTGACCATCTCCGACGTCGCGCGCGTCGCCGGGGTGTCCGTCGCCACCGTGTCCAAGGTCGTCAACAACCGCTACGGCGTCGCCCCCGCGACCGCCGAGCGGGTGCTCGGCGTCGTCGCCGAGCTCGGCTACGAGTCCTCCCTCGTCGCCCGCAGCCTGCGGCGGCAGTCCACCAACGTCGTCGGCGTGCTCGTCGCCGAGTTCGAGCCGTACTCGACCGAGCTGCTCAAGGGGATCTCGTCCGCCGTCAGCGGCACCGGCTACGAGCTGCTCGCCTACTCCGGCGGGTCCGACGGCGGCACCGTCGCCGGATGGGAACGGCGCTCCCTGTCCCGGCTCGCCGGCACCCTCATCGACGCCGCGATCGTCGTCACGCCCACGATGGTGCTGTCCGAGGCCAACGGCATCCCCGTCGTCGCCATCGACCCGCACACCGGGCCCGAGGGCACCCACACCGTCGACTCCGACAACACCACCGGCGCCCGCGAGGCCGTCGAGCACCTCATCGCGCTCGGCCACCGCCGCATCGCCCACCTGGGGGGCCGCACCGACCTCGAGTCCGCCCGCCTGCGCGAGCTCGGCTACCGGCAGGCGCTGGACAACGCCGGGATCGGCGTCGACCCCACCCTCGTGCGGGTCGGCGGCTACCGGCCCGACACCGCCGACACCCCCGCCCGCGAGCTGCTCAGCCGCCGCGACGGCGAACGCCCCACGGCCGTGTTCGCGGCCAACGACCAGTCGGCCATCCACGTCATGGAGGTCGCCGCCGAGCTGGGCCTGCGCGTCCCCGAGGACCTGTCCGTCGTCGGCTTCGACAACGTGCCCGAGTCCGCGACCGTCACGCCCCCGCTCACCACCGTCGCCCAGCCGCTGCACCGCATGGGCGCCGAGGCGCTGCGCATGCTGCTCGACGTCCTCGAGGGCGCCCCGCGCGAGCAGCACCTGCGGCTCCCGACGTCGCTCGTCGTGCGCTCCAGCACGGGACCCGCGCCCGCCTGACGCCCCGCGGTCCGCCCACGGCGCCGGTCAGGCCGGGATGCCGGCGAACCAGCGCTCCACGGCGTCCAGCCGCAGCGACGTCTGCGCCGGCCAGTCGGCCTCCTGCACCCGGTGCGGGCCCGTCGCCAGCGACAGCAGGACGCCCGCCACCCGCGCGGTCAGCTCGGCCGGGTCGACGACGCCCGCGAAGCCGTGCGCGTACCCCACCGCCAGCGCGTGCAGCCGGTCGGTGTCCCAGCCGCGCAGCAGCGACAGGGTCTCGACGTGCGCGACGAGGCACGCCAGGTCGTCGGCGCGGCGGCCCGGCCCGGCCGAGTCGACGTCCAGCAGCCCGGTGATCCGGCCCTCGGTGAGCATGACCTGGGCCTCGTAGAGGTCGCCGTGGGTGGGGTCGTCGGCGGGCAGCCCGGCGATGCGCTGCTCGACGGCGGTCGCGAGCTGCGCGGCCCGGTCGGCCTCGGCGGGCAGGGCGGCGCCGATGACGGAGGCGTAGTGGGAGGCGTTCTCGCTCCACGACGTGCGCCGGGGCAGGTCGACGACGTCGCGCGGCAGCCGGTCGAGGAGCTCGACGACCTCGTCCGGTCCGGGGACGGGGCCGCCGTCGCGCACGGCACGTCGCATGGACTCCCCCGGCAGCGGCGCGATGACGAGCAGGCCGTCGTTGTTGCGGCCCAGCGGCTTGGGGACGGGCAGCCCGGCCCCCGCGAGCAGCGCGTGGCGGGCGTGCAGGTCGTCCACCTTGTCGGGGCGCACGACCTTGAGGAACACCCGCGCCCCGGGGGTGCTGGCCTCGATGACGGCGCGGCGGGTGGGCCGGTAGGCCCGCACCTTGAGGGTGACGGGGCCGCGTGCGACCTCGGGCACGCCGAGGTCCCCGAGCAGCGTCGCGACGGCGTGGGCGTCGAACGCGGTGGCGAGCGCCGGCAGCGCCGGGTCGCCGGGGAACCGCCAGATCGCGACGGAGTGCTCGCCGTCGTCGAGGGTGAGGACGCCGGGGACCTGCTGGTCGCCGGGCCGCCCGAGGGACGCGCCCAGGGTCTCGGTCCGCACCTGCGAGCCGTCGCCGGTGCTCGCCCAGCGCACGCGCGCCCGGTAGGCGACGGTCGTCGACCGGCCGGGCCGGTGGTCCACCTGGCGCACGGACCAGTCGACGAGCTCGCCCCCCGCCGTCGCCACGGCCGTCGCGAGGAGCTCGGTCGCGTCCTCGCCGGTCAGGAGGTCCAGGTCGTTCTGCGCCACGGAGTCATCCTCACCAGTTCCGGCCGGGTGCGCTCGTTCACCACGCCGACCCGCGCCGGCGCCCGGGCTCGCGGGGCGTCGGCGCCGGTCGTCGGTGCGCGGTCAGGCGCCGAACATCTCGCGGAGCTCGCGGGTCTCCGCGTCGGACATGTTGGAGCTGACGAGGGTCGCCTTGATCCCGTGCAGCCGCTCCCGGAACCGGTCGGGGTCGCCCTGCTCGGTGATGAGGAACAGGCCGGACGTGCCGGGCACGATCTCGGCCTTGATCCGCTCGAGGTCGTCCTTGGTGATCCCGACGTCGGAGAGCACGCGGCTGAGGCCGCCGATGGCGGCGCCCGCGACGGCCCCGATGACGGGGATGAAGAACAGCGCGCCGATGAGGAGGCCCCAGAGGGCTCCCCAGCCGCCGGACTTCGCGGCGTCGTCGTTGATCCCGTGGGTGGTGGGGTGGTCGTCGCCCTCGGGCCACTCGACGACGGCGTGGTCGACGAGGGTGATCAGGCCCTCCGACGCCGCGTCCTTGACGATGGCGACGGTGCGGGCGGCGCCCTCGGGGTCGTCGAACTTCCAGACGGTGAACATGGCCATGCGTGCGTCCTCCTCGAACGTCGACGTCCGGTGCGACGGCCCGTCCCGGACCGCCCGCCTCGATCCTGGCACCCGGCCCGGGAGGGCGCCACAGCAGCGGGAAAGCGCTCGCCCGCTGGGCGGACGACCGCGCGCCCGCTCCCGGGGGTCACTACCGTAGGCACCATGACGACCACCCCTGTCGACGCCACCACCACGCCGTCCTGGGCGGACCTCCAGCGCCACCACCGCGAGTTCCGCGGCGACCTGCGCGGCTGGTTCGCCACCGACCCGGGCCGCGCGGAGCGCCTCACCCGCACGGCGGGCGACCTGCTGGTCGACCTGTCCAAGAACCTCGTCACCGACGAGACGCTCGACCTGCTCGTGCGCCTCGCCCACGACGTCGACCTCCCGGCCCGCACCGAGGCGATGTTCACCGGCGAGCACATCAACGTCACCGAGGACCGCGCCGTCCTGCACACGGCCCTGCGCCGCGCACCCGGCACGCAGCCGCCGCTGGTCGTGGACGGCCAGGACGTCGACGCCGACGTCGCCCGCGAGCTCGACAAGCTCTCCGCGTTCGCCGACCAGGTGCGCTCGGGCGCGTGGACGGGGGTCACCGGCAAGCCGGTGCGGACCGTGGTCAACATCGGCATCGGCGGCTCCGACCTCGGGCCGGTCATGGTCTACGAGGCCCTCGCGCCGTACGGCGAGGGTGGCCCTGCGGCCCGGTTCGTCTCGAACATCGACCCCACCGACGTCGCGCAGAAGACCGCCGACCTCGACCCGGAGACCACGCTGTTCATCGTGGCCTCCAAGACGTTCGGCACCCTGGAGACGCTGACCAACGCGCGTCTGGCGCGGGCGTGGCTCTGGGAGCGCCTGGTGGCCGCCGGCGCCATCGAGGACACCGCCGAGGCCCGCCAGGCCGCCGTCGGCAAGCACTTCGTCGCCGTGTCCACCGCCCTGGACAAGGTCGCCGCGTTCGGCATCGACCCGGCCAACGCGTTCGGCTTCTGGGACTGGGTGGGCGGCCGCTACTCGGTGGACTCCGCCATCGGCACCTCGCTGGCGATCGCGTTCGGTCCCGACGTGTTCCGCGAGCTCCTCGCGGGGTTCCGCACGATGGACGAGCACTTCCGCACCACGCCGCTGGAGCGGAACGTCCCCGCGCTGATGGGCCTGCTCAACGTCTGGTACGTCAACTTCCTCGACGCCCACACGCACGCCGTGCTGCCCTACGCCCAGCAGCTCCACCGCTTCCCGGCCTACCTCCAGCAGCTCACCATGGAGTCGAACGGCAAGTCGGTGCGCGCCGACGGCTCCCCCGTCACGTCGCAGACCGGCGAGGTCTTCTGGGGCGAGCCCGGCACCAACGGCCAGCACGCCTTCTACCAGCTCATCCACCAGGGCACCCGGACGATCCCCGCGGACTTCATCGCGTTCGCGACGCCCGCCTACCCGCTCTCCGATGCCGAGGGTGACGGGGGTGCGGTGCAGCCGGGCGCCGACGTGCACGAGCTGTTCCTCGCGAACTTCTTCGCGCAGACCAAGGCGCTGGCGTTCGGCAAGACGGCCGACGAGGTCCGCGCGGAGGGCACGGCCGAGCACCTGGTGAGCGCTCGCACGTTCTCCGGGAACCGCCCGACGACGTCGATCATGGCACCCGCGCTCACCCCGTCGGTGCTCGGCCAGCTCGTCGCGCTCTACGAGCACGTCACGTTCGTGCAGGGTGTGGTGTGGGGCATCGACTCGTTCGACCAGTGGGGCGTGGAGCTCGGCAAGAAGCTCGCCCTGGAGGTCGCGCCCGCCGTGGCCGGCGACGACGCCGCGCTCGCCGCGCAGGACGCCTCGACGAAGGCGCTGGTCGAGTACTACCGGGCGCACCGTTCCTGAGGGTCCGCACGCCGCGCAGGGGTCCGCCGGGTCGTCCCGGCGGGCCCCTGCGGCGTGCCGGGCGACCCTCGCGGACCGGTGTCGCGGGACGCGACGGGGCGACGGGAGCGGCGGGCCCGCGACGGATGCGCACCGATGGTTGACCGCGTGCTGACCGTGCGCCGACCGTGCCCTGACGTTCATGTCCGTCCGCACCCGGCACCGCCGCACGTCACAGCCCCCACTTCCCGTCCAAGCGCTCCCGGCCCCTAGAATCGGCCCCGCGGCCGTTCAACCCCCCACCGGCCGGCGACCTCGAAGGAGCCCGTATGCCCGGCACCCCGCTGCACCAGATCCTCGCCGACCACGCCGACGCGGTCCGGGCCGCCTGGCTCGGCGCCGCCGCGGACGAGCTGCGAGGCCGCACGTCCCGCGGGGAGCTCGAGCGCGAGCAGTCCGACATCTTCGCCGCCCTGCTGGACGGGCTCGGGCAGGGGGCCGCGACGGTCGACGACCCGGCCTTCGACCAGCTCCGCGGCATCCTCTCCGACGTCTCCTCCGCCCGCGCCCGCCTCGGGTTCACCCCCCGGGAGACCGCGGTCGCCGTCCTCGCCCTCAAGGAGGGCCTGTACGTGCTGGACGCGGCGGTGCGCGACGACGTCACCCCGCTGTTCCGTCTCGTGGACGACCTCGGCCTGTTCACGTTCGAGGCGTTCGCCGCGGCCCGCGAGTCGATCATCGCCGAGCAGGCGGAGCAGCTCCTCGAGCTGTCGACGCCGGTGGTCAAGCTGTGGGACGGCGTCGTGGCCGTGCCGCTGGTGGGCACGCTGGACTCGGCCCGCACGCAGGTCGTCATGGAGAAGCTCCTCAACACGCTCGTCGAGACGGGCAGCGAGCACGCGATCATCGACATCACCGGCGTGCCGGCCGTCGACACGCAGGTCGCGCAGCACCTGCTCAAGACGGTCGTCGCGGCCCGCCTCATGGGCGCCGAGTGCACCATCAGCGGCATCCGCCCGCAGATCGCCCAGACGATCGTCGCGCTCGGGATCGAGTTCGGCGACATCCGCACCCGCGCCTCCCTCGCCGACGCCCTGGTCGACGCCCTGCGCAGCATGGGCCGCAACGACGCCGCGGTGTCCGCGTGAACGACGGCGTCCCGATTCTCAAGATCGGCTCCACCCTGCTGGTCTCCATCCAGGTCGACCTGCAGGACGACACCGCGCTGCGGCTCCAGGAGGACCTCGCCGACCGCATCACGCGCACGGGCGCCCGCGGCGTGATCATCGACATCTCCGGCCTGGAGATCGTCGACAGCTTCATCGGCCGGATGCTCGCCTCCGTGGCCGCGATCTCGCGGGTCCTCGACGCGAGCACGGTCGTCGTGGGGATGCGTCCCGCGGTCGCCATCACGATGGTGGAGCTCGGGCTGTCCCTCGGCGGCGTGAGGACCGCGCTCGACGTCGACCGCGGCCTCGCGCTGCTCGCCCCCGCCGGCGACACCGCCGCCGACGTGCTTCTCGCCGCCGCGGAACGCAGGTCTCGATGACGACCCTGCCCTCCACCGCCCAGCTCCCGACCGCCACCCGGCTGCCGGTCGGGACGGACTCGGACGTCGTGCGGGTCCGGCAGCTGGTGCGCACCGTGGCGCAGCAGGCGAGGCTGTCCCTCGTGGACCAGACCAAGCTCGTCACCGCGGCGAGCGAGCTCGCGCGCAACACCCTCATCCACGGTGGTGGGGGCGAGGCGGAGATCGAGCTCGTGTCCGACGGGCGCCGCGACGGGGTCCGCGCCGTGTTCAGCGACTCCGGCCCCGGCATCCCCGACCTCGACCTGGCCCTCACCGACGGCTGGACCAGCGGCAGCGGCCTCGGGCTCGGGCTGTCCGGCTCCCGTCGCCTCGTCGAGCACTTCGAGATCGACACCACCCCCGGTGTCGGCACGCGCGTGGTGATCACGGCCTGGTCCCGATGACGGGCGTCGTCGACCCCGAGTCCCCCCTCAGCGTCCTCGACAACGGCGCCTGGTACACGATCGACCACCCGTCGGCGGTGGGCGGCGTGCGCCGGGCCGCCGCGACGACGGCGCTCCACCTGGGGATGCCGGACTCCCGCGCCGCGGAGGTCGGCCTGGTCGTGTCCGAGCTGGCGACGAACCAGGTGCGGCACGCCGGCTCGGGGTCGGTGCTGCTGCGGGTGCGCCGCACCGGCATGGAGGCCGCGCTGGAGGTGCTCGCGATCGACGCGGGCCCGGGCATGCGGGACCTCGCCGGGGCGATGCTCGACGGCGTGTCGTCCCGCGGCACCCTCGGCATCGGGCTCGGCACCCTGGTGCGGCTCACCACCGCGTGGGACGCCTGGTCGGCGCCCGGCGCGGGCACGGTCGTCGCCGCGGTCTTCGCCACGTCCGGGGAGGCGCCCGCCGCGTCCGCCCCGACCGGCATCACCCGGGCGATGACGGGCCAGACGGTGTGCGGCGACGCGTGGGCGTCGCGCGAGGACGACGGCACGACGACGCTCCTCGTCGCCGACGGCCTCGGGCACGGTCCCCTCGCCGCCGTGGCGTCGCGCGCCGCGGTGCGCGCCTTCCACGACGCCCCCCTCGCCCGCCCGCGCGAGCTCGTCGACCAGGTGCACCGTGCGCTGCGCGGCACGCGCGGCGCCGCCGTGGCGATCGTCCAGCGCCGTGGCGACACGCTGCTCCACGCCGGCGTCGGGAACGTCGTCGGGAACCTGCACGGCGCGCGCTCGCGGTCCCTGCTCAGCAACCCCGGCATCGCCGGGTCGCACGTGTCGGCGCTCCAGGAGACGTCGTACCCGCTCGGGCCCGACGACGTCGTCACCCTGGCGAGCGACGGCCTGACCGACCGGATCGGCATGGCCCCCTACCCCGGCCTGGCCGGGCGCTCGCCCCTGGTGGTGGCAGGCGTGCTGCTGCGCGACTTCGGGGTCCGCCGCGACGACGCCTGCGTCGCCGTCCTGCCGCCGCGGGGCACCCCGTGACGACGGTCCTGCTCACGACACGGCTCCACGGGGACGGCGACCTGATCGCGCTGCGACGGTCCGGCCGGGAGGCGGCCCGCGCTCTCGGCCTGGACACGCACGCGCAGGTCCGGCTCGCCACCGCGCTGTCGGAGGTGGGTCGGGCCGCCCTGCCCGACGGCCCGGTCGACGTGCAGGTCGTGGTGGCCGCCCAGGGGACCGCGGCGTGGCTCCGGTCCGAGCTCGTGGCGTCCGCCCCGCTGACGACGGACGGCCCGGCCGCGACCGGCGGCGTCCCCGCCGCGCGGCGCCTGGTCGACCTGCTCGACGTCGAGGACGGCGGCCGTGCGGTCACGCTCGGCATGGAGCTGCCGGCGCGGTTCCACGCCGAGGACCTGGCCGACCTGGGGCGCTCCCTCGGGTTCGGGCACGACGAGAGCGCGATCGACGAGCTGCGGGCCCAGCACGCCGAGCTGCTGCGTGCGCACGACGAGCTGCGGGCGCAGCGCGAGGACCTGCGCCGCCGCAACGCCGCGCTGGCCCGGTCGCAGGCCGACGTGCAGGCGATGTACGCGCAGCTGTCGGCCGAGCTGGAGGAGACCAACTCGGGCGTCGTGGCCCTGTACGGCGAGCTGGACGAGCGCGGCCGGGAGCTCGCTGCCGCGAACGAGGCGAAGTCGCGGTTCCTGCGCAACGTCAGCCACGAGCTGCGCACGCCCGTGAACTCCATCCTCGGGCTGACGTCGCTGCTCGCCGAGTCACGCCTCGACCCGGTCCAGGCGGAGCAGGTCGGGTTCCTCAGCGACAGCGCCGGGACCCTGCTGACCCTCGTCGACGAGCTGCTGGAGCTCGCCCGGGCGGAGGCGGGCCACCTCGACGTGCAGCCCACCGTCATCGACCTCGCGGAGCTCTTCGAGGAGCTGCGCGGGACCACCGCCCCGCTGGTCCGCGACGGCGTGGCCCTCGTCGTCGACGACCCCACCGGGACCACGCTGGTGTCCGACCGGCGGCTCGTGGCACGGATCGTGCGGAACCTGCTGACCAACGCCGTGAAGTTCACCGAGCAGGGCTCGGTGCGGCTCACCGCGGCCGCCGCCGGCGACGACGTCGTGGTGACGGTCCGCGACTCCGGCGTGGGCATCCCGACGGAGCACCTGGAGAGCGTGTTCGAGGAGTTCGTGCAGGTGCCGAACCACCTCCAGCCGGGGGTGCGGGGCACCGGCCTCGGCCTGCCGTACGCGCGCCGGACGGCGGAGGCGCTCGGCGGCACGCTCGTCGCGACGTCGGAGCCCGGCCGGGGCAGCACGTTCACGCTCACGCTCCCCACGGGACCCGCGGGCCCCTCGACGGCGTCGGGGTCGGTGCCCGTCCTCGCACCGGGCGTGACGCTCGGCAACGTGCTCGTCGTCGACGACGACCGGGCGTTCGGTGCCGTCGTCGCCGGCCTGCTGCGCGACGTCGCGACCCAGGTCAGCCTGGCCCACGACGCGGACCACGCGCTCGCCCTGCTGCGCGACGACCACGCGGACGCCGTCGTGCTGGACGTCCGCATGCCGGGGATCGACGGCGTGACCCTGCTGACCCGGCTACGGGCCGAGGTCCCGCGGCTGCCCGCGGTCCTGATGTCGAGCGGACCGGCCCCGGACCTGCCGCCCGAGCTCGCCGGCACGCCCTTCGTGCCGAAGTCCGGTCTGGACCGGGCAGCACTGCTGGCGGTGCTCACCGAGAGGTCCGCCCGATGACGCCGACCGAGCCGACCCGACGCGTCGTCGTGGTCGACGACACCCCCGCCCACCGGTACGTCATGGCGACGTGGCTGCGCGGCGCCGGTTTCGACGTCGTCGAGGCGGGGACCGGTGCCGCGGCCCTGGAGCTCGTGACGGCCGAGACCGACGCCGTCGTCCTCGACGTCAACCTGCCCGACCTGTCCGGGGGCGAGGTGTGCCGCCGGATCAAGGCCTCGGAGGTCACCGAGCAGGTCCCCGTGCTGCACGTGTCGGCCACCGCGATCGACGCGGCCGCCCGCACCGCGGGCCTCCAGGGCGGTGCGGACGCCTACCTGCCGGAACCGCTGGACCGCGACGAGTTCCTCGCGACGGTCGACACGCTGTGCCGCGGCCACGACCAGGTGCGCGGCATCGGCCGCTCGGCCCGCCGCCTGGAGCTGCTCGGCGAGTCCCTCGTGCGCGTGCACCGCGCGGGAACGTACGCCGAGGCCGTGGACCGGCTCGCGACCGGTGCGGCGACGGTGCTCGACCGCGCCGTCCTCGCGATGGTCGTGGTCGACCCGACGACGGTCCTGCGCACCCTGTGCCGCGCGCCGGGCGCCGTGCTGGTGCGCGGCACCGGCACGTCACCGGTGCTTCCCCCCGGACCCGCCGGACCCACCCTGTTCCCCGCGGACGCGGTCCCGGACCCGTGGCACCGGCTCGCCGTGCAGGCGCGGCTCGACCCCGCCGCCTGGTGGACGATGTGGCTGTACGACGACGAGGACGTGCTCGTCGGCGGTCTCGCCCTGCGCGTCGACGACGAGTCCGACCTCACCGACGACGACCGCTCCGCCGTCGAACGGTTCGTCGGCGCGGCGTCGGTCGCGCTCGCGAACCTGCGCACGTACACCGAGGAGCACGGCATCGCGATGGCGCTCCAGCGCACGATGCTGCCGTCCCGCCTCGGCGAGCACCCCGGGCTCGACGTCGCGGCCTGCTACGAGGCGTCCGACGCCCGCCTCGACGTCGGCGGCGACTTCTACGACGTCTACGACCTGCCCGACGGCCGGGTGGCCGTCGTCATCGGCGACGTGCAGGGCCACTCGCTGCGCGCCGCCGCGGTCATGGCGGAGGTCCGCCTCACGCTGCGCGCCTACCTGCGCGAGGGGCACACCGCCGAGCGCGCCCTCGACCTGCTCAACGAGTCCCTCCGGGCCGACCACCCGGAGATGGCGACCATGTGCGTGTGCGTCGTGGACCCGGCCACCGGTTCCGCGGAGGTCACCGACGCCGGCCACCTCCCCGCGCTCCTCGTCCGGACCGACGGCACCGTGGAGACCGTCAAGCGGTCCTCCCGCCTGCTGGGCCTGCCCAGCCCCGACGGGCGGCCGCCCGCCCCCGTGACCCTGGGGCCGGGCGACCACCTGCTGCTCGTCACCGACGGGCTCGTCGAGCGCCGCGACAGCACGCTGCGCGAGGGCATCGCACGGCTCACCGACGCGGCGGCCGCCACCGCCGGGCGGGAGCCGGACGACGTCTGCCAGGACCTGCTCGGCCACTTCGACGACGCCCGCGACGACGACGTCGCCATCGTCGTGGTGCGCCGCTCCCCGACCGCTCAGGCGCCCGACGGCACCTCCGCGGCGACGTCCTCGTAGGGCCGCTCGTCCGGGGCCGTGGCCGTGCGGTAGATCAGCCGCACCGCACCCTTCGGCAGGGCGGTCGCGGACACGAGCTCGAACGCGCGCGACACGTCGTCGTCGGCGAACAGCCGCAGGCGCGACCCGCCGCCGGTGGCCGGGTGCAGGAACAGCCGCAGCTCGTCGAGCAGGCCGGCCGCCAGGAGCTGACGGACCACGCTGATCGATCCCGGGATCAGCACCTTGGACACCTCGCCCGCGTCCTTGAGCGCGCGGACCGTGGCCACGACGTCGTCCGTCGCCTCGACGTTGCGCCAGCCGAGGTCGCCGTCGTCGTGGGTGGCGACGATCTTGCGCAGGTCGCCCAGCGTCGCGGCGAACGGCGCGTCGTCGCCGCCCGCGGCCTCCCGGTCGGGCCACGCCCCGGCGAAGCTGTCGTAGGTGACCCGGCCGAGCAGGAGCACGTCGGTGCCGGCGTAGTCGTCGCCGACGGCGGCGCCCATCCGGTCGTCGAAGTACGGGAAGTGCCACACCTCGTCCGGCTCGACGACACCGTCGAGCGCGACGAACAGGGTGGAGACGACATCGGTCATGGTGGTTCCTCCTCAGGTCCTCGTTGCTCCTGGTGACCCTGCCGCGCCGACGAACTCATCGCACCTCGGCCGGCGCGCGCCGACGCCCCGTCGCCGCGGGCGGTCCCGCACCCCCGCCCCGCCGGTCGATAGGGTCGACGGCGTGCCGCCCCTCGATCCCCGCGCCGTGCTCGCCGGCCGACCCACGGCGCGCCCGTCGGTCGGCGTCGTCGTGACGGTCGCGCTGTCGTCGGTGTGCCTCGCCGTCGCGCTCGTCCTCCTGCTGCACGACGGGGCGTCCGGTGTCGCGGCGTCCGTCGTCCTCGCGCTGGCGCCGCTGCCCCTGCTGCTGGCCGGGGTGCTCGCGCTCGACCGGCTGGAGCCGGAGCCGCCCGACGCGCTCGTCACCGCCTTCGCGTGGGGCGCCGGGGTGTCGGTCCTGCTCGCCCTCCTCGTCAACACCGCGGGGCTCGAGCTGTGGACGCCGCTGCTCGGGGTGGAGGGCGGCACCTACGCCACCGTCTCCCTCGTCGCGCCCGTCGTGGAGGAGCTCGTCAAGGGCGCCGTCCTCGTGGGGCTGCTGTGGTTCCGCCGCAGCGAGCTCAACGGCCCGACCGACGGCATCATCTACGGCTCCATGGTGGGGCTCGGCTTCGCCACCGTGGAGAACATCAGCTACTACGCGTTCGCCGAGCCCGGCACCCTGGTGTGGACGTTCGTCGTGCGCGGCGTCGTGTCCCCGCTCCTGCACCCCCTGTGCACGTCCCTCATCGGCGTGGGGGTCGCGTCCGCCGCGCTGCGCGCCACCGGTCGGGTCCGTCCCGTCGTGGCCGGGTTCGCGGGCGCCATCGGGCTGCACGGCCTGTGGAACGCGTCGACCGGGTTCGGTCTCGGCGGTCTCGCCGTCGCCTACGCCGCGGGCGCCGCGGTGCTCGTCGTCCTCGGCGTCGTGCTGCACCGCGACCGGCTGCGCATCGTCGGCCTCGTGCGCACCTACCTCCCGCTGTACGAGCCCACCGGCGTCGTCACCCCGCACGACGTCCAGATGCTGTCGACGCTGCGCGCCCGCCGGTTCGCCCGCGAGCGCGTGCGGCAGCGCCTCGGCCGCGGGCCCGCGCGCGCCCTCGCCGACTACCAGCAGGCGGCGACCGAGCTCGCGATGCTGCACCGCCGTCACGCCCTCGGCCTGGTCGACCTGCCCGCGTTCACGGCCCGCCGCGACCCGCTGCTGACGCTCATGGCGCACGCGCGGGCCGTCTTCGCCCGCTGAGGGCCGCCACCCGCTCCCCGTCGAGCGTCTCTGGAAGTCCGCCGTGCGGCGTCGATGACGGACTTTCAGAGACGCTCGACGACGCGAGGCGGGCGGGTCAGACCCCGAGGAACTCCGCGACACGCTCCGACGACGGCGCGGACGTCAGCTCGTCCCGGGTTCCCACCTGGAGCAGCCGGCCGCCGTCCATGACGGCCACCCGGTCCGCGACCGTGAACGCCTCGTCGTGGTCGTGGGTGACGAACAGCGCGGTGGTGCCGGTGTCCTGCAGGGTGGCCCGCACGTCCAGCGCGAGCCGTTCGCGCAGCTGTCGGTCCAGCGCGGACAACGGCTCGTCGAGCAGCAGCAGCCGCGGCCGTGGCGCGAGCGACCGTGCCAGGGCGACGCGCTGCCGCTGCCCGCCCGACAGGGTCGTCACCGCGCGTCGCGCGTACCCCGCGAGCCCGACGGCGTCGAGCAGCTCGGAGACCCGCCCTTCCCGCTCGTCGCGGGCGAGGCCCTGGATCTCGAGCCCGTAGGCCACGTTCCGCCCGACGTCGCGGTGCGGGAACAGCTGCCCCTCCTGGAACAGCAGCCCGAACCCGCGGCGGTGCACCGGCACCCCGGCGAGGTCCTCGCCGTCGAACGCGACCGACCCCGCGGCGAGCGGCTCGAGCCCGGCCACCGCCCGCAGCAGGGACGACTTGCCGCAGCCGCTCGGCCCCAGCAGCGCGACCACCTCGCCGGCGTCGACCGCCAGCGAGACGCCGTCCACCGCCGTCGTGCCGCCACCGCGCCGGGACCCGGCGTACCGCACGACGACATCGCGCACCGTCAGGCCGCCCGTCGTGCCCGCCATCAGAACTCCCCTCCGCCGGCGTCCCCACGCAGACGCTCGGCCACCATCATGACGCCCGCGGTGAGCACGGCCAGCACCACGGACGCCGCGAGCGCCATCCCGTAGTTCTCCGCCCCCGGCAGGCCGATCAGCCGGTAGATGACGACGGGCAGCGTGGCGGTGTCCGGGCGGGCCAGGAACGACGTCGCCCCGAACTCGCCGAGGGACACCGCGAACGCGAACCCGACGGCCAGGCCCAGCGAGCGGGCGGCGAGCGGCACGTCGACGGTGCCGAGCACCCGGCCGGGAGGCGCCCCCAGGGTCGCGGCTGCCTCGCGCAGGCGCGGGTCGATCGCGCGCAGCACGGGCAGGACGGTCCGGACGACCAGCGGGACCGCCACGACGGCCTGCGCGATCGGGACCAGCAGCCCGGAGGTGCGCAGGTCGACGTCCAGCCCCAGCGGGCGGTCGAGCGTCAGCAGGAACCCGAACCCGACCGTCACCGCGGACACCCCCAGCGGCAGCATGAAGAGCGCGTCGAGCCCGCCGACGGCGCGCCGCAGCCCGGGCGACCGCGGCCGCCGGGACACGACCAGCGCCACCAGCCCGCCCACCACCACGGCGATCGCCGCGGCCAGCAGGGCGGTGCGCAGCGAGTGGCCGAGCGCCTCCCACACCGTCACCGACAGCGCGTTGCGACCCCCCGTGGTGCCGAGGGCGACGTAGTTGTCCACACCCCAGGACCCGTCGGGCCCGCGGAACGACCGTGCGACCAGCCCGGCCAGGGGCAGCACGATCAGGCCCGCGACGACCACCACCGTGACGAGCGTCGGGACGACGTCCGCGGCGGTGGCCCGCCAGCGGTGCGCCGCCGAGCGGTCGCTCGTCAGGTGCAGGGCCGCCTCCCGGCGGGCCCGCAGCCGCGAGCTCACCAGCAGCGCAGCCGACACGACGACCAGCTGCAGCACGCTGAGCACGGCCGCGGACCGCAGGTCGAGGAACTGGGTGGTGCGGATCCAGATCTCCGTCTCGATCGTCCCGTACCGCATCCCGCCCAGCACCAGCACGACGCCGAACGCCGTCGCGCAGAACAGGAACACCACGGCCGCGGCGGAGGCGACCGCGGGGCCCAGCGCCGGCAGCGTCACCGTGCGGAACGCCCGCCACGGCGTCGCGCCCAGCGCCCGCGCGGCCTCCTCGGCCCGCGGGTCCAGCCGCTCCCAGAGCCCGCCGACCGTCCGCACCACCACCGAGTAGTTGAAGAACACCAGCGCCGCCACGATCGCGACGAAGCTCTCCTCGAGCCCCAGGAACCCCAGCGGGCCCGTCGGGGCGAGCACCGCCCGGAAGGCGACGCCCACGACCACCGTGGGCAGCACGAACGGGACCGTCACCAGCCCCCGCACCAGCGCCCGCCCCGGGAACCGGCACCGGTACAGCACGTACGCGCCCGGCAGTCCCAGCAGGACGCTCAGCACGGTGCCCGCCGCCGCCTGCGCCAGCGTCTGCCCGACGACCCGCCAGGTGCGCTCCTGGGACAGCACCTCCGCGAAGCCCGACAGGTCCGGCGTCCGCCCGCCCGCGCCGTCGTCGACCAGGAAGCCCTGCCCCACCAGCGTCACCACCGGCCACGCGAAGAACACCCCGAGGAACAGCAACGGCAGGCCCGCCGCCAGGGCCCAGCCCAGCCACGCGCCCGCCCCCGGGCGGGGCAACCGCCCCGCCCGGGGGCTCCGGCTCAGACGGACCTCCATCGGACGACCCTGCGACTCAGCCGATGACCGCGGTCGTCCACTGCTGGATCCACTCGTCACGGTGCGCCGCGACGTCCGCCGGGGCGACGTCGAACGGCTCGTCCGCCTGCGGGGCGAACTGCGCCCACTCGGCCGGGAGCTCCACCGTCGCGTCCGCCGGGTACATGTACATGTTCGCCGGGACGTCCGCCTGGACGTCGGCGGACGCGAGGAAGTCCACCAGGGCCTTCGCGCCCTCCGGGTTGTCCGTCCCCGCGAGGACGCCCGCGAACTCGACCTGGCGGAAGCACGTGCCCAGCAGGGCGGCCGTCGTCGTCGCGTCCCCGTCCTCGGTCACCGTGAACGCCGGCGACGTCGCGTACGACAGCACGACCGGACGCTGCCCGCCCTCGCCCGCACCCGAGAAGTCGACGTAGTAGGCGTCCGACCAGCCTTCGGTCACCTTCAGGCCGTTGGCCCCCAGGTCCGTCCAGTACTGCTCGAAGCCGTCCTCCCCGAACGCCGCGACGGTCGCCAGGAGCATCGCGAAGCCGGGCGACGACGTCGCCGGGTTCGCCACGACCGTCAGGTCGCGGTAGGCCGGGTCGAGCAGGTCCTCGAACGTCGACGGCGGTTCCACGCCCTCCGCGTCGAACCACGCGGTGTCCACGTTGAGGCACACGTCGCCCTGGTCGATCGGCGTCAGCCCCTCCAGCCCCTCGCCGACCAGCGCCGTCACCGACGGGTCGAGGTCGGCCGGCGTGTACGGCTCGAACACGCCCGCCTCGACCGCACGGGACGCGAACGTGTTGTCGACGCCGAACACGACGTCGCCGAGCGGCGAGTCCGCGGTCAGCACGAGCTGGTTGACGAGCGTGCCCGCATCGCCGGCCGCCACCTGCTCGACCTCCAGGCCCGTCTCCTGCTCGAACGACTCCAGCAGGCCGTCGCTGAGCGCGAACGAGTCGTGCGTGACCAGCGTGACCGTGCCGGAGAGCGGCGCGTCCCCCGTCGGGCTCGACGACGTCGTCCCGGCCGGGGCGTCGTCCCCCGAGCAGGCGGCGAGCAGCGGCAGCAGCCCCACGGCGGCGGCGGCCGTGACGGCGCGGCGGTGACGGATGTTCATGTGTCCTCCTCAGACGTGCGGGAGGGGGTCCGTCGCCCGCCGGTCCGACGGACGACGGGTTCGAGAAGCCCGACTTCCTCCACCGGTGCTAACCGGATCAGGTTCGAGGGTCTGCGGTGGTCCGCACTCTCAGCGCCGCACGGCGCTCCCCTGTCGTTCCCTGAGAGCCTACCGCCCGCGCACGCTACGGTGGACCGGTCCGGCGGGACCGCCGCCGGACGACGTCGACCGAAGGAGAACCGTGGACCTCGATCACAACGAACCGTCCCTCGCGCTCAAGGTCGGGACGGTCGCGGCGACGTTCGCCGCCGGCTGGGTCGCGCAGAAGCTGATCAAGTTCGTGTGGGAGAAGGCCACGGGCAACGACGCGCCCATCGACCTCGACGCGGACGACATCCCCGTCGTCCAGGCGATCACGTTCGCCGCCGTCACCGGTGGCGTCGCCGTCCTCGCGCGCCGCCTCGCCCGCCAGGGCGTCGCCAAGGCCGTCGACCGTCGGGCGCAGAAGGTCTCGGTCGTCTGACCGCCGACGGGCCGGGGCCCGATGGTCAGGCGTCGTGCAGGCGACGCCGGGCCAGCTGGGCCTCGTGCCCCCGGGGTCGGTCGACCGCGTGCACCGTCGCCAGGGCGCTCTCGAGGCGCTCGGCCGGGTCCCCGGACGAGTGCTGCAGCGCCACCACCACCTGGGACGCCGCGACCTGCAACGGAACCCCGGCGCGTGCCGCGGCCTCGCCGAGCAGGTCGGCGGCGTCGGCCTCCGCCAGCCCGCGCGTCACCATGATCGCGCCCTTGACCTGCTCGACCGCCGCGGCCGAGACCAGGGCGCGGCCCACGGCCCGCTGCGCCTCCCGGTCGAGTGCCTCCCGTGTCACCGGGCTGACGTCCAGCACGTAGCCCACGACCTGCACGATCGTGCCGTCGTCCTCGTGCCTTCCCTGCCCGGTGACGACGACGGACCGGGACCTGCCGTGCGGGTCCACGATGCGGTGCGCGCTCGCGAAGGGGCGCCCGGCGTGCAGTGCGACCGCGGCGGTGCGGGACAGGCGGGACCTGTCGTCCGGGTGGGTGCGGGCGAGGATCACGTCGATGCTGGGTTCGATCTCCCCGGGTTCGTGACCGTGCAGCCGGTACGTCTCGTCCGACCACCACGTGTGCCCCGTGGCGACGTCGACGTGGTAGCGCCCGACGACGAGCTGTGTCCCCGTCGCCAGCGCCTCGGCGATGTCGCTCGTGCCGTTGCGGGACGTCCTGCGGGACGGCGGAGCGCCCATGGTCACCCACCCCCTGCTTCCCGCGGCCGCCCCTGGCCGCAGCCGGTTGCGGCCCACCGTACTCCGGTGCGCCCGGAGCGCCACCGGAGAGCCGGGGACCGCCCTGTCGGCGGTCCCCGGCTCGTCCCGGCCCGTTGCTGTCAGTGACGGGCGGCACCCGTGGCGGCCGGCGTGGTCGGCTCGGCCGGTCCCTCGACGACGGCCGCCTCCGCGGCGGCCTCCCGGCGCTGCACCAGGTGGGCGTTGATCGACCAGGCGACGGCCGCGGCCCAGACCGCCGCGATCGCCCAGAGCGCCGTCGACACCCAGACGTCGGCGACGTCGAACGCGAGCAGCAGGGTGCGGGTGTTCGTCAGGACGATGAGGCCGCCCACGGCCGACCCGAGGACGCGCGGCGGGACGATGCGCACCAGGTAGGCGGCGATCGGTGCGGCGATGAGACCACCCAGGAGCAGCGCCACGACCCACTGCGTGTCGATGCCGGCGGTGCCCAGCCCCACGAAGAAGCCGAGGCTCGCCGCGACCGCGACGAAGAACTCGCTGGTGTCGATCGAGCCGATGACCTTGCGGGGCTCCATGCGGCCGCTCGCGAGGATCGCCGGGGTGCCGACCGGCCCCCAGCCACCGCCGCCGGTGGCGTCGACGAAGCCGGCCACGAGGCCCAGCGGGGCCAGGAACCGCTTGCGCAGCGGGGTCCCGATCCGGTCGGTGCGCAGCCCGCGGAACGTGAAGCGCAGCAGCACGTACAGGCCGAGGGCGAGCAGGATGATCGAGATGAGGGGCTTGGCCAGGTCGACGGCGAGCCAGGACAGGAAGGTGGCGCCGATGAACGCGCCGACCGCGCCGGGGACGCCGATGCGGGCGACGACCTTCCAGTCGACGTTGCCGAACTTCCAGTGGGACAGGCCCGAGGCGAGCGTGGTGCCCACCTCGGCGAGGTGCACGGTGGCCGACGCCGCCGCGGGGTTGGTGCCGATGGCCAGGAGGAGCGTCGTCGACGTCACCCCGTACGCCATGCCGAGGCTCCCGTCGACGAGCTGTGCGCCCAGGCCGACGAGGGCGATCAGGATGAGAGTCTTCATCACTGCTCCATGTGAGTATTCCGATCGGACGTATAGGAATAGTAGGAGCAGCGGAGGGCGGTGTCCAGCACCGACGGACAACTGTCCGTCAGGCGGACATCAGGGGTTCTCCCACGCGCCCGAGTCGTCGAGCAGCGCCCGGATCTCCACCGGGATCGTGCCGTCGACGACGTCCGCGACCGTCACCTGCTCGAGCACCGCCCGGACGTTCGCCCGCAACGCCACCCACACGTGCAGCAGCGACAGCGCCGCACCGGTGTACTCCAGGTCCGACGGACGCTCGTCCCGCACGTAGACCAGCGGCCCGTCCACCGCACGCACCACGTCCGCGATCGTCACCTCTGCCGCAGGGCGAGCCATCACGTACCCGCCGCGCGACCCCCGCCGGCTCACCACGATCCCGTCCCGCCGCAGATCCCGCAGGATCGCCTCGAGGAAGCGGTGAGGAATCTGCTGCGCCGCCGCCAACGCCTCCGCCGACACCGGGTCCGAGCTGTCATGAGCGGCCAGCTCCACCGTCGCGCGCACCGCATAGTCGGCCTTCGCCGAGACCCTCACCGGACGTCCTTCCGTCGTACGTCGCCGGCTCCGGACCGGAGCAGCGTGCCGTCCCCCGCGTCAGCGGATCACCACCCGGCCATCCTAGGCGGCCGACGCCCTGACCTCCCGGAGGGCCGCCGGCCCCCTCCGCGGCCACCCGCACGAGACCGCAATCCCTCGTCGCGACTCAGCGCGGACCCACGCGACTCAGCGCGGACCCACGCGACTCAGCGCGGACCCATGCGACTCAGCGCAATGCCACGCGACTCAGCGCGGACCCATGCGACTCAGCGCAATGCCACGCGACTCAGCGCAATGCCACGCGACTCAGCGCGATCGTGGCCGCGTCAGCGCATACAGATACCACTCGGCGCCGGCGATGCCGGGCCTCCGCCTGGTCGTCCGGGTCGCCGCCAATGGCACGGCAGGCCGCCGACCGCTGTTGGGCACCGCGCTGCGGCCGCGGGGGCATGGCGTGGATCGTCGGCGAGCCCGATCTCTCCCGAGCGGTCCTCGCGCCACCCGATGGCGTGCAGTGCGTCCGAGCGTCGGTGCGCGGGTAGGTGCAGTGCGCCCGTGGACGTGATCGTCAGCCAGCCGGCCAGCCGGCCCAGACTCTTGCCTGGCGCCGTGGCGGGCTGGAACGGGCCTGTCCCGACCTGATCCCGGTCGGGTGACACCCGTCCGGGGCGACGATCGGTGGGACAAATGCAGCAGGCCCCCCAACCGGTGGTTGGGGGGGCTGCTGTGAAGGGTGTCCGGCGGCGTCCTACTCTCCCACCCCGTCTCCAGGGCAGTACCATCGGCGCTGTAGGGCTGAGCTTCCGGGTTCGGGATGGGACCGGGCGTTTCCCCTACGCTATGACCGCCGTAACGTTATCGAGTTGTCAGGGTCCCCCCAGTGTTGGCACCCGTGGTCGTGGGGTGTGGGGGGGTGGTGCCCGTTTCTCGGGAACCGCACAGTGGACGCGTGCATGCAAGTGAATGTGTGTGAAGTTGTCGGCTGATTAGTACCGGTCAGCTGCGACAGTCTTTGGTCCTGTCTTCCACTTCCGGCCTATCTACCCAGTGGTCTAGCTGGGTGCCTTCACAGAAACAAGTTCTGTTGGAAACCTCATCTTGAAGCAGGCTTCCCGCTTAGATGCTTTCAGCGGTTATCCCTTCCGAACGTAGCGAACCAGCGGTGCTCCTGGCGGAACAACTGGCATACCAGAGGTTCGTCCGTCCCGGTCCTCTCGTACTAGGGACAGCCCTTCTCAAGTTTCCTGCGCGCGCAGCGGATAGGGACCGAACTGTCTCACGACGTTCTAAACCCAGCTCGCGTGCCGCTTTAATGGGCGAACAGCCCAACCCTTGGGACCTACTCCAGCCCCAGGATGCGACGAGCCGACATCGAGGTGCCAAACCATCCCGTCGATATGGACTCTTGGGGAAGATCAGCCTGTTATCCCCGGGGTACCTTTTATCCGTTGAGCGACGGCGCTTCCACAAGCCACCGCCGGATCACTAGTTCCGACTTTCGTCCCTGCTCGACCTGTCGGTCTCACAGTCAAGCTCCCTTGTGCACTTGCACTCGACACCTGATTGCCAACCAGGCTGAGGGAACCTTTGAGCGCCTCCGTTACATTTTGGGAGGCAACCGCCCCAGTTAAACTACCCACCAGGCACTGTCCCTGGTCCGGATCACGGACCGAGGTTAGATGGTCGATGCGGTCAGAGTGGTATTTCAACGGCGACTCCACTCGCGCTGGCGCGCGGGTTTCATAGTCTCCCACCTATCCTACACAAACCGCACCGAACACCAATACCAAGCTATAGTAAAGGTCCCGGGGTCTTTCCGTCCTGCTGCGCGTAACGAGCATCTTTACTCGTAGTGCAATTTCGCCGAGTTCGCGGTTGAGACAGCGGAGAAGTCGTTACGCCATTCGTGCAGGTCGGAACTTACCCGACAAGGAATTTCGCTACCTTAGGATGGTTATAGTTACCACCGCCGTTTACTGGGGCTTAAATTCTGGGCTTCGCCGAAGCTGACCCGTCCTCTTAACCTTCCAGCACCGGGCAGGCGTCAGTCCGTATACATCGTCTTGCGACTTAGCACGGACCTGTGTTTTTAGTAAACAGTCGCTTCTCCCTGGTCTCTGCGGCCCTCACCGCGTCCCACCGCTAGGGTGTTGACGGATCAGGCCCCCCTTCTCCCGAAGTTACGGGGGCATTTTGCCGAGTTCCTTAACCACGATTATCTCGATCGCCTTAGTATTCTCTACCTGACCACCTGAGTCGGTTTGGGGTACGGGCGGCTAGAACCTCGCGTCGAGGCTTTTCTTGGCAGCATAGGATCACCCGTTTCCCGCATACGCGGTCACTGTCAGCTCTCACCCTGGTGCTTCGCGGATTTGCCTACGAAGCGGGCTACGGCCTTGGACGTGGTCTACCATCGCCACGCCGGGCTACCTTCCTGCGTCACCCCTGTTAATACGCTTACCTACTACCGGTTCGGGTCCCACGCCGCCGGCAGCGGTGTGGTCCGAAGACCACGGTGCTGCCCTTGGGGCGGTTAGCATCACCGGATTCGGTATGGGCGGTTCTTCGCCGGTAGGAGAATATCAACTCCTTGTCCATCGACTACGCCTGTCGGCCTCGCCTTAGGTCCCGACTTACCCAGGGCGGATTAACCTGGCCCTGGAACCCTTGGTCATTCGGCGGACGGGTTTCTCACCCGTCATTCGCTACTCATGCCTGCATTCTCACTCGTGTGGCCTCCACCGCTGGATCACTCCGCGGCTTCACTGCCCACACGACGCTCCCCTACCCACCCACACGCCTGAACACCGATCAAGTCGGTGCTGGGCAAAGTGTGAGTGCCACGGCTTCGGCGGTGTACTTGAGCCCCGCTACATTGTCGGCGCGGAATCACTTGACCAGTGAGCTATTACGCACTCTTTCAAGGGTGGCTGCTTCTAAGCCAACCTCCTGGTTGTCTGTGCAACTCCACATCCTTTCCCACTGAGCACACGCTTAGGGGCCTTAGCCGGTGGTCTGGGCTGTTTCCCTCTCGACTACGAAGCTTATCCCCCGCAGTCTCACTGCCACGCTCTGGCTTACCGGCATTCGGAGTTTGGCTGACGTCAGTAACCTGGTGGGGCCCATCGGCCATCCAGTAGCTCTACCTCCGGTAAGGAACGCGTGACGCTGCACCTAAATGCATTTCGGGGAGAACCAGCTATCACGAAGTTTGATTGGCCTTTCACCCCTAACCACAGGTCATCCCCTCAGTTTTCAACCTAAGTGGGTTCGGTCCTCCACGCCGTCTTACCGGCGCTTCAACCTGCCCATGGCTAGATCACTTCGCTTCGGGTCTAGACCCGGCGACTGAATCGCCCTATTCGGACTCGCTTTCGCTACGGCTTCCCCACACGGGTTAACCTCGCCACCGAGCACTAACTCGCAGGCTCATTCTTCAAAAGGCACGCCGTCACCCCTGCTAAGGAGGCTCCGACGGATTGTAGGCACACGGTTTCAGGTACTATTTCACTCCCCTCCCGGGGTACTTTTCACCTTTCCCTCACGGTACTGGTCCGCTATCGGTCACTAGGTAGTATTTAGGCTTAGCAAGTGGTCTTGCCAGATTCACACGAGATTTCTCGGGCCCCGTGCTACTTGGGATCCCCTCCACCAGGCCGCACCATTTCGTCTACGGGACTCACACCCTCTACGGTCCGCCTTTCAATGCGGTTCGACTATGACACGGCTTTCTTACTGGCTGAAGAACTGTCAGATTCTTCCAGAAGGTCCCACAACCCCGTACGCGCAACGCCTGACAGCTTGACACGCGCACGGTTTGGCCTCATCCGCTTTCGCTCGCCACTACTCACGGAATATCTCTTCCTGCCGGTACTGAGATGTTTCACTTCCCGGCGTTCCCTCCACTCGCCCTATATATTCAGGCGAGGGTGACCGCACATGACTGCGGCCGGGTTCCCCCATTCGGACACCCTCGGATCACAGTTCGTTTGCCAACTCCCCGAGGCTTATCGCAGGCTACCACGTCCTTCTTCGGCTCCTAGTGCCAAGGCATCCACCGTGTGCCCTTAAAAACTTCGACACACACTACAAATATGCTACAGAAATCCAAGAAAACACATCACCACCCCGCAAGGGGAAGATGATGAGCTTGAACATCTGGGATGCTCGCGTCCACTGTGCAGTTCTCAAGCAACGGACGAACCCGCCGGCACCGATGCCACCAACCCCACCCCCCGGCAGCGGACCCACACCCTAGAGCGTGCGCACCCCCACCAGGCAGCCAGGCGGTATGACACCCACCGACGACCCGCGTCATGAAACCCCCGACCCATGGCCGGTTGCCTCAGGACCCAACAGTGTGCTCACCGACCCCCCCACGACCGACCAGCGCGTTCCAGCCCCGCGAACGAGGCGTACTAGCACCAGCCACCCGCAGGCGACCGTAGTCAATGTTCCACCCAGAGCAGCCACCAGACGCACTGTCGGCGTCTCAAGCGGCCTGCATGGACCCCAGCTACGCGACCCGCCACCGACACCCACCCGAACGGGCGAGCCTTGCCGGCCACGAGCCACCAGGGCCACGTGCTCCTTAGAAAGGAGGTGATCCAGCCGCACCTTCCGGTACGGCTACCTTGTTACGACTTAGTCCCAATCGCCGGTCCCACCTTCGACCACTCCCCCCACAAGGGTTGGGCCATGGGCTTCGGGTGTTACCAACTTTCGTGACTTGACGGGCGGTGTGTACAAGGCCCGGGAACGTATTCACCGCAGCGTTGCTGATCTGCGATTACTAGCGACTCCGACTTCATGGGGTCGAGTTGCAGACCCCAATCCGAACTGAGACCGGCTTTTTGGGATTCGCTCCACCTTGCGGTATCGCAGCCCTCTGTACCGGCCATTGTAGCATGCGTGAAGCCCAAGACATAAGGGGCATGATGATTTGACGTCATCCCCGCCTTCCTCCGAGTTGACCCCGGCAGTCTCCTATGAGTCCCCGGCATAACCCGCTGGCAACATAGGACGAGGGTTGCGCTCGTTGCGGGACTTAACCCAACATCTCACGACACGAGCTGACGACAACCATGCACCACCTGTGCACCGACCTTACGGGGCACCCATCTCTGAGTGTTTCCGGTGCATGTCAAGCCTTGGTAAGGTTCTTCGCGTTGCATCGAATTAATCCGCATGCTCCGCCGCTTGTGCGGGCCCCCGTCAATTCCTTTGAGTTTTAGCCTTGCGGCCGTACTCCCCAGGCGGGGCACTTAATGCGTTAGCTGCGGCACGGAACTCGTGGAATGAGCCCCACACCTAGTGCCCAACGTTTACGGCATGGACTACCAGGGTATCTAATCCTGTTCGCTCCCCATGCTTTCGCTCCTCAGCGTCAGTTGCGGCCCAGAGACCTGCCTTCGCCATCGGTGTTCCTCCTGATATCTGCGCATTCCACCGCTACACCAGGAATTCCAGTCTCCCCTACCGCACTCTAGTCTGCCCGTACCCGATGCACGCCCCAGGTTGAGCCTGAGGTTTTCACACCAGACGCGACAAACCGCCTACGAGCTCTTTACGCCCAATAATTCCGGACAACGCTTGCGCCCTACGTATTACCGCGGCTGCTGGCACGTAGTTAGCCGGCGCTTCTTCTGCAGGTACCGTCACTTGCGCTTCTTCCCTGCTGAAAGAGGTTTACAACCCGAAGGCCGTCATCCCTCACGCGGCGTCGCTGCATCAGGCTTTCGCCCATTGTGCAATATTCCCCACTGCTGCCTCCCGTAGGAGTCTGGGCCGTGTCTCAGTCCCAGTGTGGCCGGTCGCCCTCTCAGGCCGGCTACCCGTCGACGCCTTGGTAGGCCATTACCCCACCAACAAGCTGATAGGCCGCGAGCCCATCCCCCACCGAAAAACTTTCCAACACCCGCCATGCAGCAGGCGCTCATATCCGGTATTAGACCCCGTTTCCAAGGCTTATCCCGAAGTGGAGGGCAGGTTGCTCACGTGTTACTCACCCGTTCGCCACTGATCCACCCAGCAAGCTGGGCTTCACCGTTCGACTTGCATGTGTTAAGCACGCCGCCAGCGTTCGTCCTGAGCCAGGATCAAACTCTCCGTGAAAGAGAGAAAAACACCACACACCCCAAGGGCGTGCGATGCCAATCGATACTGGCCAGACAGCTAGCAAAAATCTAGATGTCCGATCCAAAGGAACCAATGAAGGTTCAATAAATTTGGCATTGACTATCAAGCACACTGTTGAGTTCTCAAACAACCGACGCACACCATCCGAAGCCCGAACCCTCGTCCGAACCCCGCCCGGGGCAACCCCTCTAACTTAGCGCCCCCGCCATTCCCGCGCAAATCCGCCCCGCTCCGAAGAACGCCACGAAAAAACACACGAAAAACAACAGAAGACACCCCACCCAGAACCAGAGCGCACAAAACACCCCGACCCAGAAGGAAGATGGTTCCCAACCCCGGCCCGGCCACCGGTACCCAACCCTCAGGTTGTCTCCTCGGTGTCCGCCTCGCCCGGCGGGCTGAACTCCGAGAACATTACCCACCGGACCGCCCCACGTCAACGCGCCCCCACGTGGCCTGCACCACTCCGCGGTCGGCGTCCCTGGTCCCGCCGGCCCCGGTTGCCGCCGGGCGGAGCACCGCGGGGTGCTCGGAGCCGGTTCCCATCCTCCTGGCTCGTCCCACCGCCGGAGCCGGCCCCACCACACGGCCAGGTCACCCCCGACACCCGTGTCAGCCTCGCTCCGCACGATCACCGGCGCCGTCAGGGAGGTCGACCGAGTCTGGGCGGTTCGCCGACAGGTGCGCGGAGCGCCTCACCATGGGCGGAGGGCTCCCTGTGGCCGGCAGCGGCATCCTCGACGTCCCGCAACAGTCCCCTGGGCGACGTCCGCCCGATCTCCCGGCGACTGCTCCCCGCGCCTGTGCGACGTCCTGAGGCCGGCCGGCGGCACTCGCGGCGTCCGCGCCTCCGACGGTGCGCGCCTCCGACGCCCCTTCCTCCCGGAAGGCGCCACGACGGCCCGGCGGGCTCCCCGATGATCACCCGCCTCGCGTTCCCCGGAGCCGTCACGGTCGGTGAGGACGTGTTCGGTCACGCGAGTGCTGGACCGCACTCCGAGCTGAGCACCCGAGCACCCGAGCATCACCCACCTCGCGTTCCAGAGCCGTCACGGTCGGTGGGGACGTGTTCGGTCACGCAAGTGCTGGACCGCACTCCGAGCTGAGCACCCGAGCACCCGAGCACGTGAGACGGGGCGATTCACGTGTCGTCCGGCCGTCACGGGTCATGTCGGACGAACCCCGGGTCCTGCGAGCGTGGTCGTCCGGTGTGCCGCATGGCCGACGGAGGGCGGCGGCCCGGGCCGCGCCTCCCACACCGATCTCCCGGCGCATCCCACGCCGACCTCCCGGCGCGGCCCTCAGGGACGGACGCCTGCAGCAGCGCGGGCCGAACACCGTCCGACACCGCCGGATGCTCCGGTCTGAGTGCACGGAGCCGACACGGGACGCCGACCCGGCAGCCCGCGGGCGCGCACCGCCCATCGTTCGGCGGGATCGGCCCGTGCGCCGGCCCCGGTTCCCCGGGCGCCCCTTCCCCCACGCGCTCGGGCCGCGCGTGCCGTCGCGACAGCGGAGCTGGGCCGTCCGGGCGCACGCGATGCGACGACCGGGAGACGCGAAAAGAGCGGCGGCCCGATCCGTGAGGATCGGGCCGCCGCTCTGTCTGTGCGCCCGGAGGGATTCGAACCCCCAACCTTCTGATCCGTAGTCAGATGCTCTATCCGTTGAGCTACGGGCGCAGTCTGTCCGGCACTTCCGTGACCGGCCGTCGAGAACATTACCGCGCTCGGGCCGGATCCCCAAACCGGATCCGGCGATCGTGACCGAGGCCACGATCCGCCGCGTTCTCGACCGACAGAAAAGGCCCCGGGCGACGAGCACCGGAGCCTTCCTGGCGGAGACGGCGGGATTTGAACCCGCGAACGGGTTGCCCCGTTACCACCTTAGCAGGGTGGCGCACTAGACCAGACTATGCGACGTCTCCATGCGGCGAACCACAGAACGGGTCTGCCGCGGCGCCCAGACTAACCGCCAACAGCGGTCAGGGGCAAAGCGCGACGTCGGTGACGCCGCACGGTGCGGAGGGCGGGGGATTCGAACCCCCGGTGCGGGGTCACCGCACAACGGTTTTCAAGACCGTCACATTCGGCCGCTCTGTCAGCCCTCCCAGGCCCGGGCAGTCTAGCCGGGGCACGAGCACGGCCGCCGACGGCGCGACCGACCGAGGTCGGTGCGTGCCGTCGACGGCCGGGAGATCAGTTCGCGGTGCTGCCGGAGCGGAGCTGACGCATCGCGAGCTGGACCAGCGAGATGAGCGTCTGCTTGGTCGCGGCGCGGGAGCGGGCGTCGGTGTAGAGCATCGGCACGTGCGCGGGGATCTGGAGCGCCTCGCGGACGTCCTCGAGGCGGTGCTTGGCGACGCCGTCGAAGCAGTTCACGCCGACGACGAACGGCACGCCGCGCGACTCGAAGTAGTCGATGGCGGGGAAGCACTGCTCGAGGCGGTCGGTGTCGACGAGGACGACCGCGCCGATGGCGCCGCGCACCAGGTCGTCCCACATGAACAGGAAGCGGTCCTGGCCGGGGGTGCCGAACAGGTACAGCCACAGGTTCCCGGGCAGGGACACCCGACCGAAGTCCATCGCCACCGTGGTGGTGGTCTTGCGGTCGGTGACGCCACCGGCGTCGTCGACGCCCACCGAGTGCTCCGTCATCGCGGCCTCGGTGTTGAGGGGCTCGACGTCGGAGATCGACCCGATGAACGTCGTCTTGCCGACGGCGAACCCGCCGGCGACGACGATCTTCGTGACGGTCGGTGCGGCACCCTGACCGCCCCCGGTCGCCGCCGCAGGCGACGCGGGGCGTGCGCCGGGCTCCGGTGCGGCCGCGGCGGGCGCCTGGGCCGCCGGCGCCTGCACGGCGGGTGCCGGTGCCTGCGGGGCCGGCGACTCCTGCGTCGGGCCGGCCGGGGCGCCACCGAGCACGCTCTGCCGGACG
Organism: Isoptericola jiangsuensis; assembly: GCF_002563715.1. NCBI lineage: Bacteria > Bacillati > Actinomycetota > Actinomycetes > Micrococcales > Promicromonosporaceae > Isoptericola > Isoptericola jiangsuensis. The sequence continues at coordinate 3,731,906 of NZ_PDJJ01000001.1, forward strand.
GGCGTGGCCGGGGCCTCGTTCACCGGGGCAGGCTGGGCGGCCCACATGCCCGCGCCCGAGGGCTGCGAGACGGGGGCCCAGCTCGGCGAGAACCCACCGGCCGACGCGGACGCGCTGTCAGAGGGCGGAAATGCCATTGAGAACACTCTCCAAGACGCTCAGGGAAAGCCCCGAGTGGTTGCTGCCGTGACCCGTGTGGACGTTGACCGGGGCCGAGGTGTGCACGGTGATGTGACCCTCTTCCTGCATGTCCGCGACCAGGATGCGGACGACTCCCAGGGGGAGCTTGAGCAGGGCGGAGAGCTCGGCCACCGACACGTAGGTGTGCGCCGCGTGCTGCAGGATCGCGCGCTTCTCCGGGGTGAGGCCGAAGCTGCTCACCGCGCCCGGCATCACCTCGACCAGTGCTTCCAGGGGAAGGTCGGACATGGACGACCGGACGCGGCCACCGGTGACCGCGTAGGGACGCACCGTGGACGCCTCGTAGCTGTCCGCGGTGTGCGCGCCCAGTGAACCGAACGGTGCGTGCGACATGGCCTACCTCATCCCACCCGGGCGGAGCGCGTGGCGCCGTCGACCGGGAGGTTGCCGCGCATCTCGGAGATGAGCTGCGGGGTGAGGGTCGCCTCGGTCCGCGAGACCAGCAGCGCCATCTCGTAGCCGATGAGGCCGATGTCGCAGCTGGCGTCCGCCACGACGGCGAGCACGGAGCCGTTCGAGACGTTCATCAGGAAGAGGTAGCCGTTGTCCATCTCGATGACGGCCTGGCGGACGTTGCCGCCGTTGAGCTGCCGTGAGGCGCCGCGGGTGAGGCTCGACATGCCGGAGACGATCGCGGCGAGCTGGTCGCCGCTCGTGCGGTCGAGCTGGTCCGACATCGCCATGAGCAGACCGTCGGCCGAGACAACCAGGGTGTGGCGGCTGCCGGGGACGGTCCGGACGAAGTTGTCGAGAAGCCACCCGAAGTTGGTCGCTTCAGTACTGAGGGTCACGCTTCCTCCTCATCAGGTGCGCTGAGTGTGCGCAGGTCACCGCTGTGCGGGGATGATTCATGGACATCATTCACGGTCGAGCCCCATCCGTCGAGACCCCACCGGGGGTCGTCTCGGAACGACCACGGGCCGTCGCCGACTGGAAGGCCGACAATCGGGCCCGCAGCTGCTCCGGGTCACGTTCGATCTGCGCCGTGAACCGGTCGGTCCGGGCGGGCTGCTCGGTCGTACGGCTCCGCCGGACCAGGCCCGGTCCGGGGGCCGGCATCGACTGCGGCTGGTAGGACGGCTCCTGGTCGGTGGTCGTCACGTTCCCTTCCTGGAAGACACCCCGCTGGAGCAGGGTCGACATCTCCTCGTAGAGGACGGCCGAGGCCATCCACTCCGAGCGCGCCTCGACGGTGTCGGGCACGTAGTGGGGGTCGAGCGGGTCCTCGGCGCCGTGGCCCGTCGAACGCAGGGGCAGGACCGACTCGCCGTAGGCGGTCGGGGTCGGCCGTGCGTCGTCGCCCGCGGCGGGGCGGGGCTCGACGGGCGCGGCAGGTGCCGGCTGGTAGGGGACGTGGTCGACCTCGGGAGCACGGTAGGCCGCGGGCTGGGCCGGGGCCGGCGTGGACCGCTCCGTGGGTCCGGTCCACGGCGACGGTGCGACGGGTCCGGTGCGGAACGCGTCGGGCACGGAGGCCGTGGGCGCGGGCTCGTCGGACCGGGTCGCCGCCGGGGCGGGCTCGGCGACGAGGCGACCGGTCAGCGGGTCGGACGCCGGGGCGACCGACCGTTCCGGGGCCTCCGCGGGCTCGTCCGCGGCCGGCTTGCGGCCGAACAGACCGCGCTTGCGGTTGGCGGCGGCGTCCCCACGTCGGGTCGGGAGGTCGGACATGAGGTCCTCGAACGCGGGCAGCGCGGCGTAGTCCTGCTCCGCCTCGGCGCTCTCGGCGGAGGTCGCCGACGACGGGGTGACCTCGTCGGTCGCCCAGGGCGACCGGGACACGGGAGCGGCGGGCCTCTCGACGGCGGCCGGCGCGGTGGGGGCCGCGGCGGGCGCCGGCGCGGGAGTGTCGGCGCCGAAGCCGAGCGGCAGGTCCGCCGGGTCCTCGTTGATCGCGTCGAGCTGGAGGGCGGTGTCCTCCGGGCCGTCCCCCAGGCGGTCCATCGACCGGAAGTTGGAGAACAGGCCCGTGCGCTGCTCCACCTCGAGGGGGGCGGTCAGGCGCTCGGGCTCGGGCAGCGGCAGCGCCCCCGACACCGGGCCGGGCTCGGCCGGGTGCGTGGCACCGCGGTGTCGGCTGGGGAGCGAGCGCTCCGACGGGGCGACCTGCTGCGGGGGCGTCCACTGGGCGTCCTCGGCCTCGGGCGCCGACTCGTCGAGCGTGGGCGTGACGAGCGGCGGGAGCACGATGGCCTCGGTCGGGGCGTCACCCTCGGCGCGGCGACGTCGCGGCATGCCCGCGCGCGTCGTGCCGTCCGTCAGCGCGTCGATGTCGACGGGCTCGGCGACGGGGGCCTCGGGCTCGACGAGCCCCTGCCCGAACGATGCCGTCGGCACCGGGGCGGGCGCGGGAGCCGGGGCGGGCGCCGGCGCGGCGGGGGCCGGTGCCGGGGCGGGCTCGGCGGCGGGTGCCGACAGCGCGTGGTCCTCCCGGACGGGCACGGAGAGCTGCGCGGCGGACCGCTGCGTGGCGGCCTCCAGCGGGTCGGTCGGCTGCGGCAGCGGCAGCGCCTCGTCCGCGAGGAAGAGCTCGGCCGGCAGGACGACGGTGACCAGGGTGCCGCGCCCCTCGATGCCCGTGCCGAACACGACCTGGGCGCCGAGACGGTTCGCGAGCCGGCCGACGACGAAGAGGCCGAGGCGCTGGGCGCCGACGGCGTCGGTCGCGGCGGCGGAGGCCACCTTGACGTTGGCCTCGGCGATCTCGTCGGCCGACATGCCCAGACCGTGGTCGCGCACGGCGACGACGACGCCGCGGGCGTCGCGCGTCGTGGTGACCTCGACGGGGGTGTGCGGCTCGGAGAACATCGTCGCGTTCTCGAGGAGCTCGGCGAGGAGGTGCGCGGCCGTGAGCGCGTTGTGCCCGAGCATGTGCGGGTCGGACTGCAGGTTCAGCCGGACGCGGTCGTACAGCTCGATCTCGGAGGACGCGGTGCGGATGACGTCGGAGACGGGCATCGGCTGGCGGACTCGACGGCCGGAGTCGATGCCCGCGAGGACGAGCAGGGACTCGGCGTTGCGGCGCATACGGGTCGCGAGGTGGTCGAGCCGGAACAGGTTCGACAGCGTCGTCGGGTCCTCCTCGGACCGCTCGAGCTCGTCGAGGAACGCGAGCTGGCGGTTGAGGAGCACCTGGTCGCGGCGGGCGACGTTGACGAACATCTCGGCGATGGAGCCACGCAGGGCGGCCTGCTGCCGGGCGACGACCATCGTCGTCTCGTTGACCTCGTTGAACGCGTTCGCGAGGCGGCCGATCTCGTCGGAGGACTCGACGGGGACCTGCACGAGGTCGATGCCGGGGTTCTGACCCGGGACCGCCATCTGCTCGACCATCTGCGGGAGGCGGTCGCGCACGTCGGCGGTGGCCGCGGTGAGGCGGCGCAGCGGGTTCACGATGCGGCGCGCGATGACGACGGCGATGACGACCGAGAGCAGCACGATGCCGAAGGTCGCGAGCATGGTGCCGATGGCCTGGTTGCGGGCGTTGCCGGAGAGCTCGGACGCGTAGGTGACGGTCTCCTCGCGGACCTGGTCGCGCACGGGCTGGGTGGCGTCGACCCACTGCTGCGAGAGCTCGGCGGAGCGGGCGGCGACCTCGGGGTCGACACCGGACGGGTTGAGGTACTCGAGGTTGGTGCGGAGGGTGGTCAGACCCTCGTCCATCTCGGGGACCGTGAGGCCGAGGCCGAGGCGGTCCAGGGTGTCCTGGGCGCCGGAGCGGAGGTCGTCGGACTCGCTGATGGCGGCGGACATCTGCTGGGCGAGCTGCGCGAGCTCGGTGGTGTCGCGGGCGCTCAGGTCGTCCTGGCCGCGGGCGAGGCCCTGCTTGTACAGGCCGACGGAGATCAGGCCGCGCTCGTACGTGTTGGCCAGCATCGCCTCGTCCATCGCGATGTAGCCGTTGAGCCGCTGCACCAGACCCTCGTCGGTGGAGACGGCGGAGAGGGAGCGCGGCACGTCGAGGGCGCGCTCGATGACCTCGGTGTAGCGCTGGAGCGCCTGGGCGGCCGTGATCTGCTTCGAGGTGACGTCGCTCTGGAGGTCGTCGAGCACGATGCGGTCGTCGATGGTCTGCTGGACGGCGTCCTGCACGTTCACGCTGAGGGAGTCGAGGTCGAGGTCGCGGAGCGCGGCGTCGCGCAGGTCCAGCGTCTCGTCGGTCTGCTCCTGGGCGTCGACGAGCCTCTCCATCGCACCCGGGACCTCGTTGAGCGCGGCGAACGCGAGACCGCGCTCCGCCGCGACGGCACTGCCGGCGTCGTCCTGCACCTCGAGACTGTCGACCAGGGCGGAGGTCTGTCGCGCCTCGGCCGCCTGGTCCAGCGCGCCCCACGAGATGTACCCGGCGGCGAGGACGAGGACGAAGATCGGCACGGCGAGTGTCGCAAGGATCTTCCCGCGAACGCCCAACCTGCGGAGCATGAGGACCTCTCTCCATCACTGGTGGTGCGGCGGCAGGGGGTAGTCCGACCCCCGTGCCCCCGGTGAATCGCGACACCGTCGGGGACTCCCGACGCGCGGCGACACGCGCGGGTAGTGTGCATCGGTGTGCGAGCGGTCACGATAACGGTCCAGGGCGGGTCAGGGAAACTCACCACGAGCGTGACGAACCTCCCCGATCCGGACACGGGCGAGATCGTGGTCGATGTCGCAGCAAGCGGTGTGAACCGCGCTGACCTGCTGCAACGTGCCGGCGCGTACCCTCCGCCGCCCGACGCTCCCGAGTGGCCGGGACTCGAGGTGTCCGGTATTGTCCGCGCGCTCGGCCCTGGCGTGTCCTCCCGGCGTGTCGGTGATCGCGTGGTCGCGCTGCTCGGCGGCGGAGGCTACGCCGACCGGGTGGTGGTGCCCGCCGCGCAGACCTTGCCCGTCCCGGCGGGCGTCGACCTGGTGGACGCCGCGGGGCTCCCGGAGGCCGTGTGCACCGCGTGGACGAACCTCGTCGACACGGGCCGCCTCACCCGCGGGGAGACCCTGCTGGTGCACGGCGGGTCCGGCGGCGTGGGGAGCGTCGCGGTGCAGCTCGGCGTGGCACTCGGCGCGCGCGTCGTGACGACGGCGGGTGGTCCCGAGCGGGTCGCGCGCTGCCGGGAGCTCGGTGCGGACGTCGTCGTCGACCATCGGCGCGACGACGTCGTGGCCGCGGTGCGGGACGCGACCGACGGCCGCGGTGCCGACGTCGTGCTGGACGTGCTGGGCGGCGGGGCCCTGCCCGACAACGTGCGCGTCCTCGCGCCCGGCGGGCGCCTGGTCGTGATCGGCCTGCAGCAGGGGCGGCGCGGCGAGCTGGACCTCGCGGCGCTCATGGCGAAGCGGGCGACCGTGACGGGCACGACCCTGCGGTCGCGCAGCCCGCGCGAGAAGGCCGCGATCGTCGCCGCGGTGGGCGAGCACGTGTGGCCGATGGTGGCCGACGGCCGGCTTCGTCCCGTCGTGCACGAGCGGGTCCCCCTGGCCGACGCCGAGCGCGCACTGGCGATGCTCGAGGGCGGCGAGGCGTTCGGCAAGGTGCTGCTGGTGCCGTGAGGCGCCCCGGCCTGCTCAGCGGCGTCCGGTCGCCGTCATCGCGATCGCCCCGGTGACGAGCGCGAGCCCGACGACCTCCGGCCACGTGGGCAGCTGGCGCAGCACGACGGCGCCGACCACCGTCGCCGTGGCGGGCAGCATGGCGAGCAGCACGGAGAACGTGGCCGTGCCGACGCGCCGCAGCACCACCTGGTCGAGGACGTACGGCACCACGGACGAGCAGACCGCGACGACCAGCAGGAAGCCGAGCAGCGCCGGGTCGGCGACGACGTCCGGCACGGAGGCGCCGTAGAGCGGGGCGAACAGCAGCGCACCGGCCAGCATGCCGACGGCGAGCCCGTCGACGCCGGACCCGGCCCCGGCGACGCGCTTGCCGAGCACGATGTACCCGGCCCAGCACGCGGCGGCGGCGAGGACGGCGACCAGGCCGACGACGACGTCCTCGCGCGGCAGATCGCCGTCGAGGGTCACGCCGGCGAGCAGGACGACCCCTCCGGCGGCGACGACGATGGCGCCACGCTCGCGCCAGCCCCGCCCGGTGACGGCGGCCACCGCGATGGGTCCGGTGAACTCGATGGCGACGGCGACGCCGAGGGGCAGGTGGTCGATGCCGACGTAGAACACGATGTTCATCGCGGCCAGGGCGGCGCCGAACGCGGCGGCGACCAGGAGGTCGCGGCGTGTCCAGCGACGACGCCAGGGCCGACGCCAGGCGAGGAGGACGACGGCGGCCAGGACGATGCGCCACCAGCTCACCGTGGGCGCGCCGAGGGTGTCGAACAGACCGACGGCGACGGCGGCGCCGAGGTAGAGCGTCAGCCCGGACACGACGAACAGCGCGGGTGCGGGCACCCGCGCGAGCGGCCCGCCGGGGGCGGACGGCTGCGGTCCGTCGGGGGCGGGCGAGGTGGCGTCGGGCACCTGCGGAGCCTACGTCGCGACCCGGTCGGGGTCCTGGACGACATGTCTGGTTGTGAAGGAAACATGGGGAAATTCTGGACGCGGGACGCTCTCATCCCCTAGGTTCGCCGCGGTCGGTGCGAACGGTGCCGACGTCATCCGGGAGGAAAAACATGGGTTTCGGCGACGCCGTCAAGTCCGTCTTCGGCAACTACGCCACGTTCTCGGGCCGTGCCCGCCGCTCCGAGTTCTGGTTCTGGTACCTGTTCATGGCCATCGTCGGGGCCGTCGGCGGCACCGTGCTGGGCATCACGGCCGGCACGACCCTCGACATCGAGACCGGCACGGTCTCGGGCGGCTTCTGGGCCGTCTACGCGGTCTTCATGCTGGTCATGCTCGCCCTCGTGCTGCCGTCGATCGCCGTCTCCGTGCGTCGTCTCCACGACACCGACCGCTCCGGCTTCTGGTACTTCCTCGGCTTCGTGCCGTTCGGCGGCATCGTCCTGCTGGTCTTCTGGGCCGGCGAGGGCACGCCCGGCGACAACCGCTTCGGTGCCAGCCCGAAGGCCGTGGCCGCTCCGGTGCCCGCCGCCGTCTGACCTTCGCGGTCCGTCACCGCGGGCACGGGATCGTCCGGCTCGCACCGGGCGAGAGGTGCCGTCGGTCGTCGCGCCACGGTGACGACAGGCCCCCGGCGACGTCGCCCACCTCGAGGTGGGCGACGTCGGCGGGGGCCTTCATGCACCGCGAGGTCCTGGGAGGAGGTCAGCCCTTGACCGCCCCCGCCAGCATGCCGCGCACGAAGTACCGCTGGAGCGCGATGAACACGATGAGCGGGACGATCATCGCGACGAACGCGCCCGCGGTGAGCAGGTGCCAGTCGCCGCCGCGCGACCCCGCCAGCTCCGCGACCGCGACCGTCATCGGCCGGTAGGCGGGGCTGGTGAACGTCAGGCCGACGAGCAGGTCGTTCCAGACCCACAGGAACTGGAAGATGCCGAACGACGCGATGGCGGGCACGAGCAGCGGGAACAGGACGCGGAAGAAGATCTTCACGTGCCCGGCCCCGTCGACGCGGGCCGCCTCCACGAGGGAGGGCGGGATGTCCTTCATGAAGTTGTGCAGCAGGAAGATCGCGAGCGGCAGCGCGAAGATCGAGTGCGACAGCCACACGGTCCAGAACGAGCCGTTGATCCCCCAGTCGACGTAGTCGGACAGCAGCGGGACCAGCGCGACCTGGAGCGGCACCACCTGGAGCGCGAACACGGCGACGAACAGGAACTCCCGGCCCCTGAACTGGATCCACGCGAACGCGTACGCGGCGAGCAGGGCGAGCGTGATCGGGATGATGACGGCCGGGATCGTGATGACGAACGAGTTGACGAACGTCGCCGACAGGTTCGAGCTGTTGCCGTAGAGGACCTCGTTGTAGTTGTCGGCGGTGAACTCGGCCTCGCCGCTGAAGATGCCGCCGAAGACGGTCCACCAGCCGCTGTTGCGGATGTCGAGCTCCGGCCGGAAAGAGGTCACCAGCAGGCCGACCGACGGGATCGTCCAGAGGATCGCGATGATGATCGCGATGCCGGATGCCCAGGGCGAGCTGAGCCGACCCTTGGTGGCGATGGCCCGCTTCTCGAGGCGGGTCAGCTTGCGGGGCTCGGCCGGGACGTCGTCGTCGACCAGCGGGCCGGCGGCCTGCCCCGGCGTCGGTGTCGTCGTCATCGGATGTCCTCCGCCTTCCGCATCTGACCCACGTTGTAGACGATGATCGGGATCACGAGGATGAACAGCACGACGGCGAGGGCGGCCGCGAGGCCCTGGTTGTTCTGCCGGAACGCCTGCGTGTAGAACTCGTTCGCCACGACCTGGGTGCCGAACTGCCCGCCCGTCATCGTGCGGACGATGTCGAACGCCTTGAGCGTCGCCATCGCGATCGTCGTCAGGACGACGACGAGGGCGGGGCGGATGCTCGGCACCGTGATGAACCGGAACATCTGCATGCCGTGCAGCCCGTCGAGACGGGCGGCCTCGACGATGTCGTCCGGGATCGCCTTGATCGCCGCGGACAGCACCGTCATCGCGAAACCGGTCTGGATCCAGATCATGACGACGATGAGGAACCCGGTGTTCCACGGCTGCCCGATGAGGAACTGCTGCGGTGGGAAGCCGAGCCAGACGAGGAGCTGGTTGAGCAGACCGATCTGCTGGATGCCCGCCTGGTCGGGTCGGAACTCGTAGACGAACCCCCAGATGATGGACGCGCCCACCATGGAGATCGCCATCGGGATGAACACGAGCGCCTTGGCGAGCTTCTCGAACCGGGTGCGGTCCACGAGCACGGCGTAGACGAGCCCGATGACGGTGCTCAGCAAAGGCGCGAGGATGACCCAGGCCGCGGTGACCAGCAGGACCTTCTGGAACTGCGGCTGGGTGAACGCGGTGACGTAGTTGTCGACGCCGACGAACTCCGTGCTGTTGCGGTTGAAGAACGAGTTCCACAACGTGATGAGCGCCGGTCGCACCAGCCCGTAGAGCAGGAACGCGAGCGGCAGCCCCACGAAGCCGAGCGCGACGACCCAGTTCGGGATGCGCTTCGGCCGGTCGACGACGAACAGGATGAGACTCATGACGGCGACGAACAACAGGATCGCCACGAACATGACGAGGAACTTCTCGCCGACTCCGGACGGTTCGAGCAGCCAGGACACGGGTGACCTCCTTCAGGGACGGCGTGGCCGGTCCGGGGCGGCGCCCCGGACCGGCCACGGATGGATCACATCGGCCAGCTGTTCTCGATGCGGTCGACGACCTCCTGCGTGCTGGCGCCGGTCAGCCAGTCGACGACGCCGGTCCAGAACGTGCCCGCACCGACCTCGCCGGGCATGAGGTCCGAGCCGTCGAACGCGATGACGGCGTTCTCGTCGGCCAGGGTCTCCCAGGCGAGCTGGTCGAACTCCGTCTGGAGGTTCTCCGGGTCGAGGCCCGTGTTGGCGCTGACCCAGCCGCCCTCGGGCGTGGACAGGGCCTTCTGGTTGGCCCAGTCCGCGCTGGACAGGTACGTCTGGAACGCCTGCACCTCGGGGCGGTCCGCGAACGACGCCACGAACTCGCCGCCGCCGAGGACCGGCTTGATGTCGGTCTGGTCGGTCGGCAGGTAGAACGCGAAGACGTCGCCGTCGGAGGCGACCGTCGTCCCGGACGGCCACTGCGTCTGGTAGAAGTTCGCCGCGCGGTGCAGCCAGCAGTTGCCGTCGAGGATCGGGAACCCGGCGTCGGTCCACGGGGAGGTGGCGATCGAGTCGACACCGCCGAGACCGGCGTTCACGTACTCCGGGTTCTTGAGGATCTCGCCGGTGGTGTCCCACGCCTCGACGATCTGCGGGTCGTTGAACGGGATCTCGTGGGTGTACCACTGGGTGTAGACGTCCGGCCCGGCGGTGCGCAGGACGACGTCCTCGATCCAGTCGGTGCCCGGCCAGCCGGTCGCGTCACCGGACTCCACACCGGCGCACCAGGGCAGGGTCTCCTGCTCGTCGGCGATGGTCTGGGTGAGCTCCATCATCTCGGTCCACGTCTCGGGGACCTCGTACCCGGCGTCGGCGAACATCGACGGCGAGTACCAGACGAACGACTTCGCGTTGGCACCGAGCGGGGCGGCGTAGAACGTGCCGTCGACCGTGCCGTAGCCCTTCCACGTCTCCGAGAAGAACTCGTCCACGTTGGCGACGGTGGCGTCCGGCGCCGGCTGGATGGCGTCCGGGTAGTCGTTGACGATCGTGTTGAGCAGGCCGGGCTGCGGCAGGAACGCGATGTCGGGCGCGTTGCCCGCCTGGATGCGGACCAGGAGCTGCGCCTCGAACTCGCGCGAGCCCTCGTAGGCGATCGTCACGCCGGTGCACTCCTCGAACGCGTCGTAGGAGGCCTCCTGCGTCGCCTGCTCCGGCTCGACGATCGACGTGTAGATGTTGACCGTGGTGCCGTCGAGGTCACCGAACTCGTCGTAGGCGGAGCAGTCGATCGACGTCGACGACATCGCGTCGCCGCTGCTCTCGCTCTCGCTGGGTGCGTCGCCGTCCGGGTCGCTGCAGGCCGCCAGCAGCAGAGCGAGGCTCGCTCCGCCGGCGAGCACCGCCAGCCCGCGTCGGCGTGCTGTCGTCGTGGTTCTGGTCATGCCAACCCCTCCACTGCGTCGTGCGGTCGTCGTGCGGGTCGCCGACGGCGGGTCGTCGTCGACGCGGTCGATGCTCGGGTCCACTTTGTCCCGGACAGGTCGCCCTCGCACCCTTTGTAAAGCAGACCGCAACGTTGCAGGTCGCGCAACTGGTCACGGCCCCCGACGACGTCACGATGTGATGACGATCTGCCCGGGAGCGACGGGCTCGCCGCCCCCTGATCCGTGACACCCTGTACCCAGCACCGTCACCGCACCCGGAAGGACCACCATGATCGAGCTGAGGAGCCCGCGCGAGATCGAGGAGATGCGCCCGGCCGGCCAGTTCGTCGCCGAGACGCTCACCGCCGTGCGCGAAGCCGCCAAGCCCGGCGTCAACCTGCTCGAGCTCGACGAGCTGGCCCACCGCATGATTAAGCAGCGTGGCGCCGAGTCCTGCTACATCGACTACCACCCGTCGTTCGGCGCCAGCCCCTTCGGCAAGGTCATCTGCACCTCCGTCAACGACGCCGTGCTGCACGGCCTCCCCCACGACTACACCCTCGTCGACGGCGACCTCCTCAGCATCGACTTCGCCGTCGCCGTCGACGGCTGGGTCTCCGACTCCGCGCTGTCGTTCGTCGTCGGGCAGCCCACCACCCCCGAGCGCGGCGAGGCCGACGCGCAGCTCATCCGCACCACCGAGCTCGCCCTCGACGCCGGCATCGCCGCCGCGCAGCCCGGCGGCAAGATCGGCGACATCTCCGCCGCCATCGCCGCCGTCGCCCGCGACGCCGGCTACCGCATCAACACCGACTTCGGCGGCCACGGCGTCGGGCGCACCATGCACGGCGACCCCCACGTCCCCAACGACGGCCGCGCCGGCCGCGGCTACCCCCTGCGCCCCGGCCTCGTCATCGCCATCGAGCCGTGGTTCCTCGAGACCACCGACGAGATCTACACCGACGACGACGGCTGGACCCTCCGCTCCGCCGACGGCTCCCGCGGCGCCCACTCCGAGCACACCGTCGCCATCACCGCCGACGGCCCGCTGGTCCTCACCGCCCGCGACTGACCCCGACCCGACGCCGGCCCGCCCGAGACACACCTCGCACGGGCCGGCGTCGTCGTCCCCGCACACCCGGCGCGACTCAGCGCAGGTTCCCGCGAGTCAGCGCAGAGCCCCGCGAGTCAGCGCGCATCCCCCCGACTCAGCGTTGTCTTCCGCGAGTCAGCGCAGAGCCCCGCGAGTCAGCGCAGATCCCCCCGACTCAGCGCTCGTTGGCGCGAGTCAGCGCAGATCTCGCTGAGTCAGCGCGACATTCCGCCAGTCAGCGCAGGACGACGCCCGCCGGCTCCACATGTCCTCGACGCACACGTCCGAGACCGCGGCCACCGAGCGGGCCCCGCGGAAGAACACCGGCACGGCCGCAGCTCGAAGGACGGTCAAGGTGGCCGCGCGGCGTCGTCCATCCCGAAGTGGAGGGCGCCCCGCGCCCGTGAACGCGACGACGCGCGGCCACCTCCACCGTCCGGAACCGGACGTGCGCACTGACTCGGCGACATCTGCGCTGACTCGCGCCGATGAGCGCTGAGTCGCGGGAACCTGCGCTGAGTCGTGTCAGAGGAGCGGGCGCAGGGCGTCGACGGCGCCGTGCTCGTCGATCGAGCCGGTCACCTCGTCCGCCGCCGCCTTCACCGCGTCGTCCGCGTGGCCCATCGCGACGCCGCGGGCCGCCCAGCGCAGCATGTCGAGGTCGTTGTGCCCGTCGCCGAGCGCCATCGTGCGGACCGGGGGCACGCCGACGGCGGCGCGCACCTTCTCCAGGGCGGTCGCCTTGGTGACGCCGTGCGGCGCGATGTCCATCCAGGCGGTCCAGCCGACGGCGTAGGTGACGTCGTCGTAGCCGAGGCGGGACACGAGGGCGTGGAAGGCGTCGCTGGTCGACTCGGGGCTGCGCACGATGACGCGCGTGACCTCCTGGGACCACAGCTCCTCGAAGTCGACGACGGCGAACGTGCCGTCGAGCTCACCCTCGGGGAAGAGCTCGTTCATGCGGAAGCCGACGCCGAGGTCCTCGACGGCGTAGCGGGCGTCGGGGAGCTCCTCGCGCAGGAGGCGCAGGGCGGGCTCGGGGTCGAACGTGACCATCTCGGCGACGCGCCATCCGCGCGGTTCGGTGGGGTCGAGCTCGACGGTGACGGCGCCGTTGGAGCAGACCATCCAGCCGGTCTCGATGCCGAGGGCCTCGGCGACGGGCAGCATCGCGACGAGCGACCGCCCGGAGGCGAGGACGACCTCGTGCCCGGCGGCCCGGACCGCGACGACGGCGTCGCGCACCTCGTCGGCGAGCGCGCCGTCGTAGGTGAGGAGCGTGCCGTCGATGTCGAGCGCGACGAGCGCCCTGCCCGCGGGTGCCGGCACGTCAGCGCACCGGCTCGAGGACCTCGAGGCCGCCGAGGTAGGGCCGCAGCCCTTCGGGGACGCGGACGGACCCGTCGGGCTGCTGGTGGTTCTCGAGGATGGCGACGATCCAGCGGGTCGTGCCGAGGGTGCCGTTGAGGGTCGCGACGGTGCGGGTGCCGTCCTCGGTGCGTTCGCGCACGTTCATGCGGCGGGCCTGGAACGTCGTGCAGTTCGACGTCGACGTGAGCTCGAGGTAGCGCTCCTGGGTGGGCAGCCACGCCTCGCAGTCGAACTTGCGGGCGGCGGACGTGCCGAGGTCGCCCGCGGCGGTGTCGATGACGCGGTACGGCAGCTCGACCTTCGCCATCATCGCCTCCTCCCAGGCGAGGAGACGCTCGTGCTCCGCGGCGGCGTCCTCGACGGCGCAGTAGGAGAACATCTCGACCTTCTGGAACTGGTGCACGCGGATGATGCCGCGCACGTCCTTGCCGTGCGAGCCCGCCTCGCGGCGGTAGCAGGCGCTCCAGCCGGCGTACCGCTTGGGGCCGGCGGACAGGTCGAGGATCTCGTCGCCGTGGTAGCCGGCGAGCGCGACCTCGGAGGTGCCGACGAGGTACAGGTCGTCACGCTCGAGCCGGTAGATCTCGTCGGCGTGGGCGCCGAGGAACCCGGTGCCGCGCATCGTGTCCGGGGTGACGAGCGTGGGCGTGATCATCGGGGTGAACCCGGCCTGGACGGCCTGGTCCATGGCCGCGTTGAGGATCGCGAGCTCGAGGCGCGCGCCGACACCGGTGAGGAAGTAGAAGCGCGAGCCCGACACCTTCGCGCCGCGGGTCGTGTCGATCGCGCCCAGGCCCTCGCCGATCGCGAGGTGGTCGCGCGGCTCGAAACCCTCGGCCGCGAAGTCGCGCGGCGTGCCGACGTGCTTGAGCGTCACGAAGTCCGCCTCGCCGCCGGCGGGGGCGCCCTCGACGACGTTCGGGATGCGGTACAGCAGCTCGTCGAGCTCCGCCTCGGCGTCGTTGGCGGCCGCCTGGTGCGCCTTGACCTCGTCGGCGAGCGCCTTGGTGCGGGTCAGCAGCGCCGTCTTCTCGTCGCCGGACGCCTGCGCGACCTGCTTGCCCATCGACTTCTGCTCCGCGCGCAGCGACTCGAACTGCGACAGGGAGGACCGCCGTCGGGCGTCCGCGGACAGCGCCGCGTCCACCAGGGTCGGGTCCTCGCCGCGGGCCTGCTGGCTCGCGCGGACGACGTCGGGGTTGTCGCGCAGGAGTCGGATGTCGATCACGCCCGCAAGCCTAACGGCCGGGCGTCGCGCTGACCCCCGCCGTCCGGTGCCGGCTCGCTGGGATCTACGCTGACTCGCGGGCACCTGCGCTGACTCGCGGGGATCCGCGCTGAGTCGCCGGAACCTGCGCTGACTCGCGGGGATCCGCGCTGAGTCGCCGGAACCTGCGCTGACTCGCGGGGATCCGCACTGACTGACGGCGTCCTGCGCTGACTCACGGCGGGGTGCTCCGACCCGCGGGAGGGCGAAGGTGGGCCGTCTCACGTGGTGGCCGGTCGCGGGTTCGGGCGAACAGTCCTAGATTTCCGTCATGCCGTGGGAGCTCATCGTCGGGATCGTCGCGCTCGTCATCGGCCTCACCGCGCTCGTGGTCGCGCTGGTGGTGCTGCGTCGCAGCCGCGCGCAGCACGCCGCGCCTGCGGCCGACTCGTCGACGCGTGCCGTCGCCGGACCGCAGGTCGCCGTCATCGTCAACCCCTCCAAGGAGCACACCCGCCAGGTCGCGGAGACCGTGCGGCGCCTGGCCGCGGAGGCCGCGCTGCCCGAGCCCCGCTTCTACGACACCACGGTCGAGGACCCCGGCACCGGGCAGGCCCGGCAGGCCCTCGACGACGGCGCGGACGTCGTGGTCGCCGCCGGCGGGGACGGCACGGTCCGGGCGGTGGCCGACGGGCTGGTCGGCTCCGGCCGACCGATGGGCATCATCCCGGCGGGGACGGGCAACCTCCTCGCCCGCAACCTCGACCTGCCGCTCGCCGACGTCGAGGAGGCGTTCGCCGTGGTCCTCGGTGGCGTCGACCGCACCATCGACGTCGGCCGCCTCAAGATCGTGCGCACCGCCGACGACGACGGCGACGGTGCGGAGGAGGGCAGCGCGCACCTGTTCCTCGTCATCGCCGGCCTCGGGTTCGACGCCGCCATGGTCGCCGACGCCGACGACGCCCTCAAGGCGCGCGTCGGCTGGGTCGCGTACTTCCTCGCCGGGGTGCGCCACCTGCACGGGCGGCGCCTGCGCGCCACCATCGGGGTCGACGACCGGCCCGTCGTCGAGGCACGCCTGCGCACCGTCATGGTGGGCAACTGCGGGCGTCTGCCCGGCGGGATCACGCTCCTGCCCGACGCCGTCATCGACGACGGCGAGCTCGACGTCGCCGCCATCGACACGCGCGGCGGGCTGGCCGGGTGGGCGCAGCTCCTCGGCGAGGTCGTCGCCCAGGGCATGGGGATGCAGAACGACCTCAAGGTGAAGATCGGCCGCATCGACCACGTGCGCGCCAAGCGCGCGACGATCGTCGTCGAGGGCGGCGAGCAGGCGCAGGTCGACGGCGAGGTCCTCGGCAAGGCGCTCGAGCTGGAGACGTGGGTGGAGCCGGGCGCCCTGGTGGTGCGCACCCCGGCCTGAGGACGTCCGATCTGCGCGGAGTCGGCACACGGTGTCCCGTATCCGCCCACGTCGGCGGGACGTCGCCGCATAGGCTGACCCGGTGCGTCCGTCCGTCCGTCCTGCTGCCCTCGTGCTCGGCCTGCTGTGCACCGTCCTGCTCGCCCTCCTGCCGACGACCGCGCAGGCGGACGACGCGACCCCGGCCGACACGCCGCTCGTGCTGGCGGGCGTGGCCGGGCTGCGGTGGAGCGACGTCGACGCCGCGCGCACGCCCCACCTGTGGCGGCTCGTGGGCGGCGGGTCGGTCGCGTCGTCGTCGGTGCGCACCCTGACGCCGACGTGCGCGCAGGACGCGTGGCTGTCGCTGTCGGCGGGCAGCCGGGTCGTCACGACCACCGAGGAGACGGAACCCGCCGAGGAGGGCGGCGCGGGCGGGGACGACGAGCAGGACGTCACCACGTGCCCGCCGCTGCCCACGGTGGCCGCGCCGCACGCTGCGGACGCCCCGCAGCCCGCCCGGGTGCCCGGCTGGGACGCCCTCGTGGCGCCGGACGGCGAGGCGTCCGACCCGGTGACGGCCGCGCCGGGGGCGCTGGCGACCCTCGCGGACGCCGTCGGGGGCTGCACCACCGCGGTGGGACCGGGCGGCGCGCTCGCGCTGGCCGACCCCGGCGGTGACGTCGCGCGGTACGTGGGCGACGAGGAGGACCTCACCGCCGACGACGTCGCCACGTGCGCCGTGACCGTCGTGGACCTCGGGGAGCTCCCCGACGCGGCGGTCGAGCGCAGCGCCGCCGTCGGGGAGGTGGACGCGGCCGTCGGGCGCCTGGCGGACCTGCTGCCCGCCGGTGGGCGCCTGGTCGTCGCGGGCCTCGCCGACACCCCCCTCGGCCCGGTCGACCTGCAGGTCGTCGTCGACTGGACCTCCCCCGGCGGCGGCGCGACGTGGCTGACGTCGACGTCGTCCCGCTGGCCCGGCGTCGTGGTCACGGGCGACCTGTCGGCGACGCTCGCCGACGCGCTGCTGGAGGGCTCCGACCCGGAGGACCCCGCCGTCGCCGAGGCGGCGGCCGCGTTCACCGGCTCGCCGCTGGAGCACGGCGAGGACCGTCGGCTCAGCGTGGCGCGCACGGTCGAGAACCGGCAGTACCTGTCCGTGCTGACCGAGACGCTCCCGCGCATGACGCCGGTGCTCGTGGGGGCCGCCGCGCTCGGCGTCGTCGCCGCGGTGGGCTGGCTGCTGGTGTCCCGGCGTCGCCGGGCGGCCGACACCGAGGACGCCCCTGGGGGCACCGTCGAGCCGGGTGCGCGGCCGGGGCACGGGACGCGTCTCGCCCTGGCCGTGCTGGCGCTCGCCGCGAGCGTGCCCGGCGCCGCCACCCTGGCCACGCTGTCCCGCTGGTGGGTGTGGGACACCCCCGTGACCGTGCTGTCCCTCGCGGTGCCCGCGGCCGCCCTCGCGCTCGCCCTGGCCGCCTGGTGGGCGCGCCGGCTGCTGCCGCGCTCCCCCTGGCGGCTGCCGACGACGCTCGCCGCCGCGACGTGGCTCGTGCTGACCGTGGACGGCCTCACCGGGACCACGCTCCAGCAGGGGTCCCTGCTCGGGCCGGCTCCGTCGCTGGGCGCCCGGTTCTACGGGTTCTCCAACTCGGTGTTCGCCGTCTACTCGGTGGTGGGGATCGTCCTGGCCGCGGGCGCCGTCGCGGTGCTGCGGAACGCCGGGGCGGGCCGGCGCGCGCAGGTGCTCACGGCCTCCGCCGTCGCGGTCGTCACCGTCGCGGTCGACGGCCTGCCGCCCTTCGGCGCCGATTTCGGCGGCATCCTCGCCCTCGTGCCGGCGTTCGCGGTGCTCGTCCTCGGCGTCGCCGGGACCCGGCTGACGTGGCGGCTCGTCGCGCTCGTCGCCGGGGCGACCGTCCTGCTGGTCGCCGTCGTCGCCGTCGCGGACTGGGCGAGCCCGCCGTCGACGCACCTCGGCGGGTTCGTGCAGGCCGTCCTCGACGGCAGCGCGCTGACCGTGGTCGGCGGCAAGGCCGCCGGCGCGTGGGCGACCGTCGCCAACCCCGTCGGCGCAGCCGCCGCGGTCGTCTGCGCGGCGGTCGGCTGGGCCGTGCTCGACCCGCGTCGCGCCCGCCTGCACGGTCTCGCCGCCGCCTACGACCGGGACCCCCTGCTGCGGCGCACCGTCGTCGCCCTCGTGACGGTAGCGGTCGTGGGCACGCTGCTCAACGACTCCGGGATCGTCGTGGCGGGGTACGTGGTGCTGTTCGCCACGGCCGTGCTGCTGGTCGGCCCCTTGGACGTCCGGCTCGGCGCCCTGCCCGGCGGGGAGCGCGGGACCGCCTGGCACCTGGCCGGGGCGACGGCCGGGCTCGCGCTGCTGCTCCAGCTCGGTGGCGCGGCCCTGCCCGCGACGGGCCACGCCGGTGACGTCTCCGCGGGCGGCGAGCCCGTCGTCGAGGCCGACGCCCCCGTGGTCCTCGTCGGCACCGACGGGGTGCGCTGGCAGGACGTCTCCCCCACCGCGACGCCCACCCTGTGGCGGATGCTGCGCGACGGCGCGAGCGCGGGCGGAGTGACCACCGGGTCGACGGGCGCGTCCGGCGACTGCGTCGCCGCGGGCTGGCTCGGGCTGTCGGCGGGTCGCAGCCCGGTGACGGGCAGCACGCAGGACGACGTGTGGCGCTGCGCGGACTGGACGGTCGAGCCCGGCGACGACGGCGCGGCCGCGGTCGACGGCTGGGACGACCTGACGGCGCTGCAGTCGGCGTCGGAGTTCAACCCCCACCCGGGCGTGCTCGGCGACACGTTCGCCGCCGGCGACGTGTGCACCACCGCCGTCGGGCCGGGGGCCGCGCTGGCCCTCGCGACGACCGACGGCACCGTGGCGCGCTACCGCGACCTCGACGCGGCGCTGGCCGACCCGGACGACACGTTCTCGTGCCCGGTGACCGTGGTCGACGCGGGCGCCGCGCCGTACCACCCGACCGGTACCACGACGAGCACCACCCGGCCCGTGCCCGACGACGCGACGACGCCCGGTGACGCGCGGGACGCGGCGCTGCGGGCCGTCGACGCCCGCGTGCGGGGCGTCGTGGAGGCCGCGCCCGCGGACGCCACGGTGCTGGTGCTGGACGTCGGCAACCCCGCGCCGACCCGCCCGGCGCTCGGCATGGGCGTGGCCCGCACCGACACCGAGTCCGCGCCGTCCTACCTGACGTCCACGGCGACCCGCTGGCTGGGCGTGGTGCGCCTCCTGGACGTGCCGCCGACGCTCGTGGAGAGCTTCGACCTGCCGCGACCCGCCGACTTCTCGGGGGCGCCGCTGGCGCTGGGCGACCACCGGCCCGCGAGCACGGAGACGACGGTCGAGGACCTCGCGGCCCTCACCGACCGCGACCACTCGTTGCGGGTCGTCACCGGCACCGTGACGGGGGTGCCCACGTACGTGGCGCTGGCCGCGTTCCTGCTGGTGGTGCTGGCCCTGCCGGGCGTCCGCCGGCGCCGGTCCGCGCGCACGGTGGCGGTGTGGGAGCGGACGCTGGAGGCGGTGCTGCTGGTGTGCGCGGCCGTGCCCGCCGCGACGTTCCTCATGACGACGTGGTCGTGGTGGCGGCTGCCCGACCCGGTGGCGGGCCTGTGGACGGCCCTGCTGGGCTGCACGGCCCTGGTCGCGGCCGTGGGCACGCTGGCGCCGCGCCGGCCGGCGTGGGCCGGGCCGGTGCTGGTGTCCTGGGTGACGTTCGTCGAGCTGTCGGTGGACGCCGTGCTCGGCACGCCGCTGCACCGGGGCAGCCCCCTGGGCGCCGCCCCCACGCTGGGCGGCCGGTTCTACGGGTTCGGCAATCCCACCTACTCCGTGTACGCGGTCGTGGCGGTGCTTGCCGCAGCCGGTCTGGCCACCGTCGTGACGCGGCGCTGGAACCGGGTGGCGGGGGCCGTCGCGGCCTCGCTGGTGGGCCTCGTGGCGCTCGTGGTGACGGTGTGGCCGACGTTCGGCGTGGACGTCGGCGGCGGCCTGGTGCTGGTCCCGGTGTTCGTCGTGGTGGTGCTGGCCGTGCTCGGAGCCCGGCTCACGTGGCAGCGCATGCTGCTGGCCGGGGGCGCCGGCGTCCTGCTGGTGGCCGTCATCGGCGTGCTCGACTGGCTGCGCCCCGCCGCCGAGCGCTCCCACCTGGGCGCGTTCGTGCAGTCGGTCGTGGACGGCACGGCGTTCGAGACGGTGTGGCGCAAGGCCGGGTACGCGCTGCGGTCCCTCGACAGCGGCCCGCCCGCGTGGCTGTCGCTGGCGGTGCTGGTGGCGGTCGTCCTGCTGCTGTGGGGCGGTCCGCGGTTCCGTGCGCGCTGGCTGGAGCGCACGCAGGAGGCGTGGCCGCTGCTGCGGGCCGTGCTCGTCGCGCTCCTCCTCGCGGGCGTGGGCGGAGCGCTGGTCAACGACTACGGCATCCGCGTGGTGACGATCATGCTGTTCCCGGCCGTGCCGCTGCTGGGGCTGCTGGTGCTCCGGGTGGCGTCCCCGATAGCCTCCGCCGCGAAGGGACCTGAGCAGAGCGTGTGACACGCCGACGCGGCGGGAATCATCTCGGCGTGTCGCACGTTATGTCAGGCGGTCACCCATCCCACCCGAACGAGGAGCATCGTGCGACGCATCCCCCGGAAGGTCGAGGTCGAGGACGATTCCGGCCACGTCACCCGCTACGTCCGCCACGACAACGGCGAGGGCTACGCCTCGCCGCGCGCGTCGGTCCACGTCGACGCCGTCGTCGAGCCCGGCGCCTACGTCGAGGAGGGCGCCCACGTGGCCGCCCGCGCGCGCGTCGGCCGGTACAGCTGGATCGACGTCGACGCCGTCGTCGGCACGGGCGCCAGCATCGGCGCCGGGGTCCACGTCGGCCGCCGCGGCCACGTCGGCGCCGGAGCCCGGATCGGTGCGCACGCCCGGCTCGGGCACGACGTCCACGTCGCCCCCGGGGCCGTCGTCGAGCCCGACGAGATCGTCCCGTCCGGCACCGAGGTGCTGCCCGCCGCGCGCCGCACCGCCGACGCCGCCGCCTGACGCACCACCCGTCCCCCGCTGACGCGCACCGTCGGCGGTGACACCCCCGCACCCGACACCCGCACGCCGTCGACCTGCGCCCTCACGTTGCAGGCCGACGGCACGGCGGCGACCCTGAAGGCTGGACATCCGGCGGACGGGACGAGGAGCGGACGATGGCGGGAACCGAGTCAGGGCCGACACGACCGGACACGGACGACGGCGTCCCCCTGGAGGCGATCGCCCCCGAGGACCCCGTCACCGAAGGACACGACCGGGCCCGGCCCGCCTACGGCCAGGCGCTGAAGAGCACCCTGCGGGAGTTCTCCGAGGACGGCTGCACCGACCTCGCCGCCGCCCTCACCTACTACTCGGTGATGGCGTCCGCGCCCGCGATCCTCGCACTCGTCTCCCTGCTCGGATTCGTCGGGGACGCCGAGGCCGCCCTCGACTCGATCACCACCGCGCTCGAGGAGTTCCTCCCGCAGGAGACCCTCGACATCATCACGCCCCTCATCGACAACGCCCTCACCTCCACCGGTGCGGGCTTCGCCCTCATCGCCGGCCTCGTGCTGGCGCTGTGGTCGGCCTCCGGGTACGTCGGCGCGTTCGGGCGCGCCATGAACGTCGTCTACGAGGTCGCCGAGGGCCGCCCCGTGTGGAAGCTCCGGCCCGTCATGTACGCGATCACCCTCGCCGTCGTGCTGCTCGCCGTCGTCATCGTCGCCAGCCTCGTGCTCTCCGGGCCGATCGTCTCCGCCGTCGGGGACGCCGTCGGGCTCTCGGCCGCCGCGCTCACCGTGTGGAACATCGCCAAGTGGCCCGTCGCGCTCCTGCTGGTCGTGTTCGTCGTCGCGCTGCTCTACCACTTCACCCCGAACGTCAAGCACCCCCGGTTCCGGTGGACCAGTCTCGGCTCGGCCGTCGCCATCGGCATCTGGATCCTCGCCTCGGCCGGCTTCGCGTTCTACGTGACGAGTTTCAGCTACGGGTCGACCTACGGCACCCTCGGCACCGTCATCGTGTTCCTGCTGTGGCTGTGGATCACCAACCTCGCCCTGCTGCTCGGCGCCGAGCTCGACTCCGAGATCGAGCGCAGCCGCGAGCTGCGCGACGGCTACGAGGCCGAGGTCACGCTGCAGCTGCCGCCCCGCGACACCCGCGCGTCGGACAAAAAGGCCGCCAAGAAGGCCGAGTCCGTCGCCGAGGCGCGCGAGGTGCGCCAGGCGGCCACCGCCGACCAGGACGTCGCCGCCACGCGGACGGACTCCGCGTCGTCGACATCGTCCCCGACGGCCGACTGACGCCGGACCGTGCGCTGACTCGCGGGACCCTGCGCTGACTCGCCGGGCCGCGCGCTGACTCGCCGGGCCGCGCGCTGAGTCGCCGGGCCCTGCGCTGAGTCGCGGGCCCGGGACGGGGCCGTCCGGGGTGACGGTCCCGCCCCGGACGGTCAGTCGGTGCCCAGACGGCGGCGCACGAACACCAGCAGGCCGCCGACGGCGCCGAGGAGCAGGGCGACGCCCAGCAGGGGGAGCACGAACGCACCGGTGCGCGGCAGCGGCGGCGGCACGGCCGGGAACATGTTCGTCACGGTGACCTGTGCGGGATCGCCCGCGGCGACGACAACCGCGCCGGGCGCGCCGCCGTCCACGGCGGAGACCTCGGTCGCGGTCGCGCCGCCCGTGTCGGTCTCGGTGACGACGCACTCGGCGCCGACGGGCAGCGGGGACCACGTGACCGTCTGCCCGGCGGTGACGTCCCGGGTCGCGCCGCCGGGCACGTCGAGGTCGCGGCCCTCGAAGGTGCAGGCGAGCGACACCTCGAACGTGCCGGTGTCGTACGCGGCGCCGACGAACCCGACCTCCTTGGTGACCTGCACGGCGCCGGCGGCGTAGTCGTTGGTCACGGTCACGACCGCCGGGTCGGCGTCGGTGCCGGGCACGACGACCTCGCCCGGTGCGCCGCCGTCCACGGTGGTCGAGACGGTGGACGACGTCGCGCCGCCCGCGTCGGTCTCGGTGACGACGCACTCCGCGCCGACGGGCAGCTCGTCGTAGGTGACGGTCTCCCCCGGGCCGAACGTGCGGACGGCCCCGCCGGGGACGTCGACCGGCTCACCCTGGAACGTGCAGACGGCGTCGACCTCGTACGGCCCGGCGCCGAACTCGGCGGCGCCTCCGGTGAGCGTCTTGGTGACGTCGAACGCGCCGAGGTCGAACGTGTTGGTCACGGTGACCTCGGCGGGGTCGGCGTCGACACCGGGCACCACGGCCTCGCCGGGAGCGCCGCCGTCGACCGTGGTCGACACGGTCGAGGACGTCGCCCCGGCTGCGTCCGTCTCCGTCACCAGGCACTCCGCACCGACGGGCAGGCCGTCATAGGTGACCGATTCGCCGCCCTGGAGCTCGCGCACCGCGCCACCGGGGACGTCGACGGGCTCGCCCTCGAACGTGCAGGCCACCGACACCTCGAACGGGCCGGTGCCGTAGGCGGCGCCCGCTCCGTCCACCACCTTCGTGACGGTGAGGGCGCCGAGGTCGAACGTGTTCGTCACGACGATCTCCAGGGGGTCCGCGTCGGCCCCGGTCTCCCGCACCAGCACGGCGGGCGGCTCGATGGTGACGGACGTGGCGCCGCCCTGACCGGTCTCGGACAGGGTGCAGACGGAGCCGTCCTCCAGCCCGAAGTACACGGCCACCCCGGTGCCGTCGGTGACGTCGATCTCCCGCACGGGGCCGCCCGGGATCGGGATCGGCTCACCCCGGAACGTGCAGCGCAGCGTGACCTCGAACGGTCCGGTGCCGTAGGCCGCGCCGTCGCCGTCCACGACCTTGCGCACCAGCAGCGGGCTGGTGCTGAACAGGTTGTCGAACGTCACGGTCACGGTCGTGGGCTCGCCGTCCTCGGTCGGCGGCACGGTGACGGTCGTCGACCGGCCGGGCTGCGCCTCGCCGTCGTCCACCGTGACGGTCGTGGAGGTGGCGCCGAAGTCGTCCGTCTCGGTGACGACGCACTCCGCGCCCACCGGCAGGCCCCCGAACACGGCCGGGTCGCCGACGTCGAAGACCCGCACGGCGCCGCCCGGCACCTCGATGGGCTCGCCCTCGAACGTGCACGCCAGGGTGACCTCGAACGGCCCCACCGGGTAGAGGATCGCGCCGAGCCCGGAGGTCTCCTTGTCCACCTCGATCGTGCCGACGTCGTACGTGTTCGTCACGGTGATCGTCACCGGGTCGGCGTCGTCCGCGGGGACGACGACCTCGCCGGGTGCGCCGCCGTCGATGGACGTGGAGATCTCGACGTCGGTGGCGCCGAAGTCGTCGGTCTCGGTGACGGTGCACTCCGCACCCACGGGCAGGCCGTCGTACGTGACCGAGCCGCCGGGGGTGAGGATCTGCGTCGCGCCGCCCGGGACGGCGACGTCCGCGCCCTCGAACGTGCACGCCACCGACACCTCGAACGGGCCGGTGCCGAACGCGGCACCGTCACCCTCGACGACCTTCTCCACGGTGAAGGAGCCCAGGTCGTACGTGTTGGTCACGGTCACCTCGACGACGTCGGTGGTGCCGTCCGCGCCTCCGACGACGAGCGTGTCGGGGTCGATCACGACGGACGTGGCCTGGCCCGGGTCGGACTCGGTGACGGTGCACTCCGCCCCGATCGGCAGACCGTCCCAGGTGACGGTGCCGCCGTCGGTGACCGTCCGGGTCGCGCCGCCGGGCACGTCGATCGGCTCGCCCTCGAAGGTGCACTCCAGCGTCAGCTCGTAGGGGCCCTGCGCGAACTCCGCGCCGTCCCCGTCGACCGTCTTCGTGGCCTCGACGGCGCCCGCGTCGAACGTGTTGGTCGCGACGACCTCGACCGTGCCGCCGCCGTCCGTGCCGGGCGGCACGACGACGTCGACGGTGGTGCCGTCCACGGGCGCGCCGTCGTCGACGGTGAGCGTGGACGAGGTGGCGCCGCCGGTGCCGGTCTCGGTCACGGTGCACTCCGCGCCGACGGGCAGACCGTCGAACGTCACGGTCTCCCCGCCCACGAACGTCTGCGACGCGGGGTCCACCGTGACCGGCTGCCCCTGGAACGTGCACTCCACGGTCACCTCGAACGGTCCGACGCCGAACTCCGCGGCGTCGCCGTCCACGACCTTCGACACCTCGATCGCGCCGAGGTCGAACGTGTTGGTCGCCGTCACGGTGACCGTCTCGTCCGCGACGATCGTCACCGGGCTGGGCGACACGTCCACCGTGGTGGCGCCGCCGTCGTCGGACTCGATGACGGTGCAGGACGCTCCCGCCGCCAGGTCGTCGATCGTCACGGACTCGCCGCCGGTGAGCGTGATCGTGTCGGCGTACACCACGGTCTCGCCCTGGCCGGTGTCCAGGGTGCACTCGACGTCGAGCGTGAACGGACCCGCGCCGAACCCCGCGCCGTCGCCGTCCACGACCTTCGCGACCTCCAGCGACCCGACGTCGTAGGCGTTGGTGATCTCCGCGGCGTTCGTGGCCCGGCTCGTCGACTGCGTGTCCGGCTCCAGCACGACGGTGGTGGACGTGCCGTCCGTCGTCACGACGCCGCCGTCGTCCTGCGTGACCGTGATCGACGTCGACGGCGCGCCCGCCGTCCCCGTCTCCGTGATCGTGCACTCCGCGCCCGCCGGCAGGCCGGTGAGCTCGACGGGATCCGCACCGTCCTGGAGCTCCACCACCATCGGGGCGTCGGGCCCGTACCCGTCGGCGTACACCGCGTCGCCGAGGAACGTGCACTCCACGGTGGCCTCGAACGGGCCGTAGGCGATCGGGTTCCCGTCCGCGTCGACCGCGTCGCTCTCCACCTTCTTCGACAGCTCCAGGCCGGCGAGCCGGTAGATGTTCGCCACGAAGATGTCGACGACGTCGGGGTCCTGCTCGATCGTGACCGACGACGGGATGACGACCACGTCGGTCTGGCCGTTGCCGGCGGCCTCGGAGATCGTGCACTCCGCGCCGTACGGCAGGTTCGGGACGACGAGCGGTTCGCCGGGGGTCACGGTGACCGGGATCGGGTCGAGCTCGGTCTCCACCCACGACCCGACCGCGGACGTGCACAGCACCTCCAGGTCCATCGTGTCCGGCGCGTACGCCGCCCCGTCGCCCAGCACCAGCTTGTTGACCTCCAGCGGGCCGGCCGCCGTGGCGATACCGACCTGCGGGCCCTCCACGGGCAGCAGGTTGCGCAGGTCCCCGTCCTCGCGCTGGTACACGGCGTTCACCGCCGCGGAGTTGAACGCGTACGCCAGGTTGCCGTCGTCCGGCACCTCCGGCGGGGTCGTCGACACCGCCTCCAGCGCGACGAACTCACCCGGCTCGAGCGCCTCGCCGTCGGGGAAGGTGATGACGAACTTGATCGCCGTGACCTGGCTGAGGAGGCTCTCGGGCTCGTCACCGGTGAACGGCACCCACCCGGTCGTCGGGTCGTCGGTGGGGCAGACCGGGTCGTTCAGCGGGTCCTCGATGTCGTCCAGGCAGTAGTCGTCCACCGTCGTGTAGGAGAACCTCGCCGTGGTGCCCGCCGGGGCGTTGACGAGCTGCGGCGGCGGGTCGCCCCGCAGGATCGGCTCGAACTGCGAACCGCGCGAGGTGTCCGCGTACGACCCCGTGTCGCCCGGCGTGGGGAAGCGGTCGTAGCCGACCAGCTTGAGCACGGGGTCGTTGCCGACGTTGCGGATGTTGACCCGCCAGGTCTCGTCGTGGCCCGGCGGGACGACCGGGGTGCAGGGGTAGGCGTAGAAGCCGTCCAGGTCCGGCGTGCACACGGTGTCCGGGTCCGCGCCCGGCGCGAGGATCACGTCCAGCTCGTCGTCCTCGGTCGCCTTCACCAGCTTGTTCTGGCTGATCACCGCCGACTCGGTGGGGCGGACGTCCGCGTCGGCCTCGCACGCGCCCGTGGCGTCGTCCAGCCGCGTCACGCACTCGTCCCACGGCCGGTCGCCCGTCACTCCCGCCGTGTTCTCGACGGTCGTCTGCGACGACAGGCCGACCCGGAACCGCACCAGCACCGTGATGGTGTACGTCTGCCCCACCCCGAGCGCGGCGCCCTCGGGGAACGAGAACTCCAGCGCCTCCAGGTTCCCGGTCTGGTCGATCGTGACGCCGTCCGCGCCGCCGACGGTCGTGGGCAGCGGCGTCCCGTCGGCCGGGTCCGGGTCCGGGCCCGACAGCGTGAACGAGTACGGGTCCGGGACGTCCGCCAGCGTCAGCTGCGGGCCGTCGCCGTCCACCGGCATCGGGTCGGACACCACGAGGTCCTGGATCGCCCGGTCGCCCGTGTTCGTCACCGTGATCGACATCGGGAACGTCGCCGACGGCGTCTGCGTCCCGCCCGTCACGATGCCGTCGAAGTCCTTGACGATCTCGACACCGTTCGTGGCGTGCACGTACAGCAGGTCCGCCTCGGCCTCGTCCGTGCCGGTCACCGGCCCGCCGTCGACCTGCTCCACACCCGTGGCCGTGCCCTGCACCGAGTTGTTCGCCACGCCCGGGTCGGACTCCCCCGGACTCGGCGGGTTCGACGCGAGGTCCGGCAGCACCGGGCCGCCCGAGCGCATCTCGTCGCGCCGCTCGATCGTGATCGGGACCCTCTGGACCGGCAGGGCCGGGTTCTCCCAGATCGACCCGTCCACCCGCGAGAACGTGAACCGCAGACCCTGCACGTCGCCGGGTGCGACGCCCGCCGGCAGCTGGAAGACGTCCGTCGGCGTCCCCTCGACCCACGCGCCGCCCGTCACCGTCACCGGGGTCGCCGACCCCGGCGCCCCCGTGAACGTGCCGCCCACGTAGGCGTCCACCTGCACCTGCTCGATGGGCGCGGTGAGCGTGGCCGCCGCGTCGAACCCGACGAAGTCGTACTGGTTCCAGAACTGCGGGTCGTCGTCCACGAGCACCATCTCGGCGGTCCGCGACGGCCCCAGCGGCTGCCCCGTCAACGTCATCGTCACCGGGCCGGTCGACGGCTCCACGATCTGGTCCGGCACGAACTCCTTGTCGACCCGCAGCTCCAGCAACGGGTTCTGCAGCACCATCTCGGCGTCGTCGTACGCGTTCCGCACGTCGCCGGACGTGCCGCCCGGGTCGTCGATGGTGGCCACCGCACCGTTCGGCACCGGTGAGTACTCCCCCACCGACACCGGGTCGTTGTCGTACCGGTCCAGCACCCGCAGCTTCAGCTCCAGGTCCATCGACCCCGACGCGCCCGGTGGCACCAGCCCGTCGAACGCCACCTCCACGCCGACGACGTCCACCAGCTCCGCCGCGGTCAGGGCCTCGGCGCCCGCCTCGTCGAACGTCGCCGTCGAGTCGTCGTCGTACGTGACGGTCACCGTCGTCGTCGCGTCCGGCGCCATGCCCGGCGGCGGCGTGATCGTGATGCCCGTCAGGGTGAACGCGTCGAACGGCGACGTGCCGTCCGCCGTCTGCGGGCCCGTCTGCCCCGGTGCGCCCGGCTCCACCAGGCGCAGCTGGTCCACCTTCGCGTTCGAGGCGTTGGTGCCCGTGATCCGGGCGACCGTCGTCGGGTACGCGTCGAGCGGTGTCCCCAGGGGCGGCACCGAGATCGGCCCGTCGTCCCAGTCCTTGCTCACCGCCACGTTCAGCGGCTGGTCGATGATGAGGACGTCGTCGCCGCCGACGTCCGTGTAGTCCTGGCCGTCGTACGTGCCGACCTCCTCCACGGTGTCGTTCACCAGGCCCGGTTCACCCGTGTTGTAGAGCGTGCCGTTCGTCGACCCCAGCGCCGGCGACCCGTCGCTGCGCTTGGTGTCCCGCACCTCGAACGTCAGGTCCACGTACCGGCCGTCGGCCAGCGTCGACCGCGCCACGCCGTCGCCCGGCTGCGGCGCCAACAGGCTCGACGACGTGCGGTCCGGGCTCTCGGTGATCGTCAACCGCACCGACGTGGCCTGCTCCCGCTCGTCCGCCGTCAACGTGTACCCCGGGAACGACCCGGCGCACGGGCACGGGTCGCCCGCCGCCGGCACCCACGCACCCCCGACGTACAGCTCCACCGACTCCACCTGGTCGTACTCGATCAACGGGTCGGCCGCCGTGCTGATCGGCTCGACGCGCACCAGGTCGAACGCGTCGTAGAACGAGTCCGCCAGGGCCGTGCCCTCGGGGTCCGCGATGTCGGACAGGACGACGGGGTCCACGCCGGAGAACCCGCCCGTCGACCACCCGATCCGCGCCGTCACCTGGTCGCCCGACCGCGCGAGCACGCTCGCCGGGTCCCCGCCCAGGAAGTCCTTCTGGACCAGGTTCACGCCGCCGTCCGGGTCCACCGGGAACGGGTCCACGGTCGAGCACCCCTCGGCGGGCGGCGTCGGGTCCACCGCGTCCGACGACGCGCTCGACGCGCCGCAGTTCTCCAGCACGGCGTCCCAGCCGTCCGGACCCGTGAACTCCGCGACGAAGTTCGGCTGGAACTGCGTGCCCGGCGGGAACCCGTCACCCGTGGAGTCGTAGACGAACTGCACGCCGCCGGCGCCGTCCGGCAGGTCGCAGCTCACCGTCGCCGGCCCCGTGTACGGGCCGCAGCCCGGCGCCGGGACCCACGCGCTGCCGTCCCAGTAGTTGACCGTCAACGTCGAGCCCGCCGGCACGTCCGTCGTGCGCACCGACCCCGCGGTGAAGTGGTCCCAGAACGGGCCCGGGTCGGTCGGGTCGCTCGGGTCCGAGATCACCACCTGGTCCGCGTTCGTCGTCGACCCGTCCGGGCCGAACGGCAGCAGCTGGCTCGGGAGCTGCACGATGACGTTCTGCCCCGGCACCGACGGGATCCGGGACGGCGAGATCACCTTGCCCGTCCCCGTCGCGAGCCGGTCGTTCAACGTCACCAGGGTGTCGTCCGCCGACCCGTCCGCGTTCGGCACCTCCACCGCGATCTCGTTCGGGTGCGACACGTCCGGGTCCGTCTGGTCGGGGTCGGTGTCGACCGTGAACGGGATCGTCGCCTCCCCGCCCGTCACGATGTCGCCCGTGAACTCGACGGAGAACCCCACCACCACGCAGCCCCCCGGCGGGTTCGGCAGCGTGCCCACCGTCGTCGTGCTGTCGCTCGGCGTCGTCCCGTCCGCGCAGGTGAACGTGACCGTCGCCTCCGTCGCGTCCGCCGGCCACGTCACGCCCGACCCGTCACCCGTCGGGCCGAACCCCGTTAACGTCAGCGCGTCGTCGCCCTCGAACGGGCTCGGCGTGCCCGGCGCCGGCTCGGTCAACGTCATCGAGCCGACCTCGGTGCCCGTGTTCTCCGCCCCGATCGTCACCGTCGCCGGCTGCCCGGCGCTCACCGGGTTCGGGCTGAAGCTCTTCGACCCCGACACCTCGTTGTTCGGCGGCGTGATGACGTACGTGTCCTCGTCCGTCGTCGGGTCCGACGCCCCGTCGTCACCGTGCGTCACGAACGACGACACGTCGTTGACCACCGTCGTGGGGTCGGTGAGGTCCTCCACCGCGTCGTTCTGCACGACCTCCACCGGGACGCCCGCCGTCGCGCCCGGCTGGATGTCGCCGCTGAACGTGTACCGCACGCCCTGCACCGCGGCGGGGTCCACCGAGTCGTCCAGCGGCTCCCACGAGTCGCCGTCCCAGTACTCCGCCACCACCGTGTCCGCGTTCGGCGGGTACGTGATCGTCCCCGTGCCCGCGTAGTCCAGGTACTCGAACGGGTTCGGGTCCGCCGTCGGGTCCACCGGGTCCTGGATGACGAGGGTGTCCACCGGGTCGTTCGAGGTGTTGGTCGCCCCCAGCGAGATCGTCGCCGTCGCACCCGGTTCCGCGAGCGCCCCCTCCGGACTGATCGACTTCGTCGTGTCGGAGTCCAGCTCCAGGTCCACCGCGGGCACCACGTCGTCCGAGGCCGTCTGCTCGCCCGCGTTGTCCGCGACAACCGACGCCGTGTTGGTGATCGGCACACCGTCCGCGGCGTACGGGAGGTCGGGATCGACCTGCACGACCACGGTGATGACGGCCTGGGAGCCGTTGGGGAACGTGTCCCAGCCGGCGGTGACGGTGTCGCCGTCGGTGTCGGCGTCGATCGTGCCACCCGCCGGCCCGCTCGCGATGGTCGCGCCGACCAGGCTCAGCCCGTCCGGCAGCGCGTCGGTCAGCACCGTGCCGGAGCATGCCTCCACCGGGTCCGAGCAGGCGATCGTGATGTCGAACGACACCTGCTCGCCCGGTGCGAACGGACCGTCGCCCTGCACCTGCTTGGAGATGCCGAGGGTGGCGGCCGACGCCGTCGTCGCCGGCACGGCGACCATCGGCAGGGCGAGGGCGAGCACGCCGAGCACCGACCAGCCGCGCGCGAACCGCCGTCCGTCGCGGCGACCTCGTCGTCGCCGGTCCACCCCGCTCCCACCAACCGCCATCGGTGCCCTCCACGACTCGGTGACGGCCTGTGCGTCCTGCACAGTTGCCTCCCCCGACAGTGACAGAGGGTGTGACGTTCGTCTCGGGGTACTCGGACATGCCGCGCTCTTCCGTCACGGCCGTCTGAACGGCACGGAACCGAGCGAAAACGTGCGCAATCGTCGAAGCCGCCCGCTCCGGTCGCGACCCCGCGCCCGGTGCGGCATCGTGCGAGGCGTGCCCACCAGGCCCACGCCGCGCGACCTAGTCTCCGGGTTCGTCACCGGCCTGTTCTCCATCCCGGAGGGCATGGCCTACGCCACCGTGGGCGGGTTCTCCGCACCCCTGGGCCTGTGGTCCGGCGCGGTGCCGACCATCGTCGGGTCGGTCTTCTCCCGCACCGTCCTCATGGTGACGACCCTGACCAGCGCCATCGCGCTCTCCGCGCAGAGCATCCTCACCGACGCCGGCCTCGACCCCGGCGACCTGGGCGCCGTCGCGGCGCTCACGCTCGTCGTCGGGCTGTGGATGGTGCTGCTCGGGGTGCTCCGCCTCGGCTCGGTGATGTCGTTCGTGTCCACCGCCGTCATGACCGGCTTCACCGCCGGCATCGCCGTGCAGATCGTCGCGGGCGTCGTCGAGGACGCCACCGGGTACGACCCGCAGTCGCACAACACCGTCGGCAAGCTCGTCGAGGCCGTCGCGCACGTCGGCGACTGGGACGCGCCCACCGTCGTCGTCGCGGCCGCGACCGTCGCCGTCTGGGCGGGCCTCTCCCTCGTGCCGCGGCTGCGCAAGACGGCGACACTGGTCTCGCTCGTCGTCGTCACCGCCGTCGTGGCGGTCGCCGGCATCGACGTCGAGACGGTCGGCGACATCGCCGCCATCCCCCGCTCGCTGCCGCCGCTGAGCCTGCCCGACCTCGCCGCGCTGCCTCACCTCGCGTGGGGCGGACTCGCCATCGCGCTCATCGCGCTCGCCCAGGCCGCCGGGATCAGCGCCGCCGTCTCCAACCCCGACGGGACCCGCGCCGACGCCTCGAAGGACTTCACCGCGCAGGGCCTCGCGAACGTCGCGGGCGGGTTCTTCGGCGCCCTGCCGACCGGTGGTTCGCTGTCCCGCACCGGCGTCGCCACCAGCGGCGGCGCGCAGACCCGGTGGGCCGGGATCTTCGCCGGCGTCTGGCTCGTGCTCCTCGTCCTCGCGCTCGGGCCGTTCGCCGGGACCATCCCGATGGCCGTCATCGGCGGGCTCCTGCTCGTCATCGGCGGGGAGCTCGTCATGGGCCGCCGCCGGGACGTCGTGCTCGTCGCCCGCACGTCACCGCTGTCCACCGCGGCCATGGTCGTGACGTTCGCCGCCACCACCCAGCTCCCCCTCCAGCAGGCGATCTTCCTCGGTGCCGCGCTGTCGATCGTGCTGTTCGCCGTCCAGGCGGCGAAGCGTGGCCGCGTCGTCGAGCTCGTGCCCGACGGCGCCGGCGACTTCGGCATCGCCGACGCCCCCGCCGACCTGCCCAGCGGCCGCACCACCGTGCTCCACTACGTCGGCAGCGGGTTCTTCGCCGAGGTCAACCGGGTCGAGCAGGAGTGGCCGCACACGGCCGGCGCCCACGACGCCGCCCTCGTGGTCTCCCTGCGCGGGTCCGCCGGCATCCCCTCGACCACGTTCCTCAAGTCCCTCGACCGGCTGCTGGACCGCTGGCACGAGCACGGTGTGGAGGTCGTCCTCTGCGGCGTACCCGACGAGCTCCGTGAGCGGTTCGCCGTCGGCGGTGTCTCCGACCGGGTGCGCGACGCCGTCCTCGGTGACGCCGGGGGGATCCTCGCCACCCTGCGCGAGGCGTACGACCTCGCGGAGCGACGGCGCCGCGCCGCGAGCGCGGCGACGCTCGACCACCACGCCGCCGACCCGGACGGCGCTGCTCCCGGGGACCCACCCCGTGCTGTACCCACCGACCCGCTCGGCGACCCGGGCTCCACCGGCCAGGAGGCCCCATGACCGACGTGCTCACCGCGATCGCCCAGGTGTCGATCCTCGTCTTCGTGCTCACGTCGATGATCGGCCTCGGCCTCTCCCTCACCGTGCGGCAGGTCCTCACGCCGCTGAAGGACGCGCGGCTCGTCGTGCTCGGACTCGTGACCAGCTTCGTCGTCGCCCCCGCCGCGGCCTGGGGTCTCGCGGCGCTGTTCGGGCTCGACGACTCCGCGTCGCTCGGCCTCCTGCTCCTCGGCGTCGCCGCCGGCGCCCCGTTCCTGCCCAAGCTCGCGCAGATGGCCCACGGGCAGGTGCCCTACTCCGTCGGGCTCATGGTGCTGCTCATGGTCGTCACCGTCGGGTACGTGCCGCTCGTGCTGCCGCTGCTCGTCGACGGCGTGGCCGTGAGCGCCTGGGACATCGCCCGGCCCCTGCTGGTGCTGATGCTGCTCCCCCTGGCCGTCGCCCTCGCCGTCCGCGCCCGCTACCCCCGGTCGGCCGCCCTCGCCCCGCGCCTCAACCAGATCTCCACCACGGCGCTCGCGCTCGGCATCGGCGCCGCCGTCGTCGTCGCGCTGCCCGAGATCGGGGACCAGGTCGGCACCGGTGTCGTGGTGGCCACCCTGCTGCTCGTGGTCGTGCTGCTCGCCGTCGGGTACCTGCTCGGCGGGACGGGCCGGGCCCAGCGCGTCACCACCGCCCTCGGCACGGCCCAGCGCAACCTGTCCGCCGCGCTCCTCGTCGCCGGGACCAGCTTCGTCGGCACCCCGGAGGTGCTGGTCACCGTCATGGTCGCCAGCCTCGTGCTCACCGCCGCGCTGCTCCTGGCCGCCGCCGAGGTGGGACGCCGGGCACCCGGTGACGCCTGAGCAGTCAGAGCACCAGGATCGCGACGAGGCCCGCCAGACCCAGCAGCGCCGTCCCGCCGCACATCACGGCGACCCGGCGGCCGTGCCGCAGCCGCGGCTCGTCGTGCGACAGGTGGTGGTGGGTGTGGCGTGCGTGCCGCTTCGCGAACCACCACAGCGGCGGGGTGAGGATCATCGCCACGGCCGCCGCCCACACCAGCGACGCCGGCCCGTCCACCCCGGGCAGCGTCTGCCACGCCACCGCGGTGGCCGCCGTGAACGACAGGAGCGTGCGCCGCCACGCCAGCGCCGTCCGCTCCGCCTGAAGGCCTCGGTCACGCTCCGGGCCGACGACGGGCGGGTGCCGACGGTCGGCGGCGCCCATCCGTCAGCCCTCGCCGTGCAGTACGAGCGCGAGGAGCGCGAGCAGCCCGACCACGGTGACGGTGACGACCAGCACGAAGCCGGTGAGCGCGCCCGGGAGCTCGCCCTCCTCCCGCATGGCACGTTCGGTACGTGCCCACTCGATCCAGGCCACGACGGGGACGGTGAACCCCGCCACCAGCAGGACGACGGCCGCGGACAACCGCAGGTGGGGCTCCATCGGCAGGTCGAGCGCCTCCAGCGCCGTCCCGCCCGCGATGAGCCCGAGGGCCGTGCGCAACCACGCGAGGATGGTGCGCTCGTTGGCCAGGGAGAACCGCGGGTCCGGCTCCGTGCCGCGCGAGTACACCCAGCGCGGGAAGCGTTCGTGCGGCGACGGTCCACCGCCGTCCCGACCTGGTCTGCTGGCCACACGCGTCTCCTCGATCGCCTGGCAGCACGGTAGCGGTGGCAGGAACGAACGGCATCAGGGCCTCGCCGCGCGAGAGCGACGGCTCCTTGCGACGATCGGGTCATGTCGACCGCACCGAAGCCAGCCACGCCCACCGTCGCGCGCCAGCAGCAGGAGGTCCGCGCGACGCTGCCCTTCAACGACACCCAGGACTTCGACGACGCCACGCGGGGCCTGATCGCCCGCCGTGAACCGGGAAAGGTGACCGACGGCTCCGGCCGGGTCGTCTGGGACAACGACACCTACGCGTTCCTCGACGGCGACTCACCCGACACCGTCAACCCGAGCCTGTGGCGCCAGTCCACGCTGGTCGCGACCGACGGCCTCTTCGAGGTCGTCCCCGGCATCTACCAGGTGCGTGGCCTCGACCTGTCGACAGTCTCCTTCGTCGAGGGTGACGAGGGCGTGATCGTGATCGACCCGCTGATCTCGGTGGAGACGGCCGCCGCGGCGCTCGCCCTCTACCGGGAGCACCGCGGCGAGCGCCGCGTCACCGCGGTGATCTACTCCCACTCGCACGTCGACCACTTCGGCGGCGTCCGCGGTGTCGTGGACGAGGCGGAGGTCGATGCCGGACGGGTGCAGGTCATCGCCCCGGAGGGCTTCGTCGAGCACGCGGTCTCCGAGAACGTGTACGCCGGTACCGCCATGGGACGCCGGGCCGGATACATGTACGGTGCCGCGCTGGCCCGCGGCCCGCAGGGGCAGGTCGGGGCCGGCCTCGGGCAGACGACGTCCACGGGCACGGTCACGCTCATCCCCCCGACCCTGACCATCTCCACGACCGGCGAGGAACAGGTGGTCGACGGGGTGCGGATCGTCTTCCAGATGGCACCCGACAGCGAGGCGCCGTCCGAGATGCTGTTCTACTTCCCGGACCACCGTGCCCTCTGCGCCGCGGAGGACGCCACCCACACGCACCACAACCTGCTCACGCTGCGCGGTGCCGTGGTCCGGGACCCGAACTCCTGGGCGAAGTACCTCACGGAGACCATCGACCTGTTCGGCGACGACCTCGAGGTCGTGTTCGCCTCCCACCACTGGCCCACCTGGGGTCGCGAGCGCGTCGTCCGATACCTGGAGAACCAGCGCGACCTGTACGCGTACCTGCACGACCAGACTCTGCGGATGCTCAACAAGGGCCTCACCGGTGCGGAGATCGCCGAGGAGATCCAGCTGCCGCCAGTGCTGGAGAACGCCTGGAACACGCGGGGCTACTACGGGTCCGTGAGCCACAACGTCAAGGCGATCTACCAGCGCTACATGGGCTGGTTCGACGGGAACCCGGCGCACCTGTGGGAGCATCCGCCGGTGGAGCGCGCGCGACGCTACGTCGACTTCATGGGTGGCGCGGACGCTGTCCTCGCCCGGGCCCGGGAGTCGTTCGCCGAGGGCGACCTGCGCTGGGCGGCCGAGGTGGTCAACCACGTCGTGTTCGCCGACCCGACGAACTCCGAGGCGCGCACCCTGCTGGCCGACACGTACGAGCAGCTCGGCTACGGATCCGAGAACGGCACGTGGCGCAACTTCTACCTGTCCGGCGCCACCGAGCTGCGCGACGGGACGTTCGGGACCCCCACGACGACCGCAGCGGCCGACATCGTCGCGAACCTCTCTCCCGGCATGCTGTTCGACGCGCTCGCCGTCCAGGTGGACGGCCCGCGCGCCTGGGACGAGCGGGTCACGCTCGACGTGGTCCTGACGGACTCCGGCGAGCGCTACCGCGTCCGCCTCGCAAACGGCGTGCTGACGTACTGCACCACCCTCCGCGGCGGCGACCCGGACGTCACCCTCACCACCACGCGGTCCCGCCTCCCGGCGCTGGCCGGCGGGGCGCTGTCTCCGCGCCAGCTCGTGGACGCCGGGATCCAGGTCACCGGGGACGCTGCGGCGCTCGACCGGCTCGTTTCGGTGCTCGACGGCGGTGACCCGGACTTCGACATCGTCACCCCCTGATCAGCGACGAGGCCCGGACTCCCCAGAAGTCCGGGCCTCGCCGCGTCCACGGCTCGCCGACGCGAGGTCAGGCGGCGCCGCGGCGTCCGTCCCCCTGCAGCGCGTTCCTCAGCATGACGGCGGGCAGCAGGAAGGTGGCGAACATCGTCACCAGCCAGACGATGACAGGCCCGAGGACCCAGCCCTGCCAGCCCTCGATGGTGAGCCCGTCCGGTGCGACGAGGACGGCGAGGAGCAGCGCCACGTAGGTGGTCACCAGGCCCACGACGCCGAGCAGCGCCGGAGCGTTGCGTTGCGCGACCTGGGCGAAGAGCGGGGACAGCACGGCCTGCCCGATCGCGAAGATGACGACGGCCAGCACGAACGTCAACGGGTTGGCCCAGACGACGTCGAACGTCTGCCAGTCGAACAGGCCGAAGAGCAGGTCGGTGAGCACGATGCCGATCGCCGCGGCGAGCAGGAAGACCGCGGTCCGGGCCAACAGCTTGATCATGTGGTGCGCTCCTCAGGGGTGGGGATACCGGGGACGTCGTCGTCCACGGCCAGATCTGTGTCGCCAGGACGGCCGTCCGCCTCCTGCGCAGCGCTCGTCCCCTCCGTCGTCGGGCCGACGACCATGGACTGCGAGTCCTTCGCGCGGGAGGTGGCGGCATGGAGCTCACCA
Source organism: Isoptericola jiangsuensis (assembly GCF_002563715.1). Taxonomy (NCBI): domain Bacteria; kingdom Bacillati; phylum Actinomycetota; class Actinomycetes; order Micrococcales; family Promicromonosporaceae; genus Isoptericola; species Isoptericola jiangsuensis. The sequence continues at coordinate 3,769,459 of NZ_PDJJ01000001.1, forward strand.
CCCTCGCCGCGTGACGTCTCGACGGCAGGTCCGGTCGCCGGTCGTTCGAAGCGCGGCCCTTGAGCGTGTGCCGGCGCGGCGGCGGGGTTGGCGGCTCCGAGAACCGATCCGCCGCTGATCCGGATGCCCGCCTTCTCCGCCTGCTCGCGCAGGTCCCGGAGCTCCCGGGCCACCGACCTGACGGCGAAGCCGGACACCAGATGGATCGAGCCCGCCACGAACGCGAACAGCGCGAAGACGATGGTGACGAGCCGCAGGACGTCGACGGTGTCGAGCGGCTGGATGACGAGCAGCATGCCGAACAGGCCCGCGGTCAGGCCGAACGTGACCAGCCACGCCCAGCCGAGGTCGCGGTTGCGGGCGAGCGCCACCCCACCGACGACGGCGACGATCCCGAGGACGATCGTCCAGCTCGCCAGGACGTAGTAGAGGACGGTCGGCGAGACGTCCGGCCAGAACGCGACGGCGACGCCGAACAGCGCGTTGACACCCGCCTGGGCGAGCCACCACGTCGCGCCGACCTGCCTCCGGTGGGCGGACCACTGGACGAGGACCAGCAGCGCGTCGAGGACGAGGAACGCCCCGACCACCATCCGCATGACGTCGAGCTCGTGCAGCGGCTCGATGAGGAGCAGCAGCCCCAGCACGATGAACGCGATCCCACGGACGACGGGCAACCACCACACCCGCCGGAAGGGGTTGTGCACCGCGTCCACCTGGTCGTCGCTCTCCAGCACGTCTCCTGCCATCGGAACCTCCGGTCGTGGGACATCGAGGGGCGCAGCCGCCGGTGCCGGACCCTTTCGGGGTCCGCACCGGCAGTGCGATGGGCTCACCCGTGCTGCTGGCGGCGCCGTACGCCGTACAGGAGGCTGCCGCCGACGATCAGCAGCAGGGCTATCGACGTGAGACCGACCCAGCCGGCGCCGGTCCGCGGCAGCAGCCCCGGCCCGGGGGCGGGCGGGGCGGGCGGTGCGGGAGTGACGGGCGGGGTGATCTGGAACGACACCTCGTCGCAGGGCAGCCCGTTCTCGTCGGCTCCGTCGGTGCACTCGCCCGGCGGCGGGGTCGTGATGTCCCCGCAGTCCGGCAGCGTGGTGCAGCCCGGACCCGCGGGCTGGAACGCCACGTTGAGGACCTCGCCGTCACCGTCGCCGGTCAGCGTGACCGAGTAGGTGATGGTCACGGTGTCGCCGGCTGCCAGCGGGCCGGACCAGAACAGCCGCGGCGCGGCGTAGGCGAGGTCGCCGGTGTCGGGGTCGACCGCGGCGTCGTCGTTGTACGTCGCGTCGTCCAGCACGCCGGTGAGGTCGTCCACGACCGTCGCGGGCGACTCGGCCGTGTAGTCGCCCTGGCCGGTGTTGGTCACCTCGACGGTGTACTGCACGACGTCGCCGACCTGGGCGCCCTGCGTGCCGGTGGCCGACTTGTCGATCTCCAGCGCGCGGTCGAGCACCGGCACCTCGGTCGAGCAGTCGGGGTTGTCCACCGCGAGCAGCATGGGCAGGGTGATCGCCGTGCCGGCCGACGCCCCGCCCGGGCTCATGGACGGGTCGGTGGCGCAGGTGGACTCCGGGGGGCCGGTGACCACGTTCTCGAGCACCATGTCACCGGTGTCGGGGTCGTCCACCGTCACCGAGTAGGTGATGGTGACCGTCTCCCCCGGGTCCAGCGGGCCCGACCAGCTGAGCTCGGGTTCCGCGTACGCGAGTTCGCCGACGTCGGGGTCCACGGCCGCGTCGTCGTTGAACGTCGCGTCGTCGAGCACGGCGGACAGGTCGTCCGTGACCTCGGCCGGATCGGCGTCGGAGTAGGCGAAGGTGCCGGTGTTGGTCACCTCGACCGTGTAGCCGACCACCTGGCCGGGTGTGACGCCCTCTCCGCCGTCGGAGGTCTTGACGATCTCCAGCGCCCGGATCGGGGTCGTGGTGGTGCAGCCCTCCTCGGTACCGTCCACGCAGTTCGACTCGGGCGGGCCGGTGACCACGTTGACGAGGTCGCCGTCTCCGGTCACGGTGTCGTTCACCGTGACGGTGTAGGTGATCGTCACGGACTCGTCCACCGCGAGCGGGCCGCTCCACGTGAGGTCCGGGGCGTCGAACGTCACCGTGCCCTGGTCAGGTTCCACGCTGATCGACCCCTCGTCGAGGGTGGCGTCGTCCAGCACGTCCGACAGGTCGTCCGTGACGACGGCCGGATCGTCCACCGTGTAGTCGAGCCCGCCGGTGTTGGTCACCGTGACCGCGTAGGTGACGTCCTGGGTGGGGCCCACCCAGTCCTCACCGCTGGAGGTGTCGACGACCTCCTTCGCCACCTCGAGCTCCTTGACCGGCGTCACCGTGCCCACGCACGGCAGGCCCGTGGCGGGGTCGACGCCGTCCTCGCACTCCGGTGTCGGGGGCAGCGTCGGCCCGCACACCCCGTTCTCGCAGGGCGGCGGCGCGGGCGGCTCGAACACGACGTTCGCGAGCTCGCCGTCCCCGGTGAGCGGGTCGTCGACCGTCACGGAGTACGTGATCTCCACCGACTCGCCGCCCGCGAGGGGACCCACCCAGACGAGTCGGGGCTCGGCATACGTCAGCTCACCCTGGTCCGGGTTCACCGCCGCGTCGTCGTTGTACGTCGCATCGTCGAGCACCTCGGTGAGGTCGTCGACGACGGACGCCGGGAACTCCTCGGTGTAAGGCACCTGCGACAGGTTGGTGACCGTGACCGTGTAGGTGACCGTCTCGCCCGCCACGACGGGCTCGTCGGGATCGGCCGTCTTGGTGATGTCGAGCTGCCGCTCCGGCAGGACGACGAAGCAGCCCGGGGCGAGCGGGTCCACACAGGTGGACTCCGGCGGGCCGGTCACCACGTTGCCGAGGATCCCGTCACCGCTGAGCGGGTCGTTCACCGTCACCGAGTACGTCACCGTCACCGTCTCGCCGACGGCCAGCGGGCCGGACCAGCTCAGCGTCGGATCGGTGAACGACACCGTGCCCTGGTCGGGCGCGGCCGTCGCGTCGCCGTTGTAGGTCGCGTCGTCGAGCACCTGCGACAGGTCGTCGTCCCAGCTCGCCGGGTCGGCGTCCGTGTAGGCGAACCCGCCGGTGTTGGTGACCGTCACCGAGTAGGTCACGACCTCGCCCGGCTGGATCAGCACCTCCTCCGGCGACACCTTCTCCTTGACGATGTCGAGCTGCCGCACGGGGTCCGTCACGGAGCACCCCGGATCCTCGGGGTCCACGCAGTTCGACTCCGGTGGTCCGGTCACCGCGTTGGTCAGCACGCCGTCACCGTCCTCCGGCAGCGGGTCGCCCACCGTCACCGAGTACGTGATCGTCACCGTCTCACCCGCGGCGAGCGGACCGGTCCACGTCAGCGTCGGGTCGGTGAATTCCACGGTCCCCTGCTCCGGGACCACCGTCGCGTCGTCGTTGTAGGTCGCGTCGTCCAGCACCTCCGCGAGGTCGTCCGCGACGACGGCCGGCTCCTGCGCCGTGTAGTCCGCGCCACCGGTGTTGGTCACCACCACCGTGTAGGTCACCGTCTCCCCGGGGAGCACCTCGCCGGCGCCGTCCGAGGTCTTGGCGATCTCCAGCGCGCGCACGGGCAGCGTGACGGTGCAGTCCGGGTCGGCCGGGTCCTGTGCCGGGTCACAGCCGGACTCGGGCGGCCCGACGACGGTGTTGTCGAGCACACCGTCTCCCGTCGGGGGGTCGTCCACCGTCACCGCGTAGGTGATCGTCACCGTCTCGCCGGCGGCGAGCGGCCCGGACCAGCTGATCGAGTCGCCGTCGAACACCGCGTCGGGCGGCGTCGGATCGGTGACCAGCGAGCCGTCGACGAACGTCGCGTCGTCGAGGACGTCGGTGAGGTCGTCGAACACCACCGCCGGGTCGAGGAGCGTGTAGTCCGCGCCGCCGGTGTTGGTCACCTCGATCGTGTACTCCACGGTGTCGCCGGGCAGCACCTCGTCCACGGCGTCGGAGCTCTTGACGACCTCCAGCGAGCGGACGGGCGTCGTGGTGGTGCAGCCCGGGTCCTCCGGGTCCACGCAGGTGGACTCCGGCGGGCCGGTCACCGCGTTGGTGAGCACCCCGTCCCCGCCGTCCAACGGGTCGTCCACCGTCACCGAGTAGGTGAGGGTCACCGTCTCGTCCACGGCCAGCGGGCCCTCCCACGACAGCGTGGGATCGGCGAAGCTGAAGGCGCCCTGGTCAGGCACCGCGGTCGCGTCGCCGTTGTAGGTCGCGTCGTCCAGCACCTCGGACAGGTCGTCCGACACCGTCAGCAGGGTGTCCGGGTCGGCGTAGTCGACACCGCCGGTGTTCGTCACCTCGACCGTGTAGGTCACCGTCGCGCCGGGGAGCACCTCGGCGGGCGCATCGGAGGTCTTGACGATCTCCACCGACCGGACGGGTGTCGTCGTCGAGCAGTCCGGGTCCGCAGGGTCGGCGTCGTCCGCACAGGTCGATTCCGGCGGGCCCGTCACGGTGTTGGTGAGCACCCCGTCACCGTCCTCGGGCAGCGGGTCGTTCACCGTCACCGAGTAGGTGATGGTCACCGACTCGCCCGCGGCCAGCGGTCCCGTCCAGGTGAGGATCGGGTCGGTGAACGAGACCGCGCCCTGGTCGGGCTCGACGGTCGCGTCGTCGTTGTACGTCGCGTCGTCCAGCACCTCGGACAGGTCGTCCGACACCGTCAGCAACGAGTCCGGGTCGGCGTAGTCCACGCCACCGGTGTTCGTCACCTCGACCGTGTAGGTCACCGCGTCACCCGGCAGCACCTCGGCGGGAGCGTCGGAGGCCTTGACGATCTCCACGGAACGCACGGGCGTCGTCACCGTGCAGTCCGGATCCTCGGTGCCCGGCACGCAGTTGGAGCCCGGCGCGGAGACCGCGTTCGTGAGCACCCCGTCGGCCAGCAGACCGGGCGGGTCGTCCACCGTGACCGAGTAGGTCAGGGTGACGGTGGCACCCACGTCCAGCGGCCCGGTCCACGTCAGGTTCGGGTCGGCGAAGGCGAACGCACCGGAGTCCGGCGTCGCCGTCGCGTCGTCGTTGTACGTGGCGTCGTCCAGCACGCCGGTCAGGTCGTCCGTGACGGTCAGCGGGTCGTCGTCGGTGTACGCCACCGCGCCGGTGTTGGTCACCTCGACGGTGTACGTCACCGTGTCACCCGGGACGACCTCACCCGCAGCGTCGGACGTCTTGACCACCTCGACCGCTGGCGTCGGCGTCGTGGTGGAGCAGTTCGGGTCCTCCGGCACCTGGTCCGGGTCGCAGTTCGACTCGGGCGGCCCGACGACGGCGTTGGTGACGATCGAGTCGCCCGTGGGCGGGTCGTCGAGGGTGACCGAGTACGTCACCGTCACCGTCTCGCCCACGGCGAGGGGTCCCGTCCACGTCAGCTCCGGGTCGGCGAACGACGCCGAGCCCTGGTCGGGCGTGACCACGATCGACCCGTCGTCGAACGTCGCGTCGTCGAGCACCTCGGTCAGGTCGTCGGTGAAGGACGCCGGGTCGTCCGGGACGGTGTAGTCCACCTGACCGGTGTTGGTGATCTCGACCGAGTACGTGATGGTGTCGCCGGGGGCCACGTCCTCCGCGGCGTCGGAGGTCTTGACGATCTCCAGCGCCTTGATCGGCTCGGTCACGGTGCAGTCGGGGTCCTCGGAGCCCTCGGGGCAGGTGGACTCCGGCGGCCCGACCACGGTGTTGTCGAGCACCCCGTCGCCGTCCGCGAGCGGGTCGTCCACCGTCACCGCATAGGTGATCGTCACGGTCGCGCCGACGGCGAGCGGTCCCGACCAGCTCAGCGTCGGGTCGGTGAAGTCCACCGTGCCGACGTCCGGGGTGACGACGATCGAGTCATCGTCGAGGGTGGCGTCGTCGAGGACGTCGCTCAGGTCGTCGGAGACCTCGGCGGGGTTCAGGAGGGTGTAGTCGACCTCGCCGGTGTTCTCCACGGTGACGGTGTAGACCACCGTGTCACCGGCGAGGACCTCGCCGCCGGCGTCCGACGTCTTGGTGACGTCGAGACCCGGTTCCAGCACCGGCACCTCGGTCGAGCAGTCCGGGTCGAACGCCGGGTCGTCGGGATCGGTCACCGCCGGGTCGGGGCAGTCCCCACCCACCACCGCGTTGGTGAGCACGCCGTCGCCCGTCACCGGGTCGTTCACCGTGAGGGTGTAGGTGATCGTCACCGTCTCCCCGACGTCGAGGGGGCCGGTCCACGTGAGGGTCGGGTCGACGAACTCGGCGGTGCCCTGATCGGGCTCGATCGTCACGGCGTCGTCCCACGTGGCGTCGTCGAGCACCGCGGAGAGGTCGTCCGAGACGGTGGCCGGGTCGGCGTCCGTGTAGGCGAAGCCTCCGGTGTTGGTCACCTCGACCGTGTAGGTGATCTGGTCGCCCGCCACCACGCCGTCCGGCGAGTCGGACGTCTTGACGACGTCGAGGGACGCCACCGGCGTGGTGACCGTGCAGCCCTCCTCGGTGCCCTCGACGCAGGTGGACTCCGGCGGGCCGGTCACCGCGTTGGTGAGCACCCCGTCCCCGCCGTCCAACGGGTCGTCCACCGTCACCGAGTAGGTGAGGGTCACCGTCTCGTCCACGGCCAGCGGGCCCTCCCACGACAGCGTGGGATCGGCGAAGCTGAAGGCGCCCTGGTCGGGCACCGCGGTCGCGTCGCCGTTGTAGGTCGCGTCGTCCAGCACCTCGGACAGGTCGTCCGACACCGTCAGCAACGAGTCCGGGTCGGCGTAGTCCACGCCACCGGTGTTCGTCACCTCGACCGTGTAGGTCACCGTGTCACCGGGGGCCACCTCGCCCGCCGGCTCGGCCGTCTTGACGATCTCCACCGAGCGCACCGGCGTGGTCGTCGAGCAGTCCGGATCCTCCGGCACCTGGTCCGGGTCACAGCTCGACTCCGGCGGGCCGACGATCGTGTTGGTGAGCACGCCGTCACCCGTCACCGGGTCGTCCACGGTCACCGAGTACGTGATCGTCACGGTCTCCCCGACGGCCAGCGGGCCCTCCCACGACAACGTGGGGTCGGTGAAGCTGAAGGCGCCCTGGTCAGGCACCGCGGTCGCGTCGCCGTTGTAGGTCGCGTCGTCCAGCACCTCGGACAGGTCGTCCGACACCGTCAGCAGGGTGTCCGGGTCGGCGTAGTCCACGCCACCGGTGTTCGTCACCTCGACCGTGTAGGTCACCGTGTCACCGGGGGCCACCTCGGCAGGAGCGTCCGACGTCTTGACGATCTCCACCGAGCGCACCGGCGTGGTGGTCGAGCAGTCCGGGTCCGCAGGGTCGGCGTCCACGTCACAGTTCGACTCCGGCGGCCCGGTCACGGCGTTCGTCAGCACACCGTCGCCCGTCGCCGGGTCGTTCACCGTCACCGTGTAGGAGATCGTCACCGTCTCGCCCGCGGCGAGCGGGCCGGACCAGCTCAGCGTGGTCGGCGCGTACGTGGGCAGCGGCGGCGTGCCGCCGGCGTCCGACGTCGCTGTGAACGACCCCTCGTCGAGCGTGGCGTCGTCGACGACGTCCGCCAGGTCGTCCTCGAACGACGCCGGGTCGTCGACCGTGTAGTCGACGGTGCTCGGGTTCGTCACCTCGACCGTGTAGGTCACCGTGTCGCCCGGCAGCACCTCGGCGGGAGCGTCGGAGGTCTTCGCGATCTCCAGGGTCCGCACCGGGGTGGTCGTGGTGCAGTCGGGGTCCTCGGAGTCCGGCGGGCAGTTGGACTCCGGCGGCCCGACGACGGCGTTCGTCAGCAGGCCGTCGCCCGTCGCCGGGTCGTTCACCGTCACCGAGTACGTGATCGTCACTGTCTCGCCGGCCGGGATCGGGCCGAACCAGCCGATCTCCGGGAGCGTGCCGTCGACGGTCGTCCCGACCGGCGTACCTCCGCCGTCGAGGGCGGCCAGGTCGCCGTTGTACGTGGCATCGTCCAGCACGTCGGTCAGGTCGTCCACCACGGCGGCGGGCGCCGCGTCCGTGTAGTCCGTCGACCCCGTGTTGGTCAGCTCCACCGTGTAGGTCACCGTGCCGCCGGGCAGCAGCGGGTCGGACGACGGCTCGGCCGTCTTCACGACGTCCAGCCCCGGGGCGGGCAGCACGACCGTGCAGTCCGGGTCGGCCGGATCGGCGTCCGGGTCGCAGTTCGACTCGGGTGGCCCTTCGACCACGTTGAGGAGCTCGCCGTCACCCGTGAGCGGGTCGTTCACCGTCACCGAGTAGGTGATGGTCACGGACTCCCCCGCGGCGAGCGGACCGGACCACGAGAGCACGGGCTCGGTATAGCTGAGTGAGCCCTGGTCCGGTACGACGACGGCGTCGCCGTTGTAGACCGCGTCGTCCAGCACGGCGGACAGGTCGTCGTCCGCGGTCGCCGGGTCGTCCACGGTGTAGTCGTAGCCGCCCGTGTTCGTCACGGTGAACGAGTACTCGATGGTCTGGCCCGGTGCGAGGGTGGTCACCGGCTCCGACGTCTTCTCGATCTCGAGCGAGCGCACAGGGGTCGTGACCGTGCAGTCCGGGTCGGCGGGGTCGACGTCCGGGTCGCAGGTCGAGTCCGGCGCGACCACGGTGTTGCTGAGGATCCCGTCGCCGCCGGGCGGGTCGTCCACCGTGACCGAGTAGGTGATCGTCACCGACTCGCCCACGGCCAGGGGTCCCTCCCAGCCCAGCACCGGGTCGACGAACACGACGTCGCCCTGGTCCGGGGTGGCGACGGCGTCGCCGTTGTACGTCGCGTCGTCGAGCACGTCGCTCAGGTCGTCCTCGAAGGACGCCGGGTTGTCCGGCTGGGTGTAGTCGACCGTTCCGGTGTTCTCCACCGTGACCGTGTAAGTCACCACGTCACCCGGCGAGACGGTCTCGCCCGCGTCGGACGACTTGGTCACCGTCAGCTCCGGCTCGACGACGGTGACGACGTAGTCCTCCACCTCGCCGCCCGTCCAGGAGCCCGTGGGCTGCGGGTCGTCGTTGGCGCCGTCGAACAACCGCACGCGCAGGTACGAGTCGCCGACCACGCTCGCCGCGGGCAGGCTCACCGGGTAGGTCGCCGACCCGCTCCCGGCCGGGACGGTGACCGCGGTGCTCGCCTCGCCCGGGTCGAACGTGCCGTTCTGGTCGCCGTCCATCCACGCGACCAGCGTGGCGTCAGTCTCCGTGTCGTTGGTCGCGAGCACGTCCAGGGTCACGTCCTCGCCGAGCTCGGCCGTGACCGGCTCGGTGATCGAGGACTCGTCGTCCACCCCCGCGAGGTCGTCACCGTCGGCGCCCGGGGTCGGCACGCCGTCGGCCTCGGTGTCGACGGTGTTCTCGTCGCCCAGCATGAGCGGCGCGGTGTTGGTGGTCTCGTCATAGTCGACGACGGCGTGGCTCGCCCCGCCGGACGCCGCGAGCGTCCCGTACGAGTCGGGTGCGTCGCCGTAGTCCACGGGCAGCTCGACCAGCGTGATCGGCCAGTCCTCGACCTCACCCGAGTCGATGCCGGGGCCGACCTCGCTCGGGTCGGTCGGGAGCTCGCCCGGTGGAACGAGTCCGGCCCGCAGGCGCAGGTAGGAGTCGCCCCCCACTGCGTCGGCGGGAACCGTCCAGGTGAGCAGGTCGTTGCCGCTGCCGGTCCCGGTGTCAACCTCGGAGCGCTCGTCCTCCTCGAACGTGCCGCTCAGGTCGAAGTCGATCCAGCCGACCAAGGCCGCCGTCTCGTCGGAGTCGTTGGTGATCGGGATGCTCAGGCTCGTCTCCGCCGCGTCGATCGAGACCGTCGGATCCTCGGTGAAGGCGTCGTCCTCGTCGAGGCCGGCGGAGGCGTCGGGCTGGCCGTCGGGCTCGATCGTGACGGTGTCACCGATCGTCAGCAGCGGGTTCTCGGGGTCGACGGTCACGCCGTGGAATGGGCCGTTGGAGACCAGGAGCGTCTGGTAGCTGTCTGGAGCGTCGCCGAAGTCGATGGGCAGCGGGCCGGGGCAACGTGAGCCGTCGTTCCCGCCTGAGGCCGGACCGTACGAGAAGAACGCCGCGGGCTCCGTCGGGGCGTCCATGTTGAAGCGCCAGATCTGGCCCGTGCCGTTGTTCGAGGCGTAGAGGAAGCCTGCGTCATCGGTGTAGGTGGCGCCCCATGCCCTGTTCGACGAGGCCGGACCGGACGGGTTGACCCCGTCAGGGCCGCTGATCACACCGTAGTTGTTCTCGTTCACCAGGCTCGAGTTGTCCACAGAAGGGTCGAGCGAGAAGAGGATCGTCGTGTTGTTGTTCGCGTTGAACCCGATCGACCACAGCTTGCCGTCGTAGTACGACCAGTCGTCACCAGGTTGGAGCTGGCTGGCCCCGGTGCCGTACGAGGTGTCACCGTCGAGCACGCGCATGAACGTCGGCGAGGACGGGTCGACGTCGACGGAGAGCCACGCTGCACCGGTGTTCTCCGGGGTCGATGCGTACCAGATCCCGTCCGGTGAGACGTCACCGATGTTCAGGCCTGTGGAGAAGGGTCCCGTTCCGAAGGGCACGTCGTCGAAGTTCGGGGTGCCGTACAGCACCTGCCCCGTGTAGTCCGGCGAGGTCGCGACGATCTCGGGCGGGGTCGTCGACTCGGTGTTGCTGCGCGCCCCCCAGAACCAGCCGTCGATCGCGCTGTAGCCGACCCCGTTGATCGACGCCTCGGGCACCTCGCCCTGGTCGACGAAGCTGCCGTCGATGAGGTTGACGTCGAAGACGGTCGTGGGCGGGCTGTCCTCGCTCGCCTGCCAGAGCTGGGCGCTGACGGAGCACGGCACGGGGTCGGTGTCCGCGAACGAGATCTCGGTCGATCCCGGGGGGTTGAGGCCGACGAGCTCCATGTCGTCCGGGCCGTTCGTGTACGTGCCCGCGGCGTCCGAGGTCACGCCGACGGTCACGGTGCAGGTGACGAGGTTCGGGTCCACGAGGTCGCCGCCGTCCAGCGTGACCGTCCCCGCCCCGGCGTCGACCGTGACCGTCCCGTCGCCGCACGTCGTCTCCGAGGTCCCCGTCAGTTCGAGGGCGGGGTCGTTGATCGTGTCGGTGAACCCGAAGTCCTCCTTGGGCCCCGACGGCACGTCAGGCTCGCCGGGTGCGTGTGTGTTGGTGATCGTGAACGTCAGGGTCCCTTCGTCTCCCGTCGGGTAGGAGCCGCCGCTGCCCGGACCGGGGTAGGCGCTGAACTGCTTGTCGATCTTGGGCGTCGTGTCGAGAATGATGATGTTGTCGAACGCGGTGTCGTTGCCTGCGACGGCACCGTCCTCGTTGTCGATGCGAAGCCCGATCGAGTCACCCGTGGAGCGCAGCGCCGTGTCGCCAAGCCAGGTACCGGTCCTGGTGGTCCGCTGCCGACCCAACGCCGAGACGTTCTGTCCGCCGCCGGGTCCTTGCTGGACGAACGCGACCGCGTTCGTGCCGGAGCACGTGTCAGGGGGCGTGGAGAACGCGGTGGACTCCGAGCCGTCGGACTGGGTGATGTAGAACTGCGGGTTGGCACCGTTCCCGCTCGTGACGCAGCTCTGGGTCACGATGTCCACGGAGAACTGGTAGTAGCGCCCGGGGTCGACCGGGAGCGGTTCCGTGAACTCGAGCATGGTGCCCGGCGCCTGCGCCTGTGCGTTCTGGGTGAAGGACGTCACGACGTGGTTGTCCGCGGGGTCCGCCGGCACAGGGATCTGGCCGGTGTACGGATAGGGCACGTTCGTCCCGCCGACGATGTAGTTGCCCATCGCGGCAGCACTGAGCCGGTTCGAGTTGAACCAGCGACCGGCCCCGTTCTGCGGCGCACCGTTGCAGTCCGCCACGACGGGTGTGCTCGGCAGCGGCACGTCGTTCTGCCCGTTCGAGTAGTTGACCGGACCGTGCGCAGCCATGACGAGGCCGTTGCAGTTGTACCCCGCCGCCCAGACCTCGTCAGCCGTGTACGCGGTGCCTGAGGTATTCACGTATCCGGGCTGGAAGCCCGGCTCCGCTCCGGTCGCCGCGAACGGATAGTCGGTCAACGTCTGGACGAAGTCGTCGGCGTCCCACGCGGCCTCGTTCGACCCGCCCCCCGGCTCGTCCGGCTCCTGCCAGGTGACGTTCTCGAAGTCCTCGAAGAAGAACTCGGCAGGTGCCTCCATGACGCCCGGCTGCCCGGGCACGGCCGCGGCCGGCGACAGCGCCTCCTCAGCCAGGGTGTCCGACACCACCGGCAGGGCGGTGAGGCCCACCGCCAGGAGGAAGGATCCAGCCGTCAACGACGCGACGCTGCGCCGTCGGGTCATCCGGTTGGTACGAAGGCCGTACTTCGTTCGCATCGAGGTCTCCCGAGGTGGATGCATGCCCTGGAGCAATTACCTCGGCCAACTGTGACACGCGTCACGGCGATCCGCGCACCTCGTACGGAAAGTGGGGTGAATTGAACCGGAATGACCGGCAGAAATATGCAAAGTAGTACACCGAATAAAGCTTCTAACGATGGAACAGCGCTATCGCTATACCCCTATTCACCTTCTCGCGAACTATGCGCGGGTAGTTCACTCTGTTCGGTTGGTCACGCGACCGACGGCCGACACCGCCCGGCGCACCCGGCGCGCGTTGACCGCGAACAAGACGTCGCGGTACTGGGACGCGCGGTGGATCTGGCCCTTGAGGTCGTTGGACGACGGCCGGTGCCGCAGGTCGCAGGGGACCTCGACGGCGGTGTAGCCGGCGCGCAGCAGGTCGATCGTCATGCCGGTCTCGACGCCCCAGCCGCGGGCCAGGGGCGTCGCGGCCTCGAACGCCTCGCGGGTGAGGCAGCGCATGCCGGACAGCGGCTGCGTGGGGCTCCACCCGGTGAGGTTGTGGATGGCGCGCCGGGACGCCCCGACGACGATCCCGCGGCCGCCGGCGCCCTTCTGGGCGGGCAGCAGCGCGATGGCGACGTCCGCCAGGCCCTCGCGCACCGGCCCGACGAGCGGGGCGGTGTTGACGGCGGTGTCACCGAGGTCGCCGTCGATGAACAGCAGGAGGCGGGGGGCGCGGCCGTCGGCGTCGCGCATGGCGACGACGGCGGCACCGGTCTCCATCGCGGCGGCCTTGCCGCGGTTGTGCGAGTGCCGGACCACGACGGCGCCGGCCTCGCGGGCGACGTGCTGCGTGTCGTCGTCGGAGCCGTCGTCCACCACGAGCACGAGGTCGACGTGCGGGATGGCGCGGGCGGAGCGGACGGTCGCGGCGATGCGCTCCGACTCGTCCTTGGCGGGGATGACGACGGCGACGCGCTGGGTGCTGCGCCCGTCACGCCCGGTCGGCGGGCGCGGGGTGAGGGCCTTCGGCATGCCGTTGCGTCGGGCGGTGGGGCCAGCGGCCTCCACCGTCGTGTCCTCACCCGTACGGGCGGCACCCTGGTGCGCGTTCACAGCTCCCTGCCTCAACGGTCGACGAATGTCCTCGGTCCCACACCGGGATCGGAAGTGCAAAGAACTTCCCTGTAAAGCCTACTCCCCCGGTACGGACGATCGTCGCAGGCCGACGCGGGGCACACGCGACGACCGCGTGAAGATGTGGGGACGATCAGCGCAGGGTCACCTGACGGGACACGATGCCGGCCCGGGCACGACGCTGCGCCGCGTCCAGGGGCTCCGTGACGGCGATCGCCTCGTCGAGGCGGGCGCCGAGGTCCCGCACGGGGTCGGCCAGCTCGTCGGCCTCCGTGCCGCGGGGCAGCTCCCACACCGGCACGACCAGCCCGCAGGCGCGGAACATGCCGAGGAACTTGCCGCCGGCCAGGCCGGACTCGCGGCGCGCCTGGAGGCGGGCGATCCCGTCGACCACGCGGTCCTCGTCCTCCGTGCGCGCCCAGCGGACGAACTCGCGGCTCATGCGGCACCAGTACGCGGCGTCCACGCCGTCGATCTTCACCGTCGGGACGGCGGCCGCGGCCGCCTCCTCCAGGCCCGCGCGGACCTCCTCGGTGATCTCGGCGTTCGAGTCCATCCAGTAGTCGTAGCCGTCGTGGACGGTCACCTCGAACGGCACCGACGTGTCCAGCACGTCCTGCAGGCGCGGGGAGTCCGCCGTCACCTCGAGCTGCTCCGGGTAGACGCCCGTGCCCGGCTCCGCGTCGATCGCGGCCAGCAGCGCCACCGCGAGGTCGCGGCTCAGGTCGTCCGACGACAGCACGCCCTGGACACCCAGCAGCACGGTGCCGTCCTCGCGGTGCAGCGACGACCAGCCGCCCGGCAGCACGGTCGCGACGACGACGTCGCGGCTCCCGTGCGCCTCGACGGTCCGGGCGGTCGCCGTCGCGGACGGCACGATCTCCCGCATCGAGACCCAGTCGGCCTCCCCGGGGAGACCTTCGAACGGACGCAGCACGAACTCAGCGGACTTGGCCATGCGCCGATCCTATCGGCCGTGACCCTAGGCTCAGGGTCATGGCGGTGTGGCTGGAGGTCTTCGGCTGGGTCGGCTCGATCCTCGTGGTCTGGTCGCTCACCCAGGCGCGCGTGCTGCGGTTCCGGTGGATGAACCTCGCGGGCGCGGTCGTCGCGACGGCGTACAACGCGGTGGTCGGGGTGTGGCCGTTCGCGGCGATGAACGCCGCGATCGCCGTCATCGACGTGTACTGGCTGGTGCGGCTGTACCGGGAGGCGCACGACGCGGCCGTCTACCAGGTGGTCGAGGTCGACCCGGACGACGCCTACCTGCGGCACGTGCTGCGCGTGCACGCCGAGGACGTCGCCCGGTCCTACCCGTCCTTCCACCCGGACGACGGCCCGCAGGGGCGGGCGGCGTTCCTCGTGGTGCGCGGCGACGAGACCGTCGGCGTCGTCGTCCTGCACGAGGGCGACGACGGCGAGGCGCGGGTCGAGCTGGACTGGGTCACGCCCCGCTTCCGCGACTTCACGCCGGGCGAGTTCGTGCACCGCAGCCAGGACCTGTTCGCGGCCCACGGGTTCCGGCGCGTGGTCGTGGTCGGGGCCACCGAGCGGCAGCACGAGTACCTGGGTCGCGTCGGGTTCCGGCCCGAGGGCGACCGGTGGGTGCGGGAGGTCGGGGCCCTGCCCCGCTAGGTGGGCCGTCCGCTACGCCGACGTCGCCTCCTCGAAGAGCCGGGCTCCCTCGCCGTCCATGAAGCCGATGACGTTGCCCGCCGGGTCGGCGAACCAGGCGCCGTCCCCGCCCTCCATGAAACCGCGGACCACGCCCTTGTCGTCGTGGTCGAACGCGTCGTAGCGCAGCGGCTCCACGCCCTGGGCCGCGAGCTCGTCCACGACGGCGTCGACGTCGTCCACCGCGAGGTGGAACACGGTGAACGTCGCGGCGGTGTGGTCCTCCTTGGGGTAGACGAAGACGGTGGTGCCGCCGGGCAGGTGGAGGATCAGCGAGTCGGCGGCGTCGGTGACGCGCAGGCCGAGGACGTCGCTGTAGAACTGTCGGGCGGCCCCGACGTCGTCGACCGAGAAGCTGGCGAACCCTCGCCGGACGGAGACCATGACGCACTCCCTCGTGCCGTGGCGGTCCCCGGGGGCGGGTCGTCCGTGCGATGAGGGGGCCGCCTCCCCTCAGGATCCCCCCGCTGCGGTGGCCCGGCCGGGTGAAAAGGGCGGCCGGCGCCCGCGGGCGTACGGTCGTGGCGTGGACCGGCTCGCCGCGACGCTGCCCGTCGCCGACCTCGCCCGCACCGCTCTCGACGCGCTGCGCGCCGCTGCCCGCCGCGCCGGCGCGAGCGGGCCGCTCGTGGACGCCCCGCTCGACCCGGCGCGGGTGGCCGCCGCGTTCGGCTCCGACCGGCTGCTGCGCCTCGACGGCGAGCGATGGGCACCGTTCGCCCCGCACTCGGGGTTCTTCCCCGCCGCGGACGGCTGGGTCCGCACGCACGCGAACTACCCGCACCACCGGGTCCGCCTGCTGGGCGTGCTCGGCCTGCCCGACGATGCCGGGCGCGACGCGCTGGCGGCCGCCCTCGCGGCGATCCCCGCCCAGCAGGTGGAGGACGCCGCCGCGGACGCCGGGGCGATCGCCGTCCGGGTCCGCACCGAGGCGGAGTGGAGGGCGAGCGAGCCGGGCCGGGCCGCGGCCGTCGGGCCGCTCGTCGGGACGGCCGAGCGCTCCGACCGCGCCGCCGACCACCGCGATCTGCCCGGCGGACCAAGCCCCCTGGCCGGGGTGCGCGTCCTCGACCTCACGCGGGTCATCGCGGGCCCCGTGGCCACGCGCACGCTGGCCCTGCTCGGCGCGGACGTGCTGCGCGTCGACCCGCCGGACCCCGCCGAGCTCCCCGCGCAGCACCTCGACACCGGCCAGGGCAAGCGCACCGCACTGCTCGACCTGCGCGACGCCCACGACCGGGCCCGCGCCCAGGCGCTCCTCGACGCGGCCGACGTCCTCGTCACCGGCTACCGGCCCGGCGCCGTCGAGACGTTCGGGCTGCGCCCGCCGCCCGGCGCCGTCCACGCCCGCGTGTCCGCGTGGGGCACGTCCGGCCCCTGGGCGGGGCGCCGCGGGTTCGACTCCGTGGTGCAGGCCGCGTGCGGGATCGCGCTGGTCGAGTCGCCCGACGGCATCGCGCCCGGTGCGCTGCCCGTGCAGGCGCTCGACCACGCCACGGGCTACCTGCTCGCCGCGGCCGTCACCGACGCCTGGACCCGGCGCACCCGCGACGGCACGGGCCGGGACGTCACCGCCTCGCTCGCACGCACCGCCGCCTGGCTGCTCGACGCGCCCGGCCGCGACCCCGACCACACCCCGCCCGCCCCCGCACCGGAGCCGCCGTCGGCGGAGACCGTCACCCACGGCACCGTGACGAGCGCACGGCCCGCGCTGCCCGTGGACGACTACCCCGCCCCGGCCCACCCCTGGGGGAGCGACCCCGCCGCCTGGACCTGAGCCGGCCGTGCGGAGCCGCGTGCCGAGGAGCTCGTCGTGCGGACTACCGTTCTGGTGGTGACCACGGAACGCAGGCAGCCCATGACGGACGAGGCACGGGACTCACGGGCGCCCCGGTGGACGTTCCTGACGCACCACGGTCACGTGCTGGTCGCGGTGGCGGCCGACGGCGACGCGACCGTGGCGCAGATCGCCGAGCGGGTCGGGGTGACGGCGCGCACCGCCGTCACGATCCTCAACGACCTCGCGCAGGGCGGCTACATCCACCGGGAGCGGCGGGGCCGGCGCAACCACTACACGATCGACCCGGACCGCCCGCTGCGGCACCCGTCGAACTCGGCGCACTCGGTGGGCGACCTCATCGACGCGCTCGCCGACCTCGCCTGACGAGCGGTTCGACCTGCGCGAGCTCCTCCGGCGTCGCGACGCGGAACGAGCTCCCGGTGGTGACCTGCACCGTCCGGCGCCCCTGGCCCCGGGTGGAGGCGAGGCTCGCCGCGATCGCGACGCCGATGATCAGGGCGACCACGCCGAGGCTGACCGGCGTGGGGATCTTGACGACGTCGAGGAGGAGCATCTTCACACCCACCCATACCAGCACGGCCGCCAGCCCGACCTTGAGGTAGACGAAGCGGTGCATCATGTCGGCGAGCAGGAAGTACATGGCCCGCAGCCCGAGGATGGCGAACGCGTTCGCCGAGAACACGAGGAACGGCTCGGAAGTGACGGCGAAGATGGCGGGGATCGAGTCGACGGCGAAGACGACGTCGGTGACCTCGACCAGCACCAGCACGGCCAGCAACGGGGTCGCGACCAGCACGCCGGCCCGCCGCACGAGGAACCGCTGGCCGAGGTAGGCGTCCGTCATCGGGACGATCCGGCGGAACAGCGCGAGGGTCCGCGAGCGGCCGGGGTCCACGTGTTCGTCGCGGCTGCGGAACATCCGGATCCCGGTCACGACGAGGAAGACCGCGAACACGTACAGCACCCAGGAGAAGTTCTCGATGAGGGCGGCTCCCGCGGCGATGAACGCGCCCCGGAACACCAGCGCCCCCAGCACGCCGAGGAACAGCACGCGGTGCTGCAGCTCGCGAGGGACCCCGAACGCGGCGAAGACGATCGCCCACACGAACACGTTGTCCACGGCGAGCGACTTCTCGATGAGGTAGCCGGCGAAGTACTGCTGCCCGTGCTCGGCACCCCACACCTGCCAGACCACCACACCGAAGCCGACGCCGAGGGCGACCCACACGGCCGACCAGGCCGCGGCCTCGCGGACCTCGATCACGTGGGCACGCCGGTGCGCGAGGAGATCGAGGGCGAGCATCGCCAGGATGACTCCCAGCACGGCGAACCACGCCCAGAGGGGAACGGACATCGACGGACCTCCACGTCATCGTGAAGGTCTCATCGGCCGGGACGCCCACCGCACCGAGTCCCGGGCGGGACCGTGCTGACGATGCGGTGCGAGGATTACTCCCCTTCCCGGACGAGTGAAGCAGGCTTCACCTGTCCGGTCAAGCGCCGACACCGCTCCGGAGCCGGTCGAGCCGCTGCAGGACCGCGCCCTCGCGCAGCGCCCACGGGCAGATCTCGACCTCCTCGACCCCCAGCGCCCGCATCGCCTCCTGCGCCACCACCGCACCCGCCACGATCTGCAGCGCCCGGTTCACCCCGATGCCGGGCAGCACCGTGCGGTCCGTCGAGGCGAGCCGCGCCAGCCGCGGCTGCCAGTCCGCCAGGTGGTCCTGACGCATCCGCCACCGCTCCCCCGTGCCCAGCACCTGGCGGGGCAGCCCCGCCAGCCGCGCCAGCGACCGGAACGTCTTCGACGTCGCCACGACGTGGTCCGGCGTCGGCGCGTCCAGGACCGGCCCGACCGCGTCCGCCAGCACCGCACGCACGTGCCGGCGCAGCCGCTCGACGTCCTCGGGCCGCGGCGGGTCCTCCGGCAGCAGGAACTCCTTGGTCGTCCGCCCCGCGCCCAGCGGCACCGACAGCGCCACGTCCGGCGTCTCGTCCAGCCCTGTCGCGATCTCCAGCGACCCGCCGCCGATGTCGAGCAGCAGCAGCCGCCCCGCACCCCAGCCGTACCAGCGACGCGCCGCGAGGAACGTCAGCTCCGCCTCCTCCGACCCGCCGAGCACCTCGATCGGCACCCCCGCGCGCCGCTCCAGCTCCGCGAGCACCTCCGCGCCGTTGCGGGCCTCGCGCACCGCCGACGTCGCCAGCGCCATGGTGTCGTCCACGCCGTGCTCACGGCCCACGCCCGCGGCGTCCTCGACGGCCTGGCACAGCGCGGCGACGCCCTCGTCCGAGATCGCGCCGTCCTCCTGGAGGAACCGCATCAGCCGCACCGTCGTCTTGTGGCTCGCCTGCGGGACCGGGCGGGCGCCGGGACGCGCGTCCATCACCAGCAGGTGCACGGTGTTCGAGCCGATGTCGATCACGCCGAGTCGCATGCGCGCAACGTACCGCCCGGGCGTGCCACGCGACACGTCGGGGACCGTCGGGCACGACGACGGGGGGTGTCCGACGTTCCCCGCGCGGCCGCGCTCACGGGCGCTGCGCGCCCTCCGCTTCCGGTCTGACGACCACGCGGGGAACATCGGACACCCCCCGTCGACAGGGCACCGCACCCTCCGCGGCGTGCACCGGCGTGCACGCCCGTCGAGCAGGCCCGGTCAGGAGTGCCCGGTCAGGAGGACCGGTCCGGACGGGACGCGGTCAGGACAGGGCCTTCGCCTTGAGGTGGGCGAACTCCTCCGGGGTGATGGCGCCCTCGTCGAGGAGCTTCTTGGCGGAGGCGATCTGGTCGGCCGGCGAGACCGTGGCCACCGACTTGATGTAGTCGTCCGTGGCGGTCTTGGCGTCCCGCGCGGCGTGCAGGTTGCGCTCGGCCATCCCGCGACCGCGGGCGATGAGGTAGATGAGCGCCGTGATCATGGGGACGAAGATGAGGAAGACGACCCAGACGGCCTTCCACCAGCCGGAGAGCTCACGGTCGCGGAACAGGTCGGTGAGGACCTGGAACAGGACGATGAGGTACGCCATGAACAGGAAGATCCACAGGAGGAACCAGATGTAGTCCCAGAAGCCGTCCATCAGCGGGTCCTTTCGCAAGAATCGGTCCGACCGGACGGCAGGCGGTCCTGCCGCGTCACCGGCCCACGCACCCGTGCACGTCCCTCGAACCTACTCGCGAATGCCCGCATTCGCCCGGCATAGCGGGCTATGCCCGAGATACCTCCGCGGCACCGACGCTGCGCAGGGACTCCTCCGCGCCGCCGACGACGGCAGCCTCCGCGGCGCGCGCGGCGGCCAGCGCCTCGCGACGGGCCTCCACGATGCGGTCGTGCAGCCCGGCGTGGACGCGGCGGCGGGCACCGCGGGCCACCGCCTCGAGGTCCTCCTCGGTGGGCGCCTCGGGTGCGAGCTCGACGGCCAGGCGCTCGGCGGCCTCGGCGACCTGCCGCGCCACCTCCGCCTCCGCCTCGTCCAGGAGGGCGACCACCGCGGCGTCCGCGGCGCGGCCCAGCCGGTTCTCCTCGAAGCGGTCCGCCGCCCGGTCCACCAGGTCCCGGGCCTGCTCCACCGTGGCGACGTCCGTCGCCGGGGCGTTCGCCTTGAGGGTCGACAGGTCGTACAGCAGCACGCCCTCGACGTCCGCCGCCTGCGGGTCGACGTCGCGGTGCAGCGCCAGGTCGAGGATGACCAGCGCGTCCGGCTCGGGCTCGTCCACGACCCGGGCCGCGGCCCGCTCCCGGGCGCGGGCCACCGCGGCGGCGTCCAGGACGTACTCGATGGAGACCTCGGCGCCGGCCTCCGCGTGCCGGCGCTGGCGTGCGCCCGAGCAGGACACGACCAGGTCGGCGTCCGCCAGCGCCTCCACCAGGGCCTCCGACCCCGTGCCGAGCGCGACCACGTCGTGCGAGGCCGCGAAGTCCGCGGCGCGTCCCGAGCCCGAGTAGACGCGCACGTCGGTGCAGCCCCGGGCGCGCAGCGCCGCCACCGACGCCCCGGCGTACGCGCCGGTGCCGATGATGACGGCGCGGGCGGCCGGGTAGGGCCGCAGCGTCTCGCCGGCGAGGTCCAGCCCGAGCGCGACCAGCGACCGGCCGGCCCCGCCGAGCGTCGTGTGGTGGCCGACCAGCTTGGACGTGCGCGACGCCGTCTGGAACAGCAGCTCCAGCGTCTTGGACGTCGTCTCGTCCTCGCGCGCCTCCGCGAGGGCCCGCTTCACCTGCCCGGCGATCTCGCGCTCCCCCACGACCATCGAGTCCAGCCCCGAGGCCACCGAGAACAGGTGACCCGGCACCTGGGAGCCGGTGCGCACCGTGAACGACCTCGCGGCGACCTCGGGCGTCACGCCGGAGGAGTCCGCGACGATGTCCGCGACGTGGCGGGTGGCGTGCCGCACCGAGTCGCCGTCCAGGGGGGCCTCGACGTCGAGGTACAGCTCGAACCGGTTGCACGTGGAGATGACGACGGCGCCCTGCACGGGGCGGCACGACCGCACGACCGCGCGTCCCACGGACGTCGAGCCGGAGGAGAGGCGTTCGAGCGCGTCCAGGTCCAGCTCGCGGTGGGACGCGGTGAGGGAGATCAGAACCACAGTGCGCCCCACTTTAGTTTCCGCGTGCGCACGGGGCAGAATCGTGGACCGTGACATCCCCCACGCAGAACGTCAGCATCCTGCCCGGCACGCACCCCCTGGTCGACGGCCGCACCGGCGCGTCCGCGCTGGTCAGCGCGCTGCGCGGGGAACAGACGGGCCGGGTGCCGGTCTGGTTCATGCGGCAGGCCGGGCGGTCGCTGCCCGAGTACCGCGAGGCCCGGCAGGGCGTCGGGATGATCGAGTCCTGCCTCATGCCCGAGCTGGCCGCGGAGATCACGCTGCAGCCCGTGCGGCGGCACCGGGTGGACGCCGCGATCTTCTTCTCCGACATCGTGGTCCCCCTGCGCCTGGCCGGGGTCGCCGTCGACATCGTCTCCGGGGTGGGCCCCGTCATGGACCGCCCGTACCGCACCGCCGCGGACGTCGACGAGCTCGTCTCGCGCGACCTCGACGACGCCGCGCTCGCCCCGATCACCGAGGCCGTCGCGCGGACCGTCGCGGGCCTCGCCGAGCTGCCGCACGCCCAGGACACGCCCCTCATCGGGTTCGGCGGCGCGCCGTTCACCCTCGCCGCGTACCTCGTCGAGGGCCGCCCCTCGCGCGACCACCTCGCCGCCCGCACCCTCATGCACGCCGACCCCGAGACCTGGCAGCGGCTCACCACCTGGACCGCCGACCTCACCGGCCGGTTCCTGCGCGCCCAGGTCCTCGCCGGCGCCAGCGCCGTCCAGCTCTTCGACTCCTGGGCCGGGTCGCTGTCGCTCGCCGACTACCAGGCGCACGTCGCACCATCGTCGACCCGCGCGCTGCGGCACGTCGCCGACCTGCGCACGCCCGACGGCGCGGGCGTCCCCGGCATCCACTTCGGCACCGGCACCGGGCACCTCCTGGAGGCGCTGCGCGACGTCCTCGTCGACGCCGGGATCACGCACCGCACCGTCGGCGTCGACTACCGCACGCCGCTCGACGAGGCGACCGGCCTGCTCGGCCGCGACGTGTCCGTCCAGGGCAACATCGACCCCGCCCTGCTCGGCGCCCCCTGGGAGGTGCTGGAGGCGCACGTGCGCGACGTCGTCGCCCGCGGCACCGCCGCCCCCGGTCACGTCGTCAACCTCGGGCACGGCGTCCCCCCGGACACCGACCCCACCGTCCTGACCCGCGTCGTCGAGCTCGTCCACTCGCTGTGAGCCAGCAGGTCGACGCCGTCGTCGTCGGAGGGGGGATCGGCGGCCTCGTCGCCGCCCTCACCCTCGTCGAGCGCGGGCTGCGCACCGTCGTGCTGGAGTCGTCGACCCGCCTGGGCGGCCCCGTGCGCGGCGGCGCGTTCGAGTCGCTGCCGCGCGTGCCCGTCGACCTCGGCGCCGAGTCGTTCGCCGCCCGTGGCGGCGCCGTCGCCGACCTCGCCGCACGGCTCGACCTGGACGTCGTCGAACCCTCCGGGCTGACCGCGTGGGGCTGGGCCGCCGGACGGGCGTTCCCCCTGCCCGCCGCCGGTGTGCTCGGCATCCCGTCGGTGCCGTGGGCCGCGGACGTGCGCCGCGCCGTCGGCTGGCCCGGCGTCGTGCGCGGCTCCCTCGACCGGGTGCTGCCCCGGTTCGTCGGCGCAGGCGCCGAGGACCTGGGCTCCCTGGCCCGCGCCCGCCTCGGCGCGCGCGTCACCGACCGGCTCGTCGCGCCCGTCGCGGCCGGCGTCCACTCCGCCCCGCTCGACCGCCTCTCCGTCGCGGCCGTCGCCCCCGGGCTGCGCGACCGGTTCGGCGTCGAGGGCTCCCTCACCCGCGCCGTCTCCGCGCTGCGCGCCTCCGCGCCCGCCGGGGCCGCCGTGCGCGGCGTCGCGGGCGGCATGCACGCCATCGTCGAGGCCCTCGCCGGGCAGATCGCCGCGAGCGCCGAGGACTGGTCGGACTCCCCCCTCACCGACGCGACGGGCCCCATCCACACCGCGCTGCGGCTCGGGCACGAGGTCGTCGCGGTCGAGGCGCACGACGGCGGCGGCTGGGTCGTGCGCACGCGCGCGACGTCGGCGGGGGTGCGCGGGGGCCGCGGGTCCCTGCACACCGTGGTCACGCCCCGCCTGGTCGTGACGACGCCCACCGTGGCACCGCTCCTCGAGCCGTGGACGGGGGTCGTGCCGACACCGGAGGCGGGCGCCGACGTCCACCTGGTGACGCTGCTGCTGGACGCCCCCGAGCTGGACGCGGCCCCGCGGGGCACGGGCATGCTCGTGGCGCCCGACGACGGCCCGGTGCGGGCGAAGGCGCTCACGCACTCGACGGCGAAGTGGCCGTGGCTCGCCGAGCGGGTGCGCCGGGCGGCCGGTCCGGGCGTGCACGTGGTGCGGCTGTCGTACGGGCGGATCGGGGAGCCGACGGTGCCGCCGGACGCGGACGAGGCCGCGCGGGACGCGTCCGTGCTGCTGGGCGTGCCCCTGGAGGATCGCGTGCTGGACCACCTCACGCAACGGTGGGACGGCGCGCTGCCGCCGCCGACGCCCGCCTACCGGGCCACCGTCACCGCGCTGAGCGGCGCGGTGGGGCGGACGCCCGGCCTGGCCGTCACGGGCGGCTGGGTGGCGGGCGCGGGCCTGGCCTCGATCGTCACGCACGCGCAGGCGGCCGTGGCCGGTCTCTGACCTGCCACGGGCGACCGCGCACCGCGCGGCCGGGCCACACCCCCGTGGCGAACGAGCGTGCAGGATTCGTACGTCAAACGTCGGAGTGGGGTGCCGTTCCAGCACGCTCGTTCGCCACCCCCGACGGCCGCGGGTGCTGACACCGCGACAGCACGAGTGTGACGTCGGCCCGGCGACGCCGCCGGGTTGCGGCCTGGCGCGGGGTTCGCGAGAGACTGGTCGGGTGAGCACCCCCACCGCACCCCTGCGCCTCGGCACCCGGGCCAGCGCGCTCGCCACCACGCAGTCGTCGATGATCGCGCGGCGGCTGACCGAGCTGCTCGGGCACCCGGTCGAGCTGGTGCACATCCGGTCCGAGGGCGACATCGACCGCACGAGCTCGCTCGCGTCGCTGGGCGGGACCGGCGTGTTCGTCACCGCGCTGCGCGAGGCGCTCGTGGACGGCCGCTGCGACGTCGCCGTGCACTCCCTCAAGGACCTCCCCACCGGGCAGCCGGAGGGCCTGACCGTCGTCACGCCCGAGCGGGAGGACCCGCGCGACGCGCTGTGCGCGCGCGACGGGATGACGCTCGACGACCTGCCGCGCGGCGGCCGCGTCGGCACCGGCTCCCCGCGTCGCGCGGCGCAGCTCCGCGCCGCCCGCCCGGACCTGGACGTCGTCGACATCCGCGGCAACGTGGAGACGCGGCTCGCCCGCGCGCTCGGCCCCGAGGCGGACCTCGACGCGGTCGTGCTCGCCTACGCCGGGCTGAGCCGCCTCGGCCGCACCGAGGTGGTGTCGCAGGTGCTCGACCCCACCGTCGTCGCGCCCGCGCCGGGGCAGGGCGCGCTCGCCGTGGAGGCCCGCACCGCCGACCTCGACGCCACGGACCTCGCGGCGGCGTTCGCGGCGCTCGACCACCGCGCCACCCGCCTGTCGGTGCTGGCCGAACGGTCGGTGCTGGCCCGGCTCGAGGCCGGGTGCGCGGCCCCGATCGGCGCGTACGCCCGCGTCGAGGAGGACGAGCTCACCCTGTCCGCCGTCGTGGCGAAGGTCGACGGGTCCGAGCAGATCGTGCACACGGCGCGCCTCGACCTCGGGCACGAGCTCGCCGCCGCCGCCGCGGACGAGGCGGCGCTCGCCCTCGGCGTCCGCGTCGCGGAGGCCCTGCTCACCGACGGCGCGGCCCGTCTCGCGCCCCTGTCCGACGCGGCCCCCGCCCCGGCCTCGTCCGAGCCCGAGCGGACACCCACCGGGACGGACGACCCGGAGGTCCCGTGACCGGACCCCTGACCGGGCGGGCCGTCCTGCTCCCCCGCAGCCCGCGCCGTGGCGCCGCGCTCGCCGCCCTCCTGCGCGACGCCGGGGCCGACGTCACCGTCGCCCCCGTCATCGAGCGCGCCCCCGCCCTGGACGGCGACGCCCTCGCCACCGCGGTCCGCGACGTCGCGGCCGGCCGGTACGCGTGGACCGTCATCACCAGCGTCAACGCCGTCGACGCCCTCGCCGCGGCCGCCACCGACCTCGACGTCACGCTCGCCGCCGCCCCCACCCGCTGGGCCGCCGTCGGCCCCGCCACGCTCCGCGCGCTGCGCGCGATCGGCATCGAGCCCGAGCTGGTGCCCGACGACGCGTCGGCCGCCGGGATGGTCGCGGTGTTCCCGCCGCCCGCCGCGACGACGGAGGTCGGGGGTGGGGTGTCCCGCGCGTCGTCGTCAGACCCGGAGTGGAGGTCGCGCAGCGACCGTGAACGCGACGTCGCGCGGGACACCCCACACCCGACCGGCACCGACTCCGGCGTGACAGCCGCAACCGACGTGCTGCTCCCGCTCGGCGACCTCGCCACGCCCGTGCTGCGCGACGGCCTGGTGGCGCTCGGCTGGACGCCGCACGTCGTCACCGCCTACCGCACGGTCCGCTCCGACCTGCCGCGCGACGTCGTCGCCCGCCGCTTCGACGTGGCCGTCGTGACGTCCGGGTCGGTCGCCCGGGAGATCGCGGACCAGCTCGGCACGTCCACGCCCGTCGTCGCGATCGGTCGCCCGTCGGCCGAGGTCGCCCGCGAGGTCGGGCTCACCGTCGCGGTCGTCGCCGACCGCCCCACCGACGCCGCGCTGGCCGCGGCGGTCACCACCGCCCTGGAGAGGAACCCATGAGCACCTCCGGCATCGTCTACCGTCCGCGCCGTCTGCGGACGACGCCGCGCATGCGCCGCCTGGTCGCCGAGCACCGCCTGCACGCGGCGGACCTCGTGCTGCCGCTGTTCGTCAAGGAGGGGCTGACCGAGCCGGCGCCGATCTCGTCGATGCCCGGTCAGGTGCAGCACACCACGGAGACCCTCGCCGAGGCGGTCGCGGAGGCCGCGCGGGCGGGCGTCGGCGGCGTCATGCTGTTCGGCATCCCGGCGCAGCGGGACGCCCGCGGCACCGCCGGCGACGCCGAGGACGGCATCCTGCAGCGCGGCATCGCGATCGCCCGCGCGGCCGTCGCCGCCGTCGAGGCCGAGACAGGGCGGCCGGGGCCGGTCGTCATGGCGGACACCTGCCTCGACGAGTTCACCGACCACGGGCACTGCGGGGTGCTCGCCGCCGACGGCACCGTCGACAACGACGCCACCCTCGACCGGTACGCGGCCATGGCCGTCGCGCAGGCGAAGGCCGGCGCGGAGGTCGTGGCGCCGTCCGGGATGATGGACGGCCAGGTCGCCGTCCTGCGGGACGCGCTCGACGACGCCGGGTTCGAGAACGTCGGCATCCTCGCCTACTCCGCGAAGTACGCCAGCGCGTTCTACGGACCGTTCCGCGAGGCCGTCGACTCCGCCCTCCAGGGCGACCGCCGCACCTACCAGATGGACCCCGCGAACGCCCGCGAGGGCCTGCGGGAGGCCGACCTCGACCTCGCCGAGGGCGCCGACATGGTCATGGTGAAGCCCGCCGGGACGTCGCTCGACGTGCTGCGCGCCGTCGCCGACCGCACCGACGTGCCCGTGGCCGCCTACCAGGTGTCCGGCGAGTACGCGATGATCGAGGCCGCCGCCGCGAACGGCTGGATCGACCGGCGCGGGGCCGTGCTGGAGTCGGTGCTCGCCATCAGGCGGGCCGGCGCCGACCTGATCCTCACCTACTGGGCGACCGAGATCGCCGACTGGCTCGACTGACGCCCCCCGGGCGCCCCACCGACTGCACACGCACTGACGTCCGGCCCGAGGCCGGACGCGACGGAAGGACGACGATGACGGACACGGCAGGCTTCGGCCAGGTCGAGGCGGCGCTCGTGGACACGACGCCCCCGGCGGACAACCACGCGGCGTTCGTGCGCGCGCAGGCCTCCATCCCCGGCGGCGTGAACTCGCCCGTGCGGGCCTACGGCTCCGTGGGCGGCGACCCGCGGTTCCTCGCCTCGGCGCGCGGCGCGTACGTCACCGACGTCGCCGGACGCGAGTACGTGGACCTCGTCGCGTCCTGGGGTCCGGCGCTCCTCGGGCACGCGCACGCCGACGTCGTCGCGGCCGTGCAGGACGCCGCCGCGCGCGGCCTGTCGTTCGGTGCGCCCACCCTCGCCGAGGTCGAGCTCGCGGAGGAGGTGCGCCGCCGCGTGCCCGCCGCCGAACGGGTCCGCCTCGTGTCGACGGGCACCGAGGCGACGATGACGGCCGTGCGTCTCGCCCGCGGCGTCACCGGGCGACCCCTGATCGTGAAGTTCGCGGGCTGCTACCACGGGCACGTCGACGCCCTCCTGGCCGAGGCAGGCTCCGGCGTCGCCACCCTCGCCATGCCCGGCACCGCGGGCGTCACCGCGGCGTCCGCCGCCGAGACCCTCGTCCTGCCGTACAACGACCTCGCCGCCGTCGAGGCCGCGTTCGCCGAGCACGGCGACCGCATCGCCGCCGTCATCACCGAGGCCGCCCCCGCCAACATGGGCGTCGTCCCGCCCGCCGCCGGGTTCAACGCCGGCCTGCGCCGTATCACCGCCGCGCACGGCGCCCTGCTGATCCTCGACGAGGTCCTCACCGGGTTCCGCCTCAGCGCCGCCGGCTACTGGGGCCTCGCCCGCGCCGACGGCGAGGACTGGACGCCCGACCTGTTCACCTTCGGCAAGGTCGTCGGCGGCGGCATGCCCGTCGCCGCCCTCGGCGGCCCCGCCGCCCTCATGGACCAGCTCGCGCCGCTCGGCCCCGTCTACCAGGCCGGCACCCTGTCCGGGAACCCCGTCGCCGTCGCCGCCGGGCTCACCACCCTCCGCCTCGCCGACGACGCCGTCTACGCCCGCGTCGACCACGTCGCCGGCGTCCTGTCCGCCGCCCTCGGCGACGCCCTCGACGCCGAAGGCGTCCCCCACCGCGTCCAGCGCGTCGGCTCCCTGTTCTCCGTCTTCTTCGGCGAGGCCGCCGCCCGCGACGGCGTCCGCGACTACGCCGCCGCCCAGGCGCAGGACGTCCACCGCCACAAGCCGTTCTTCCACGCCATGCTCGACGCCGGCGTCAACCTCCCGCCGTCCGTCTTCGAGGCGTGGTTCTGCACCGCCGCGCACGACGACGACGCCGTCGGCCGCATCCTCGACGCCCTGCCCGCCGGGGCGCGCGCCGCAGCCGCCGCCGTCGCGCCCTGACCCGTCACGACCCTCCGGACCGGGGGGGCCGGCGCCTCGTGGTCGACGCGGCTCCGGCCGGGCGATGACGCCGGCACGGCCGTGTCCTCCGGCGGGTCCGGGCAGCGGGTCGCTACGGTCGGGAACCACTCGACGCAGCACGTCCGGCACGACGGAAGGCGGCAGGCATGAACAGGTCCCAGCTCGCGGCGGCGGTCGCCGAACGCACCGGCGCCGGCCCGACGGAGGCCCGCAAGCAGGTGGACGCGGTGCTCGACTCGATCACGACGGCCGTGGCGTCCGGGGAGCGGGTGTCGCTGCTCGGGTTCGGCACGTTCGACAGCGCCACCCGTGCGGCCCGGACGGCCCGCAACCCACGCACGGGTGCGACGATCGCCGTGCCGGCCGCCGTGGTCCCCCGGTTCCGGGTCGGGGCGGCGTTCCGGGCGCGCGTCGCGGACGGCTCGACGGTGCCGGTCGTCACCGGGACCGCGGACGCCGAGCCCGCCCCGCGCCAGGGGGCGGACCCCAGCTCGAAGAAGGCGAAGAAGGCCAAGAAGGCCAAGGCCGCGAAGGACGCGGCGCCGACGAAGAAGTCGGGCAAGAAGTCGGGCAAGAAGTCGGGCAAGAAGTCGGGCAAGAAGGCTGCGGTGACCAGCGGCAAGAAGTCCTCGACGAAGCGCACCTCGAAGTAACCCTGACCCGCTATCCTGCGGCCCGACCCGGGCGAACGCCCTGGTCACGGCGGCGAGGTGGGGGCGACGATGGCGTTCGGCACGGTGAGGTCCTGGAGGTCCGCGACGGTGGTCGCGCTGAGCGCGGCGCTGCTGTGCACGGGCGCGGTGCCCGCGGGGGCGACGACCACGGCGACGATGGCGACGACCGCGGTGGCCGCGGCCTCGGACAGCCCGCCGACCGTCCGGTGGGTCGAGACGCCGAAGCGGCACCTCGCCCGGAAGGTCGCGACCGGGAACCAGACGGAGCACGAGACGTTCCGCCGTCCGACGTTCCGGTGGGCGGGTACCGACGACCACGGCGTGCTGCGGTACGAGGTGCGGTCGCGGGAGTTCATGGGGACGCGCTACAGCTCCAGCTATGCGGCGGGCTGGTCCCGGGGCCAGTACCCGAGCCGCACCTCGCCGCAGCTCCGCCCGCGGGTGTACGCGGGCCGGACCGTCTGCCTGCAGGTCCGCGCGGTCGACACGGCGCGCCAGTACGGCGCGTGGTCGCGCGAGCGGTGCACGACGGTGCCGGTGCAGGGTTCCGACCTCCTGGGTTCCCAGACGATGTCGGCGTACCGCCACGCGCGGACCTCGGTCTTCGAGGGTGACCGGGCCGAGACGGCGTGGTCGAAGGCGAAGGGTGGCGCGGTGCGGCTCGGCGTGGTCGCCGAGCCGTCGGCCGGCGAGCTCGACGTGTACATCGGCAAGCGCAGGATCGGGCACGTGGACGCACGGGCGAGGACGAAGCGCGTCAAGTACGTGACGGTGCGGCCGAGGACGGAGTTCGGGTGGGGCAGGCTCCGGCTGGTGGGCACGGAGGGGCAGGTGGACGTCCACTCGTACGTGGTGCTGCCGTGATCCGCACCTCTTGACTTCATACCCCAGGGGGGTATAGTCGGCGGTATGACCGAGACCGCCACGCCCGTCGAGCCCGAGGTCCACGACCACGACGCCCCGCACGGCTACGCCTCCGACAAGGTCGCGTACCTCAAGCGGATGCGCCGCATCGAGGGGCAGGTCCGCGGCATCGCCCGCATGATCGACGAGGACGTCTACTGCATCGACATCCTCACGCAGGTGTCCGCCGTGACGAAGGCCCTGCAGTCGGTGAGCCTCGCGCTCGTCGAGGACCACCTCAGCCACTGCGTCGTCGACGCCGCCCGCGCGTCGGACGAGGACGCAGCGGTCAAGATCAAGGAAGCCACGGCCGCGATCGGCCGGCTCGTCCGCTGAGCGATCAGCACCGCCACCCCACCGCACCCGAGGAGAACCATGAGCACCGTCACCACCCTGGGCGTCACCGGCATGACCTGTGCGAACTGCGTCGCCCACGTCACGAACGACCTCAAGGAGGTCGCGGGCGTGGAGGACGTGAGCATCGAGCTGCGCGTCGGCTCCGCCTCCGAGGTCTCCGTCTTCTCCGACGCGCCGCTCGACGAGGCGGCCCTGCGGGACGCCGTCGACGAGGCCGGGTACGCCGTCGCCTCGGTCGAGGTGCAGACCGACGCCCTGGCCGCCCAGCAGGCCGCCCAGGCGCCCGCCCGCCAGGCCGCGCACGACTGCGCCTGCGGCTGCGGCCCGTCCGACGCCGCGGCGCAGCCCGCGACGAAGACGTACGACCTCTCCGTCCCGCCCCGCGCGTGACCACCGGCGGCACCAGGCCGCCACCCACCCGCGGACCGCCTGCCCGTCCCGCGGCCGACGCCCGGCGTCGAGCCCGCGCAGGCCCTCCGCCCGTGCCGACCGGCACCCGACCTCCGACGTCCGACACCCCGGAACGTCGCCGGTGACCTCCGCACGTTCGACCCTGGAGTCACCTCATGAACGACCAGACCACCCACCAGTCCCCCGGTACCCCGGACGCGCCCCCCGTGCGCGAGGTCGACCTCGCCGTGCAGGGCATGACGTGCGCGTCGTGCGTGGCCCGGGTCGAGAAGCGCCTCGCCCGGCTCCCCGGCGTCGAGGCGACCGTCAACCTCCCCCTGGAGTCGGCGCACGTCGTGCTGTCCGAGGACCACGACGACGCCGCGCTGCTCGCCGCGGTCTCGGCCGCCGGGTACAGCGCGACCGTCACCCGCAGCCGCTCCACCGCCCCGCGGGCCGCGGCCCCCGAGCACGCCGGGCACGACGCGGCCGACCAGGCCGCGAACCGGCCCGACGGGTCCGCCCACGGCGGGCACGACGGCGGTCACGCCCCGAGCACCGACGGCGGGGCCGACCGGCACGCCGGTCACGGCTCCACCGGCGACGGCGGCGAGCACGGCGGCCACGACATGGCGGCCGACGAGCACGCCGGCCACGGCGGCGGCCACGTCCACACGGAGTACCGCGGCGCGGACCTGCGCCGACGCCTGCGGGCGTCGGCCGTCCTCACCGTGCCCGTGGTGGCGCTGTCGATGATCCCCGCCTGGCAGTTCCCGGGCTGGCAGTGGGTCGTCGCGGCGCTCGCGCTGCCCGTCGTGACGTGGGGCGCGTGGCCGTTCCACGCCGCGGCGGCCAAGGCGGCCCGGCACGGCGCGTCCACCATGGACACGCTGGTGTCGATCGGCGTGGTCGCGGCCACCGCGTGGTCGCTGTGGGCCCTGCTGCTGGGCGGCGCGGGACGCATCGGCATGACGATGGACGTGTCGCTGCTGCCGTCGCGCGAGCACGGGAGCATGCCGGAGCTGTACTTCGAGGTCGCGGCCGTCGTGACGACGTTCCTCCTGGCCGGCCGGTACGCGGAGCACCGCTCCAAGCGGCGGGCCGGGGACGCGCTGCGGTCCCTGCTGGAGCTCGGCGCGAAGGAGGTCGACCGGGTGACGGTGGGCCCGGACGGCACCCCCGTCCTGCACCACGGCCGGCACGTCACCGAGCGGGTCGCGATCTCGGCGCTGGCCGTCGGGGACCTGTTCACGGTGCGCCCCGGCGAGAAGGTCGCCACCGACGGCGAGGTCGTCGAGGGCACGTCGGCCCTCGACACGTCGCTGCTGACCGGCGAGCCCGTCCCGGTGGACGTCTCCCCCGGCGACGCCGTCACCGGCGCGACCGTCAACACCTCGGGCCACCTGCTCGTGCGGGCGACCCGCGTGGGCGAGGAGACGACGCTGGCGCAGATCGGCCGGCTCGTCTCCCAGGCGCAGACCGGCAAGGCCCCGGTCGCGCGGCTCGCGGACCGCATCTCGGCCGTGTTCGTGCCGGTGGTGCTGGTCCTCGCGGTCGCGACGTTCGTCGGCTGGATCGCGGCGGGCGCCGGGCTGCAGTTCGCCTTCACGGCCGCCGTCGCGGTGCTCATCATCGCCTGCCCCTGCGCCCTCGGCCTGGCCACCCCGACCGCGCTGCTGGTCGGCACCGGCCGGGCCGCCCAGCTCGGGATCGTGGTGAAGGGCCCGGAGATCCTGGAGTCCACGCGTCGCGTCGACACGGTCGTGCTCGACAAGACCGGCACGGTCACGCAGGGCGCGATGGCGCTGGAGTCGGTCGAGCCCGCCCCGGGCGTCGACGCCGACGAGGCGCTGCGGTACGCCGCCGCCGTCGAGGCGCGCAGCGAGCACCCCGTCGCCCGGGCGATCGCCGACGCGGCCACCGTGCCCGGCGGCTCGCGGTCGGGGACCGGCGCCGACGGCGTCGAGATCGGCTCGCTCCAGGTGTTCGACTTCCGCTCCACCGCGGGCGGCGGCGTCGAGGCCGTGGTGCGGACCGCGCACTCGGGCCTCGGTGACGGCCCCGCGGCGGGCGGCGGCCTCGGCAGCCGCCGTGTGGCGGTCGGCCGCCTCACCTGGCTCGACGAGGTCGGCGTGACCGTCCCCGACGAGGTGCGGGACGCCGTCGGGCAGGCCGAGGACGCCGGCGCGACCGCCGTCGTCGTCGCCTGGGACGGCACGGCCCGGGCCTCGCTCGTGCTGCGCGACCCGGTGAAGCCGACGTCCGCCCAGGCGGTGCGGGAGCTGCGCGGGCTCGGGCTGGAGCCGGTGCTCCTCACCGGCGACTCCGAGGGCGCCGCGCGCGCCGCGGCCGCCGAGGTCGGCATCGACCAGGTGATCGCCCGCGTCCTGCCGCAGGACAAGGCCGCCACGATCGAGCGGCTGCAGGGCGAGGGTCGTGTCGTGGCGATGGTCGGCGACGGCGTGAACGACGCCGCCGCGCTCGCCACCGCCGACCTCGGCCTGGCGATGGGCACCGGCACGGACGTGGCGATCGAGGCCAGCGACCTCACGCTGGTCCGAGGGGATCTCCGGGCCGCCGCCACGGCGGTGCGGATCTCCCGGCGGACCCTGCGCATCATCAAGCAGAACCTGTTCTGGGCCTTCGCGTACAACGTCGCGGCGATCCCGCTCGCGGCGGCGGGGCTGCTCAACCCGATGATCGCGGGGGCCGCGATGGCCCTGTCGTCCGTCATCGTCGTGACGAACTCGCTGCGGCTGCGCCGGGCGGGCTGACCCCGACGGCCGATGCGGCGCCGACCATGCCCGCCCGACGGTCGACCATGCGACGGCGGCCCGTCCGAGAGATCGGACGGGCCGCCGTCGCATGGTCGGCGCGGGAGCAGCAGCGGTCAGCGGAAGCGACGCCCCTCGTCGCGGCGGTACGCCCACGCCGCCAGCGCCGCGAACACCGCCGTCCAGCCGATGAGCACCAGCCACGCCCCGGGGTACGCGGGCGCACCGGTGAGCGCGTCGACCAGCAGGTCGCGGCCCGCCCGGGTCGGCACGAACCGCGAGACGCCCTCCAGCCAGTCGGGGAACAGCATCGGCGGCAGGAACAGGCCGCCCGCGAACGCCAGCGGGAACAGCACCACCTGCACCACCGGCAGCGCCGCCTTTGCCGACAACGAGTACCCCACCGCCATGCCGAGCAGCACGAACGGCACGGACGCCGCGAGGATGACGCCCACCCCCGCGAGGAGCTGCGGCAGCGTCACCGCAGCCGCGGTGAACAGCCACGCGATGAGGATGAGCGGCACCAGCCCGAACAGGGCGAAGATCGCGCCGTTGAGGACGCGCGCCGCCATCCGCGGCCCCGGCCCCGCGGGCAGGGAGCGCACGAACGGGTCGAACGGGAGCTGACGGTCCTCCGCCACGCCCAGCCCGTACGTGAA
Source organism: Isoptericola jiangsuensis (assembly GCF_002563715.1). Lineage (NCBI taxonomy): Bacteria > Bacillati > Actinomycetota > Actinomycetes > Micrococcales > Promicromonosporaceae > Isoptericola > Isoptericola jiangsuensis. The sequence goes on from NZ_PDJJ01000001.1 coordinate 3,803,928, forward strand.
CAGGCTCGCCGAGCAGACCGCGAAGAACGCCAGCCCCGCCACGGCGCTCGTCGCGAACAGCGGGTTCTGGGACACCTCCGTCTGCGGGACGACGAAAAAGAACATCGCCAGCGCCGGGAAGATCATGTTCCCGAGCACCGCGATGGGGATGCGGACGGTCTCCAGGAACTGGAACCGCAGGTGCAGCCAGGTCAGCCGCAGCGGGTGGACGGTGCCGGCCGACCGCGTGACGGGGGCGGCGGACGCCGTGTGCTGAGTGGTCATCGTCGTGCTCCTTCCGGGGTCGCCGGCGTCGCGACCATCTCCGCGAACGCCTCCTCCAGGCCCGCGCCGCGGATGCGCAGGTCGTCGAACGCCACGCCCGACGTCACCAGGGCGCGCACGAACGCGTCGGCGTCGGCCGTGTACAGCTCGTGGGAGCCGTCGTCCTGGCGCGTCCCGCGCACGACGCCGTCCCAGCCGGTCAGGTCGGCGGCGGAGCGCACCTCGACGTGCCGCAGCCCGACGCGCCGCAGGATCGCCGCGAGGGAGTCGTCGGCGCGCACCACGCCGTGGTCGATGACGACGACGCGCTCGGCGAGCGCCTGCACCTCCTCCAGGTAGTGGCTGGTGAGCAGCACCGTCCCGCCGGCCGCGTGGTAGGCGCGGATCGCCTCCCACAGGGTCTGCCGGGCGCCGACGTCGAGCCCGGTGGTGGGCTCGTCGAGCAGCAGCACGCGGGGGCGGCCCACGAGCGCGAGCGCCACGGCGAGCCGCCGCTTCTGCCCGCCGGACAGGGCGCCGGTCTGTTTGCGCGTCTGCTCGGTGAGGCCGAACTGCTCGATGAGCTCGGCGGTGGGCACCGGGTCGGGGAAGTGCCCGGCGACGAAGTCCACGACCTCGCCGACGCGCAGCGTCGCGGGCAGCCCGGTCTCCTGCGGCGTGACGCCCAGCCCGAGCCGCGCGGCGGCGTCGCGCGGGTTCCCGCCGAGCAGCCGCACCGTCCCGGAGTCGGGGCGGCGCTGGCCGCTGAGCAGGGACAGCAGCGTGGACTTCCCGGCGCCGTTCGGGCCCAGCAGCCCGACCAGCTCACCCGGTCCGACGGCGAGCGAGACGTCGTCCAGTGCGACGACGTCCCCGAACCGTCGGGTGACGCGGTCGACGTCGATGACGGTCATGCGCCTGCTCCCTTCAGCAGGTCGTCCAGCGCCGCCGTGTAGTCCTCGAAGGCACGGCGTCCGGCGACGGACAACGACAGGTAGGTGACGGGCTTGCGGCCCGCGTGGGTCTTGACGACGACGACGTAGCCGGCGTCCTCGAGCTTGCGGACGTGGGTGGACAGGTTGCCCGCGGTCATCCCCAGGAGCTGCTGCACCTTGGGGAAGGAGATCTCCTCGCCGCGGCGCAGCGCCGCGAGGGTGGCGACGAGCCGGAGCCGCGCCGGGGCGTGGATGACGGGGTCGAGGTCACCCACGACGACCACCCGCGACGGAGCGTCGCCGCGCCCGCAGCAGCGTCTCGACGAGCCCCATGAGGAGGAACCCGCCGCCCCCTGCACCGGCGAGGACGAGGTAGGTGCCCGGGATCCCCGCGAGGGTGGCGGCGCCGCCCACGAGCAGGATCCACACGCCGAGCAGGTAGAGCCGCAGGTCGGCGAAGCAGGCGCCGCCGGCGAGGTACATCATGCCGACGACGAGGCAGGCGAGGGCGTTGGCCAGCAGCGCGATGATCTCCGGGGAGGCGCCGGCGTCGGCGATGCCCGCGACGATCAGCGGGTAGGACACGAACCCGAGGGTCCACGCCCAGCCGTACATCGCACCGACCCGCGCGCTGCGGCCCCGGGTCCCGGCGGCACGGGTGACGCTGTGGACGATGGTGAAGGCGACGGCCGCGGCGATGCACACGAAGAAGACGGCGAACGCCGGCCCGGTGGGCGGGGACCCGGTGGTCCGCGAGCTCGTCCACAGGACGGAGTACCCGATGCCCCAGGCGAGCCCCCACACGAGGTACAGCAGCCGCCCGTCGGGCAGCGTGCCGGTGCGGGCGCGGCGCTGGGACTCGGCGATGAGCCGCAGGGACTCGGCGGCGTCGAGGGCCTCGGCGTCGTCGGCGGGCGGGTCGGTGGGGGTGCTCATGATGCTCCTCGTTTGAGGTTTGCGTTGCAAACTACTTTGTAGGGTGCCACCAGTTGGTCCTGCGCACAACCCCCTGGACCGCATCCGTCCCTCGGCGGGTGCGACGAGCCCGCGACCGACCATGCCGAGAGCGCCGGTCCGTCGACCGTCACGGGCGCCCACGGCATGCTCGGCGGAACGCTCCCAGGGCACGTCCGGGCGGGCGCCCTACGCTGGGCGCGTGGCCGAACCTGCCGAGGCACCCGCCGTCCCCGCCCCCGACGTCGCGTGGGCGCCGCCCCCGCCGGCCGCACCGGCGACGACCCGCCACGAGCGACGTCGCACGGGCGCGGAGGTGTGGATCGTCCTGGGGCTGAGCCTGGGGCAGAGCGCGGTGTACGCGCTGGTGGCGCTCGGCGTGCGGCTGTACGACGCGATCGCGGCGGCGACGGGCCTGGACGCGCAGACGGCGACGCTCAACGCGTCCCGCTCGGACCGCCCGTACCTCGACCTGGTGTACCAGGTGCTGGCCGTCGGGTTCGCGCTCGTGCCGGTGGCGCTGGCCCTGTACCTCCTGAGCGCGCGCGGGCCCGGCACCCTGCGGCGCATCGGGTTCGACGTCGCCCGCCCGGGCCGGGACACCGCGTGGGGCTTCGCGCTGGCGGCAGGCATCGGCGTCCCCGGGCTGGCGTTCTACGCGCTGGGGCGCGCGCTCGGCATCACCGTGACCGTGCAGGCGAGCGCCCTGGACCCGTACTGGTGGACGGTGCCGGTGCTCATCCTGTCGGCGCTGAAGAACGGCCTCCTCGAAGAGGTCATCGCGGTCGCCTACCTGCGCGAGCGCACCGCGGACCTCGGCTGGGGCCGGTGGAAGTTCGTCGTGGCGAGCTCGCTGCTGCGCGGCTCGTACCACCTGTACCAGGGGTTCGGCCCGTTCCTCGGCAACGTCGTCATGGGCGTCGTCTTCTCGTGGTTCTACACGTCCCGCTGGGGACGGCACCGCGTCATGCCGCTCGTGATCGCGCACACGATCCTCGACGTCGTCGCGTTCGTCGGCTACGCCTACGTCCCCGACGCGTGGCTCCGCGCCCTCGGCGTCCTGTAGCGGCTACCCCGGAGGTCCGAGCGTCGGGGCCGCGAAGGCCCTGACGCAAGGGCGACCCGACGACGAGGGTGGGGTGCGGGGGTTCCGGGCGCGGTCGTCAGACCGGAAGCGGAGGTCGCGCAGCGACCGTGAGCGCGACCGCGCCCGGAGCTCCGCACCCCGCCCGGGCACGACCAGGACGCGACCGCGACGCCGCCCCTGGCCGCGCCGGGCACTCAGACGAGCGCGGCCCGCCGACGCGCCTGCTCGACGGGGTCGGGCACGGGCAGGGACGCGAGCAGCCGGCGCGTGTAGTCCTCCCGGGGCGCTCCCAGCACCTCCTCGCCGGTGCCCTCCTCGACGAGGTGCCCGCGGTAGAGCACGGCGATGCGGTCGGCGACGAGGTCGACGACGGCGAGGTCGTGGGACACGAACAGGCAGGCGAAGCCGAGCTCGGCCTGGAGCTGGGCGAACAGCTCCAGGACGCGCGCCTGGACGGACACGTCGAGGGCAGAGGTGGGTTCGTCGGCGACGAGCAGCTCGGGGTCGAGGGCGAGCGCCCGGGCGAGGGAGGCGCGCTGGCGCTGTCCGCCGGACAGCTCGTGGGGGTAGCGGTCGCCGTAGGAGCGCGGGAGCTGGACGGCTTCGAGGAGCTCGTCGACGCGTCCGCGGGCGGCGTCGGGGGTCTTGGCCCGGCCGTGGACGACCAGCGGCTCGGCGACGCACTCGGCGACGGTGAGCAGCGGGTTGAACGACGTCGCCGGGTCCTGGAAGACGAAGCCGATCCGGGGCCGCATGCCCGCGAGGTCCCGGCCCCGCGCGCCACGCATCGACACCCCGAGCACGTCGAGGGTGCCGCCGGTGACGGGGGTGAGCCCGGCGACGGCGCGCGCGATGGTGGTCTTGCCGGAGCCGGACTCCCCGACGAGGCCGAGGACCTCGCCGGGGCGGATGGCGAGGGTGACGTCGTCGACGGCGGTGAAGCCGGGCTTCCGGAACCTCCCCGGGTAGGTGATGGTGAGGTGCTCGGCGCGCACGACGGGTGTGGCGTCGGCCCAGTCGTCGGGGCGGGCGGCGGCGCGTTCCCGGGCGCGGGCGGTGCCTTCGCCGAGGCGGGGCACGGCGCCGAGCAGGGCCTTGGTGTACTCGGCCTGCGGGTTGGTGAACAGCTCGCCCACGGGTGCGGACTCGACGACCTCGCCCTGGTACATGACGGCGACGCGGTCGGCGAGGTCGGCGACGACGCCCATGTTGTGGGTGATGAGGACGACGGCGGTGCCGGTGTCGTCGCGCAGGCGGCGCAGGAGGTCGAGGATCTCGGCCTGCACGGTGACGTCGAGCGCGGTGGTGGGTTCGTCGGCGACGATGAGCCGGGGTCCGAGGACGAGGGCCATGGCGATGACGATGCGCTGCTTCTGCCCGCCGGAGAACTGGTGCGGGTAGTGGTCGACGCGCTGGGCGGGGTCGGGGATGCCGACGGTGCCGAGCACCTCGATGGCGCGGCGGCGGGCTTCCTTGGCGGTGACCTTGCCGTGGGCGCGCAGGCCCTCGGCGATCTGCCAGCCGACGGTCTGCACGGGGTTGAGGGCGGTGGAGGGTTCCTGGAACACCATGGCGACGTCGCGTCCGCGCACCTCGCGCAGCCGCTTGCCGCTGACGTGCACGACGTCGGTGTCGCCGTCGTGCCCGGTGAGGACGACGGCGCCGGCGGCGGTCGCGGTCTCGGGCAGCAGCCCGAGGATGGTCTTGGCGGTGACGGTCTTGCCGGAGCCGGACTCCCCGACGATGGCGAGGACCTCGCCGGGTGCGACGTCGAGGGTGACGCCGTCGACGGCGCGGACGGGGCCGGCGTCGGTGGCGAACGAGACCGCGAGGTCCTCGATGCGCACCACGGGCTGCGTGGTCATGCGTCCTCCTTCGGGGACTGCGCGGACTCCACGGAGGTGGCGGCCACGGCGCCGGAGACGACGCCGGAGCGGGCGCGGGTGCGCAGGCGCGGGTCGGCGAGGTCGTTGAGGGACTCCCCGACGAGCGTCATGCCGATCGCGGCGAGCACGATGGCGAGGCCGGGGAACAGGGCGGTCCACCAGATGCCGCTGGTGACGTCGGCGACGGCGCGCTGGAGGTCGTAGCCCCACTCGGCGGCCGCGGTCGGTTCGATGCCGAACCCGAGGAACCCGAGCCCGGCGAGGGTGAGGATCGCCTCGGACGCGTTGAGCGTGACGATGAGCGGCAGGGTGCGCACGGAGTTGCGCAGCACGTGGCGGGTCATGATGCGCCGGTGCGGGGTGCCGAGCACGCGGGCGGCGTCGACGAACGCCTCCGCCTTGACGCGGACCACCTCGGCGCGGACGACCCGGAAGTACTGGGGCACGAACACCACCGTGATGGACAGCGCGGCGGCGAGGATGCCGCCCCACATGCTGGACTGCCCGCCGGAGATGACGATGGCGAGCAGGATGGCGAGCAGCAGCGACGGGAACGCGTAGATCGCGTCCGCGACGAGGACGAGGACGCGGTCGAGCCAGCCACCGAAGTACCCGGACACGAGGCCGAGCAGCACGCCCACGACGAGGGACGCGGCGACGGCGACGATGACGACGAGCAGCGCGGTCCGGGCGCCCCAGATCACGCGGGACAGCACGTCGTAGCCGCCGACGGTGGTGCCGAACCAGTGCTCGGCCGACGGCGGCTGCTGGGCGCCGAACGCGGTCTCGGAGTCCCGCAGCTGGGACCAGCCGTAGGGCGCGAGGAGGTCGGCGCCGAGCGCGACGAGCACGAACACGGCGCACAGGACGAGCCCGGCCACGAGCATGCCGCGCTGCAGGCCGACGCTCTGGCGCACCTGGTGGACGACGGGCAGCCGCTTGAACCAGGCGGCGCGCCCGCGCACGTGCTCGGGGCGGGCGCCGTCGGTCCCGACGGACACGATCTCGGGGACGCTCATCAGTACCTCACCCTCGGGTCGACGAGCGCGGCGATCATGTCGACGAGGAAGTTCGTCACCGCGACCACGACGGCCATGACCACGACGATGCCCTGCACGGCCACGAAGTCGCGGGCCTGCAGGTACTCGGACAGCTGGAAGCCGAGGCCGCGCCACTCGAACGTGGTCTCGGTGAGGACCGCCCCGACGAGCAGCATGGCGATCTGCATGCCGGCGACGGTGACGATCGGGATGAGGGCGGGCCGCCACGCGTGGGCGGTGACGAGCCGTCGTTCGCGCACGCCGCGGGAGCGGGCGGCGTCGACGTACTCGGTGCCGAGGGTGCCGATCATGTTGGTGCGCACGAGCCGCAGGAACACGCCGGCGGTGAGCAGGCCGAGCGCCATGGCGGGCAGGAACGCGTGCTGGAGCACGTCGAGGACGACGGCGGGGTCGCCGGTGCGGAACGCGTCGACGAGCATGAACCCGGAGTCGGCGCCGGCCTTGCGCATCTCGATCTCCCCGGCGGTGGACACGCGGCCCGCGACGGGGAACCAGCCGAGCCACACGGAGAAGACGAGCTTGAGCAGCAGGCCCGCGAAGAACACGGGTGTCGCGTAGGCGAGGATCGCGGAGAGCCGCAGGACGGCGTCGGGCCAGCGGTCGCGGCGGTAGGCGGCGATCATGCCGAACGGGACGCCCAGGACGACGGCGACGAGGACGGCGTACACGCTGAGCTCGAGCGTCGCGGCGCCGTACGTGCCGAGCACCTCGGTGACGGGCCGGTTGTCGCTGATGGTGGTGCCGAAGTCGCCGGTGAGGATCCCGCCGAGGTACTCGAGGTACTGCTCGAGGATCGGCCGGTCGTACCCGGCGGCGTGGATGCGCTCGGCGAGCTGGTCGGGCGTGAGACGACCGCCGAGGGCGGCCGTGATCGGGTCACCGGTGGCGCGCATGAGCACGAACACGGTGGTGACCAGGATGAGGACGGTGGGGATGATCAGCAGGAAGCGCACCAGGACGTAGCGTCCCAGTGCGCTCCCTGCTGCCGGTGCGGCAGACACTGCGAGAGGCTCCCGATCAGCCCTTGCTCAGCGCCGCGTAGCGGAACTTGAAGGACGCGTCGAGCGTGTCCTCGGCCCCGGAGACGTCGGCCCCGACGACGGCGACCTGCGCGCCCTGGAGGTACGGCACGGTCGACAGGTCGGCCGCGACGGTGTCCTGGATCTCCTCGATGACGGCGGTGCGCTCGGCCGGGTCGGCGGTCGTGCCCTGCTTCGTGATGAGCTCGTCCACGGCCGGGTTCGCGTAGTGGTTCCCGAGGAAGTTCTCCGTGAGGAAGAACGGCGTCAGGTAGTTGTCGGCGTCGGAGTAGTCCGGGAACCAGCCGAGCTGGTAGGCCGGGTAGACGTCGGCGGTGCGGTCCTCGGAGTACTGCACCCACTCCGTGGTCTGCAGGTCCACGGTGAACAGGCCCGACGACTCGAGCTGGTCCTTGATGAGCGCGTACTCGTCGCCCGACGACGGGCCGTAGTGGTCGTTCGAGTACTGCAGGCTCAGCGCGACCGGCGTCTCGACGCCCGCGTCCGCGAGCGCCTGCTCGGCCGCGGCGGCGTCGGGGCCGCCGGCGCCGTCGCCGTACATCTCCTTGAGGGACTCCGTCGCGCCGGTCAGGCCCGCGGGCACGTAGGAGTACAGGGGCGTGTAGGTGCCCTTGTAGACCTGCTCGGAGATGGCCTCGCGGTCGATGAGGTCGGCGACGGCCTGGCGGACGGCGAGCGCCTTGTCCTCGTCGGCGTCGGGCTGCGCGGCACCGTAGGGCTGCGTGTCGAAGTTGAAGACGACGTAGCGGATCTCGCCGCCGGGGCCCTCGACGACCTTGACGGCGTCGTCGCCCTTGAGGTCCTCGACGTCGGTCGCGGACAGGGAGCGGAACGCGACGTCGACGGAGCCCTGCTGGACCTCGAGCTTGAGGTTCGAGGCGTCGGCGAAGTAGGAGACGTTGATCTCGGGGGTCTTCGCCGCGCCGAGCAGGCCCTGGTAGCCGTCGTACGCCTCGTAGGTGACGAGCTCGTTGAGGGTGTAGCTGGTGATCGTGTACTGCCCGGCGAACGCCTGGCCGTCGACGATCTCCGTGTCGGGGGTCAGCGCGTCGGCGGCGAAGACGTCCTCGTCGACGATGGGGCCGACGGGCGACGACAGGATCTGCGGGAACACCTGGTCGTCGGGCTGCTTGAGGTGGAACACGACGGTGGTGTCGTCGACGACCTCGGTGGAGTCCAGGTTGTACAGCAGCGACGACGGGCCGTTCGGGTCCGCGATGGCGAGCTGGCGGTCGAACGTGAACTTCACGTCGGACGCGGTGAGGTCGTTGCCGTTGGCCCACTTCAGGCCCGGCTTGAGCTTGACCGTGTACTCGGTGGGGGCGGTGAACTCGGCGGACTCGGCGATGTCGGGCTCGACGTCGGGGCTGCCGTAGGGGGTGTTGAGCAGGAACGGGTACACCTGGTTCATCACCGCGAACGAGCCGTTGTCGTACGAGCCGGCCGGGTCGATGGTGGTGATCTTGTCGGTGGTGCCGACGGTGAGCGCCGTCGCGGCGCCGCCCTCGCCCTCGGTGGCGGTGTCGTCGGTCCCGCCGCCGCCGCACGCGGTGAGCGCGAGCACCAGCACCGATGCCCCCGCCGCCGTCGCGACGGTGCGTCGCGTGCCTCGGATCGTCCTCATGGGTGTTCCCCTCCTCGATGTGGCCCGCGGGATCACCGTGGGCCAGGTCACATAAGCGACGGTTATACCAGGCAACTGTGTCCGCCAGGTCACGTTCGCGTTCCTCGTCCGGGTGATCCCCGGCCGGACCGGGCGTTTTCCCGGGGCCGTGGGCGGCCCCGCGACCTAGACTCGCCAGCATGTCCCGACCCACCGGAGAGCCCCCCGCGGGCGGCGGAGCGTCGGGCACCGTCCACGAGGTCGGGTCGTTCGGCGGCGACGCCCCCCGGCCCCCGACCGGCGCCCTGCGCGCCCTGTTCCTCGGCAGCACCGCGAACGACGACCACGCCGGGCTTGTGCGCGTCGTCGACACCCCCGAGCACCGGCTGCGCAAGCCGTCCGCCCTGCTCGGGATCGTGATCAGCGTGCTCGGGGTCGCGCTCGTGCTCGCGCTGTCCGTGGTCGCGCACGGCACCACCGAGGGCGTCACCGCGGACGTGCGGGAGTTCAACACGCTCGTCGGCCAGCTGCTCGTCATCCCGGTCGCGCTGCTCGAGGGTCTCGTCACGCTGTTCGTGCCCGTGGTCGTCCTCGTGGAGCTCGGCATCCGCCGCCTCGGCCGGCAGGTCGTGGAGTCGATCCTCGCGGCGGCCCTCGGGCTCGTCCTCGCCGTCGTCGCCGTCCTCCTGCTGGACTGGCTGGGCAGCGAGGACCTCGTACGCACCCTGTCCGTGCTGCGCGACGGCGTGTGGACGATCACGATCCCGGGATACGTCGCGGCCATCGCCGGGCTCCTCATCACCGCGGGCCCCCGCACCCGGCGCCGCAGCGTCCGCTGGTCCTGGAACGTCCTCTACCTCGCGCTCGTCGTCGCGCTCATCACGGGGCAGGCCTCCCTGCCCGGCGTGCTCGTGGCGCTGCTGCTGGGCCGCCTCGCCGGGCAGACCGTCCAGTACGTGTCCGGCGTCCGCTCCGAGCGCGCCTACGGCGGGGAGCTCGTCACCGCGGTCCGCCGCGCGGGTTTCCGCCCCACCGCGCTGGTGCGCGTCCGCGGCGTCGCCGCCGACGCCGACCCCGGGACCGGGACCGGGACTCCCGCCGACGGCACCCCCGCGGCCGAGGAGAGCACCTCGACGCCCGGCAGCGCCCCGCACGGGCTCGACGACGAGATCGTCACCCACGTCGACGCCGCCGGCGAGGTCACCGGCCGCACCACGCTGCGCGCCCTGCTGCGCCAGCGTCCCCGGATCGGCCGCGAGCGCGAGCCGGACCTCCCGACGCCCGAGACCCTCGTCGACCCCGCCACCGTCGCCCTCACCCGCGCGGGCGACACCCGCGTCTACGCCATGTTCACCGGCGACGGCACCCGCCGTGACGTCGTCGTCCTCGACGGCGACCGGCACGTCGTCGGCCTCGTCACCCGCCTGTGGCGCTCCCTGCGGCTGCGCGGCCTCGAGGGCCGCGCCCAGGTCTCCCTCAAGGCCGTCGCCGAGCGCAACGCCCTGCTCACGTACGCCGCGAGCGCCGCCGGGGTGCACACGCCCCGCCTCCTCGGCGTCGGCGAGGCCGCCGACTCCATCGTGCTCGTCACCGAGCACGCCAACGACTCCGTGTCGTGGCGCGACGTGCCCGACGACGTCCTCGCGGGCGACCACGGCGACCGCGTCCTCGCCGCCGCCTGGGAGCAGCTCCGCCGTGCGCACGCCGCCGGCCTCACCCACCACGCCCTCACGCCCGACGTGCTGCTCGTCGAGCACGCCGAGGGCGCCACTCCCACCGTCTGGCTCACCGGCTGGGAGCAGGGCGAGATCGCGTCCACGGCGCTCGGCCGCCGCCTCGACCTCACCCAGATGCTGGCCCTGCTCGCCCTGCGCGTCGGCGCCGAACGGGCCGTCACGTCCGCCGTGCGCGCCCTGCCCGACGAGGACGTCGTCGCCGTCGGACCGCTCCTGCAGCCCGTCGCGCTGCCCGCCGCGACCCGCGTCGCCGTCCGCGAGCGCAAGGGCCTCATCGACGCGCTGCGCGAGGCCCTCGTGGCCCGCATGCCCGAGGTCGACGTCCAGCCGCAGAACATCACCCGGTTCGGCGCCCGCACCGTCATCACCCTGACCCTGTCGATCGTCGTCGTGACGGCGCTGGTCACCACGATGAACCTCGACGAGATCTCCGCCGCCGTCGCCGCCGCCAACCCCTGGTGGGTCGTCGCGTCGTTCCTGCTGGGCGCCATCACCTGGTTCGGGGCCGCCCTCACCTTCGTCGCGTTCTCCCCCGAACGCCTCCCCCTCGGCCGCGCGACCCTCACCCAGATGGCCGGGTCGTTCGTGTCGCTGGCCGCACCCGCCGGCATCGGCCCCGCCGCCCTCAACCTGCGCATGCTCACCCGCCGCGGCGTGTCCACCCCGATGGCCGTCGCCACCGTCGCGCTCGTCCAGGTGTCCCAGTTCGTCGTCACCGTCGTGCTGCTCGTCGTGCTCTCGATCTTCACCGGCTCCGGCGGCCTCATCGAGCTGCCGTCCATCACCGTCCTGCTCACCATCGCGGGCGTCGCCGTCGCGGTCGTCGCGACCCTGCTCGTCCCCGCGATCCGGCGCTGGGTGTGGGAGAAGACCCGCCCCACCCTCGAGCAGGTGTGGCCCCGCCTCTCCCAGATGCTCGGCCAGCCCGCCCGTCTCGCCCTCGGGCTCGGCGGCAACGTCGTCATGTCCCTCGGGTACGTCCTGGCGTTCGACGCCGCGCTCGCCGCGTTCGGGCAGTCCCTCAACCTCATCGACGTCGCCGTCGTCTACCTCGTCGGCAACGCCCTCGGCGCCCTCGTGCCCACACCCGGCGGCCTCGGCGGCGTCGAGGCGGCCCTCACCGCCGGCCTCACCGCCGCCGGCGTCCCCGCCTCCATCGCGCTGTCCACCACCATCCTGTTCCGCCTGGTCACCTACTGGGGCCGCGTCCCCTTCGGTTGGGCGGCGATGCGCTACCTGGAGCGCAAGGGCGACCTGTAGGCGGGATGCGCCGCCGTCCGTCCGGGGGTGCGGGGCGACGGCTCGTCGTCCACCCGACCCTGCGCCGAGCGACGCCGACCCCAGCCGGTCGGGACCTGGCCGCGGTCGGGGGTGTGCCGGGCACGGTCGTCAGACCGGAAGCGGAGGTCGCGCAGCGACCGTGAGCGCGACCGTGCCCGGCACACCGCCGACCGCGGCCGCACACGCACCACTACCCCGGCGGGGAGACGCGAGGGCCCGCCGTCCACCGGGGTGGACGACGGGCCCTCGTGGGTTCGCGCGAGGCGTCAGGCCGAGACGGCCTTCTTCAGCAGCGAGCCGGCGCTGATCTTCACGCCGTAGCCGGCCGGGATCTGGATCTCCTCGCCGGTGCGCGGGTTGCGGCCGGTGCGGGCGGCGCGCTCGACGCGCTCCACCGAGAGCAGGCCCGTGATCTTCACGGCCTCGCCCTTGCCCAGCGACTCGACGAGCACCTCCTGCAGGGCGTTGAGCGCAGCCTCGGAGTCCGACTTGGTCAGACCGGCCTTGGCGGCGATGGCCGAGGCGAGCTCGGACTTGTTGAGCGACATGAGCTTCCCTTCTCCGGATCACGACGTGCGGTCGCGCACGCCGTCACGTTCACGGTCGGTACCGGACGAACCGGTGGACCGGGAACACACTATGGAACATCCGCGGGTTTCTGCGACTTCTCGGCGCGTCGGCGCGCCTCCGCGGACGTCGGTTCAGTCGTGGGGCGAGCGCCCCGGGTCCGTGCCGTGCTGGTCGTGCAGGCGGCGGCGGGACCGCACGAGCAGCACGAGGGCCACACCGATGATCGCGACGAGCGCGGCGCCGTACAGCAGCGGGATGGAGCCGGAGGCGTCGTCGGTCGTGGCGGGGCTCGGCGACGTCGCGGGCGCGGCGGCGAGGTCGTCGGTCGCGACGACGCTCGCGGACGGCGACGGGGCGGGCGTGGGCTGCTCGGACGCGGCCTCGGACGGCTCGGGCGACGGCGTCGGCTCGGGCTGCTCCGCGACCGTCCAGCCGAGCTCGCCCTCGATGGGGTGCCCGTCGGACGACACGACCCGCCAGGCGAGCGTGTACGCGCCACCGGCGGTCTGCTCGCCCAGGTCGACGACGACCTCGCGGCCGTCGATCGCGATCCCCGCGTCGGTCTTCCCGTCGGGGGTGGTGGCGCGCACCTGGGTGCCGTCGGCGATGATCTCGTCGCTGAACTCCAGGGTGACCGACGTCACCGGCTCGTCGAGCGTCGCGCCGTCCTTCGGGTCGGAGCCGACGAGCTGGTCGTGGGCGCTGGCGGCACCCGCGGCGAGCACGCTCACGACGGTGCCGCCGACGAGCGCGAGCACCATCGACAGCACGACGACCAGCGCGACCGCGCGCCGCCGCCCGGTGCGGACGACGGGCGTCCACTCCTCGTCCGAGGGACGGGAGGCCTGCCGGGGGCGGGGGTCGGGACCTGCGGGGTTCTGCGCCACGGTGGCGACCCTAGCGCCGCGGTACGACGTCCGGCGAACGCGCCACCGCCGTCGTCGGGCAGACTCGGGGTGTGGACTTCCGCAACGCCTACGCCCACGGGTTCGCCCGCGTCGCCGCCTGCACCGTGCCGGTGGCCGCCGCCGACCCCGCGTCGAACGCCGCGACGATCCTCGCCGAGGCGCGCGCGTGCCACGACGACGGCGTCGCCGTGGCCGTGTTCCCCGAGCTGTCGGTGTCGGGGTACGCGCTGGACGACCTGCACCTCGCGGACACCCTGCTGGAGGCCGTGTCGGACGCCCTGGCGGCGATCGTGGCGGCCAGCGCGGACCTGCGGCCCCTGCTGGTGGTGGGTGCCCCGCTGGAGGTCGACGGCCGGGTCCACAACTGCGCCGTCGTGGTGCAGGGCGGGCAAGTGCTGGGCGTCGCCCCGAAGTCGTACCTGCCGAACTACCGGGAGTTCTACGAGAGGCGCTGGTTCGCGGCGGGCGCGGAGTCCCGCGGCGGGACGGTGCGGCTGCCGTTCTCGGGCGAGGAGGTGCCGTTCGGGCCGGACCTGCTGTTCCGGGCCTCGGACGTCGCGGGCCTCGTGGTGCACGTCGAGGTGTGCGAGGACATGTGGGTGCCCGTCCCGCCGTCGGCCGAGGCGGCGCTCGCGGGCGCGACGGTGCTGCTCAACCCGTCGGCGAGCCCCATCACGGTGGCGCGCGCGGAGGACCGCCGCCTCCTGGTGCGGTCGTCGTCGTCGCGCTGCCTCGCGGCCTACGCGTACGCGGCGGCGTCCCAGGGCGAGTCGTCGACGGACCTGTCGTGGGACGGCCAGACGATGGTCTACGAGGCGGGCGACCTGCTCGGCGAGACCGAACGCTTCCCGCAGGGCCCCCGCCGCACGGTGGCCGACGTCGACCTCGACCGGCTGCGTCAGGAGCGGCTGCGGCAGGGCTCGTTCGACGACAACCGCCGCGCGCTCGGCGAGCGGACGCGCGCGTTCCGCACCGTCGAGTGGGAGGTGCGGCCGCCGTCGGGCGACGTGGGGCTGCGCCGCAAGGTGGACCGCTTCCCGTTCGTGCCCGACGACGCGGCGCGGCTCGCCCAGGACTGCTACGAGGCGTACAACATCCAGGTCACCGGCCTGGAGCAGCGGCTCGCCTCGATCGGCGGCCCGAAGGTCGTCGTCGGCGTGTCCGGCGGCCTGGACTCGACCCACGCCCTGCTCGTGGCCGCGCACGCGATGGACCGGCTCGGGCGGCCCCGCAGCGACGTGCACGCCGTCACGATGCCCGGCTTCGCGACGTCCGCGGAGACGAAGGACCGCGCCACCCGTCTCGCGAAGGCGCTCGGGGTGCGGTTCGAGGAGCTCGACATCCGGCCCGCCGCCACGCAGATGCTGCGCGACCTCGGGCACCCGTTCGGCGACGGCGAGCCCGTCTACGACGTCACGTTCGAGAACGTGCAGGCCGGGCTGCGCACCGACTACCTGTTCCGGATCGCGAACCACCGCGGCGGCATCGTGCTCGGCACGGGCGACCTGTCCGAGCTGGCGCTCGGCTGGTGCACGTACGGGGTGGGCGACCAGATGTCGCACTACGCCGTGAACACGGGCGTGCCGAAGACGCTCGTCCAGCACCTCATCCGCTGGGTGGCGGACTCCGGCGACTTCCCCGACGACGTCGCGGACGTGCTGCGGGAGGTCGTCACCGCGGAGATCTCCCCCGAGCTGGTGCCCGTCGGCGCGGGCGAGACCCCGCAGTCCACGCAGGCCGTCGTCGGCCCGTACGCCCTGCAGGACTTCACCCTGTTCTGGACGCTGCGGCACGGCCTGCGACCCTCGAAGATCGCGTTCCTCGCGTGGCACGCGTGGCGCGACGCCGAGGCCGGCGGGTGGCCGCCGAACTACCCGCACGACGAGCGGTCCGCCTACGACCTGCCCGAGATCCGCCGCTGGCTGGTCGTGTTTGTGCGCCGGTTCTTCTCGTCGCAGTTCAAGCGGTCCGCCCTGCCGAACGGCCCCAAGGTCTCCCCCGGCGGCACGATGTCGCCCCGCGGCGACTGGCGGATGCCGTCCGACGCCTCCCCGGCGGCGTGGCTGGCCGAGATCGAGGCGAACGTCCCCGACGCCTGAGCCCTGCCGGTCAGGCCGCCGACCGCCCGGCGGGCCGACGACGGTCCCGGCGGACCGCCACCACGGCGGCCGCCGTCAGCGCCGCGACGGACACCCCGCACACGACGCCCCCGGCGACGGCGAGGCGGTCGAGGTGATCGTCGTCCAGGGCGTCGAGCACGTCGACCCGGGCCATCACGAGGTCGCCGTCGACCAGGACCTCGAAGGTCCCGCTGTAGGGCCCTCGCACGACCGGCCGCTCCGCCGCGCCGAGCTCCTGACCGAACGAGGCGTCGGCGAGGTCTGCGGTGGACACCGGCGCACCCTCCAGGGTCCGGCGCAGCGACCCGTCCGGCAGGTCGACGACGGCGCTCACCTGCGCGCCACGGGCCGACGTCCCGCGCGCGTCGTGGGCGGTGGCGACCGTGCCGTGCTCCGCGAGCCGCTGGGCGTGCCCCACCTGGGTGCCGAACGACCACGCCGCCAGTCCGCCGAGCACGGCGAGGACCACGCCGAGGACGACCGGCACCAGCACGCGCGCCGGGACCTCCGGCGTCACCGGTGCCGGCACCGCCGCGGCGGGCGGGACGGGGGTGCGGCGGTCGCGCCGGCGACGGCGCGTGGACGGGGCGGGCACACCGTGCATCCTGTCGGACGGCCGGCCCCGGCGTCGACCAGGCAGGGCGGGACGGCCCCCGGGTGCAGGATGGAGGCCATGACCTCCACCACGCCCCGCACCCCGGGCACCACCCTGTCCTCCGTCGCCGTCACCGGCGGGTACGTCGTCCCCGTCGCCGGGGAACCGATCGAGCACGGCACCGTGCTGGTCGTCGACGGCGTCATCACCGCCGTCGGCGCGGACGTCGAGATCCCCGACGGTGTGCGCGTCGTCGACGCGGGCGGCCGCT
Source organism: Isoptericola jiangsuensis (assembly GCF_002563715.1). Taxonomy (NCBI): domain Bacteria; kingdom Bacillati; phylum Actinomycetota; class Actinomycetes; order Micrococcales; family Promicromonosporaceae; genus Isoptericola; species Isoptericola jiangsuensis. The sequence goes on from NZ_PDJJ01000001.1 coordinate 3,820,218, forward strand.
GGGTGCTGCCGGGGTTCGTGGAGTCGCACGGGCACGTCGGCATCCACGAGGAGGCCGAGGGCTGGGCGGGCGACGACACCAACGAGATGACGAACCCGAACGGCGCGGCGCTGCGCGCGATCGACGCGATCAACGTCGAGGACGAGGGGTTCCGGGACGCGCTCGCGGGCGGCGTGACGTCGGTCGTGGTGAAGCCGGGCTCCGGCAACCCGATCGGCGGGCAGACCGTCGCGATCAAGACGTGGGGCGGACGCACCGTCGACGAGCAGGTCATCGCCGAGGCGGTGTCCGTGAAGTCGGCGCTCGGCGAGAACCCGAAGCGCGTGTACGGCGACAAGAAGCAGACCCCGTCGACGCGGCTCGGCGTCGCCAAGGTGATCCGTGAGGCGTTCGTCGCCGCGCAGGACTACGCCGCCGCCCGGGCGCACGCCGAGGCGGAGGGCAAGCCGTTCACGCGCGACCTCGCCAAGGAGACCCTCGCCCGCGTGCTCGACGGCGAGCTCGCGTGGGACCAGCACACGCACCGCGCCGACGACATCGCCACGGCGCTGCGCCTCGCCGACGAGTTCGGCTACCGGCTGGTCATCAACCACGGCACCGACGGCGCGGCGGTGGCCGACGTCCTGGCGGAGCGCGACGTCCCGGTGATCTTCGGGCCGCTGTTCACCGCCCGGTCCAAGGTGGAGCTGCGCAACCGGTCGATCGCGGCACTGGGCCGGCTCGCGGCGGCCGGGGTGCGGGTCGCGATCACGACCGACCACCCCGTGGTGCCGATCAACTTCCTCGTGCACCAGGCGTCCCTCGCCGTCAAGGAGGGCCTGGACCCGCGGGTCGCGCTGGAGGCCCTGACCGTGAACCCGGCGGCGTTCCTCGGCCTGGACGACCGGATCGGTGCGCTGGAGCCGGGTCGCGACGGCGACGTCGTCGTCTGGTCGGGCGACCCGCTGGACGTGACCTCCCGCGCGGAGCACGTGTTCGTCACCGGCACCGAGGTGTACACGTGGGACGCGCAGGCCGACGGCGGCCTCGGCGCGGGCCGTGTCGCGGAGCGGTCCGCCCGGTTCGCCTGACGGGTGCTGTGAGACGCCGCACAAACGCCGTCCCAGGTTTGCCTACCTGCGGCGACGCGTTGTCGAATCGTTCCATGCGTACCCTCGTCGCCGCCACCGCGGCACTCTCTGCCGCCTTCCTGCTCGCCGCCTGTGCCGGACCGGACACCGTCGAGCCGGCAGCGGAGACCTCGGCCACCCCGGAGGCCTCCACGCAGAGCGAGGGCACCGTCGACGCACTGACCACGTGCCGCGGCTACTACGACGGCGAGGACCTGTCGATCCACGCCCGCGTGACCCGGTGGACCCCCGCCGTCGCCGAACCGGCGACCGAGGAGAACGGTGCGGAGCTCGCGATCATCCGGGACCGGATCGACGCGCAGCTGCGCTGGGCCGACGACGAGCCCGCAGCGATCCTGCGGACCGTCCAGGCGCCGTTCGTCACCGCGATCGAGGGCGGCTCGGCCGAGCCCGCCGACGTCGAGAGCGCCGCGACCGCGCTGGCAGTGCTGTGCGGGGAGACCGGGTACACCGTCCCGGAGTGACCCCCACCGGCCTCGGCCGGTGACGGCGGTCCGGTCGGTGGCGCACCGCCACCGGCCGGACCGCACCGCACCCCGCCACCCGGCGGGACCCGGAGGACCGAGCCGGTCAGCTCCCGGCGAGGAACCGCCCCATCAGCGGGCCCGCCGTCGTCGACCCGTACTCGCCGTCCTCCACGAACACCGCCACCGCGAGGTCGTCCGCCACGGCGAGCATCCACACGTGCTGACGCGACCCGTCCCCGTACTGGGCCGTGCCCGTCTTCGCCCCGACCACGCCGGGGACGTCCGCGAGCGCCGACGCGCTGCCCTCCGAGACGACCCCGCTCATGAGGTCCAGCAGCGTCGCCGCCTCCTTCGCCGTCAGCCCCGCGGGCGTGCCCTGCGGCGTCGTGTCCTCGGCCTCCGCCTCGGCCGACGCGGACGGGCTCCCCGACGGGCTCGCCGACGGCGCCGCGGCGGCGTCGGGCGCACCGCCCACGACCTCCCGCACGAGTCGCGGCTCCACGCGCTCCCCCGCGGCGACGCTCGCCGCCACGGTCGCCATCCCCAGCGGTGACGCCAGGACGGTGCCCTGGCCGATCGCGGCCTCGGCGCGGGCCGTCTTCCCGTCGAGGTCGGTCGGCACGTCGCCGCCGAACGACGCCACGCCGGTGTCGGGGCCCGGCACGAGCCCGAGGTCCGCGGCGGCCGATGCGACGTCCTGCGGGTCGACGTCCGCCATCGCGCCGATGAACGCCGTGTTGCAGGAGTGCGCGAACGCCGTCGCCAGCGGCACCTTCCCCGTCGCGGACGACGGGTAGCCCGGCACGTTCTCGTAGGTGCGGCCGTCCACCGTGAGCGTCTCGGGGCACTGCACGGTGTCCTGCGGCGTGGTGCCCGACCGCAGGAGCGCCAAGGCGTCCACCACCTTGAACGTCGAACCCGGCGCGTACTGGCCGAGCGTCGCCGTCGACCAGCCCTCGCTGCCGGGGCCGCTCGCCGCCGCCAGGACGTCACCGGTGGAGGGCCGGATCGCGACGATCGCGCTCGCCGGCTCCACGTCGGCCAGCACCTTCTCCGCGCGCTCCTGCAGCTCCGGGTCGAACGACGTCGCGATGTCGGCACCGTCCACCGGCTCGACGCGGAACAGCTCGGTGGGCTCCTCGCCGGCGTCGGCGTCCTGCTCCGACGGCACCCGCTGCACCACGAGGCCGGGGGCGCCGCGCAGGGCCTCGTCGTAGGCGGCCTGCAGGCCGGACAGCCCGACGACGTCCCCCGTGGCCACCGCGCCGTCGGAGGCCTCGATGATCTCGGCGGTCGCCGGTCCGGACCGGCCCAGGACCTCACGGGCGAACGTCGACGTCGGGGCGAGCTCCAGGGTGTCCGCGACGACGTTGACCCCGTCCAGCGACCGGGCGTCCTCCGCGGTGAAGTTCACGCCCGGGTTCTTCTGCCGGATGGTGATCGCCTCGACGAACGCCTTGTCACCCGCCGCCTCGACGCGGGCCGCGTAGTCGTCCAGGTCGAGACCCACCACCATCGCGAGCCGGCGCGCCTGCGCGTCCCACGTGTCGGCCGTGCCGAACGTCTTGTCGATGCCGATGCGCCACACGTCGCGCTCGGTGACGAGGGGCTCGTCGTGGACGTCGAGGACGTCACCGCGGTCGGGGGCGACCGTGTCCACGTCGAGGCGCTCGCCCGCACGCAGGTCCGGCGCGACGAGCTCCGGCTCCCAGCGGACCTCCCACGACGGGCCCGCGTCCGACCCGTCCGGCGGCTCGACCTGCTCGAGCGACGTCGTCGTGGAGTACTCCCAGGCGTCCTGCGCGGTGAGCGGCCACGACCAGGCCAGGGAGACCTCCGCGGTGCGGGGCTCGGCGTCCTCGTCGACCGTCACCTGCGACACCGCGACGGTCGGCGCCCGGCCCGCCCGCTCGGCGGCCGCGCGCAGCGGCTCGGTGACCTCGGTGAGGTGGGTCTGCGGGTCCGCGCCGGTGTCGGTGACCAGCACGACGCCGCCCAGGTCGCCGGACGCCAGCCCGGCCGCGAGGTCGTCCGCGGCGTCCTGGGCCGTCGGCCCGTCGGGCCCCGTGCACGCCGAGGCGGCGAGCACGACAGGCAGGAGAAGGGTGGTCACGGTCACTGCTGTCCGTCGGCGCACCTGGCGAGGCTAGCGCTTCCTCTGGCACGCTGAAAGGGTGCCACTCCCCCGCCGCGCCACGTCGAGGTCGCGCACCGCCGGCACGTCCGCGCTGCTCGCGGTCCTCCTCGTCGCGCCCGTGGCGAGCCTCGTGACGGCCCCGGGCAGCGGCCGCGCCGACCCCGTCAGCACGGTGACGCCCCTGCCGTCCTCGTCGCCGGCGGCCCTGTCGTCGTCGGCCCCGACACCCCCTCCGGCACCGCGCGGCAGCACCCTCGTCGGCTGGGACCCCGCCCGCGAGGGCGTCGTCGGGGAGCCGCTGACCGACCTGGTCGTCGTCGCCCCCGCCCGCGGCCGCACCGCCGAGGTGCAGCAGCAGGTCGACGGCGCCTGGGTCACCCGCGCCACGGCCACGCTCGACGACGCCCCGGTCGACCTCGTCCGCGTCACCCTCCCCGAACGGTGGTCCGACGCGGCGACCACGGTGTGGCGGCTCCACCTGCCCGCGACGCCCGACGCCGCCGCCGTCACGAGCGACGAGCAGCACGTCACGGCCCGCTGGCCCCTGCGCACCGACCCGGCCGACCCGACGGTGCTCGTCAACAAGGAGCACCCCGTCGAGCCCGCACGGTGGCGACCGCACCGCCTCGTCGTCCCGCGCAACGCCGGGGCGGCGCAGCGCGTGGGTCTGCAACCGGAGGCCGCGGCCGCCATGGAGGAGCTCGCGGCCGCCGCCCGGCGCGCCACGGGCCACCGGCTCGTCATGGTGTCCGCCTACCGCTCGGCCGCCTACCAGGAGCGGCTGTTCGACCGGTACGCACGCCAGCACGGCCGCGGGGCCGCCGAGCGGTTCTCCGCCCACGCCGGCGAGTCCGAGCACCAGACCGGCTGGGCCGCCGACGTCACCGAGGACCGGACCACCTTCACGCGGTTCGGGGGCACCGCGACCTCCGACTGGGTCGCGGCGAACGCCTGGCGGCACGGCTGGGTGGTCCGCTACACCCCCGGCGCCGAGGACGTCACCGGCTACGAGCCGGAACCCTGGCACCTGCGCTACGTCGGCCCCGACCTCGCGGCCTGGCTGCACGCCACCGGCCTCACCCTGGAGGAGGCCGTGGGCGTCGCCGGCTGACCCCCTCGCCACCCGCCCGGGGCGTCAGAGCATGCCGCGCTCGCGCGCCGCCGCCGCGGCCTCGGTGCGGGACCGCGTGCCCAGCTTGGTGTTGACGTGCGCCAGGTGGGACTTCACGGTGGCCACCGACACGAACAGCTCGCGGGCGATGGCCTCGTTCGACCGGCCCGCCACGACGAGCCGCAGCACCTCCAGCTCCCGGGCCGTCGGTTGCTCGGCGGGGGTGCGCATGCGGCCCACGAGCCGGCGCTGCACCGCCTCGCCCAGGGCGACCTCGCCCGCCGCGGCCGACCGGACGGCGCGCGCCAGCTCGTCGGTCGACGCGTCCTTGAGGAGGTAGCCGGTCGCCCCCGCCTCGATCGCGGCGAGGATGTCGGCGTCCGTGCCGTAGGTCGTGACGACCAGCACCGGGACGCCGTGCCGTGCCGTGACGGTGCCCGTCGCGGCCGCGCCGCCGAGCCGCCCCTCGCCGAACTGCAGGTCGAGGAGCACCACGTCGCCACGCCCGCCGGCGTCGAGCCAGCGCAGCAGCTCCTCCGCGGTCGCGGCCTCGTGGACGACCCGCATGTCCGGCTGGCCGTCGACCACCGCGCGCAGCCCCGCACGGACCACCGGGTGGTCGTCGGCCAGCACCACGTCGATCATCGGTCCTCCTGACCGTCCCCGGCCGGCAGGGTCACCGCGACCGCGGTCCCGCCGCCGGGTCTGCTCTCCAGCGCGAGCGTCCCCCCGAGCTCGGCTGCCCGCGCACGGATCGCGGGCAGCCCGAACCCGCGCCCGGGACGGTCCTCGACGTGCGCCGGGTCGAACCCCACGCCGTCGTCCACCACGTCCAGCGTGACCGTGCCGGGGTCGTAGGTGACGGTCACGCGGGCGCGGGACGCGGCGGCGTGCTCGACGACGTTCGCGAGCGCCGACTGGGCGACGCGGAGCAGCGCCGTCTCCACCGGCACGGGCAGGGCGCGCACCGGTCCGGACGTCACGACCGACACGTCCGGGGGGTCGCCCGCGGCCGAGCGGGCCGCCGTCTCGGCCGCACGCCGCAGCGCCGCGGGCAGGGTGGTGCGTTCCAGGTCGCCCGGCGTGAGGTCCTGCACCACCCGGCGGGCCTCGGCGAGCCCGTCGCGCGCGGCGTGCCGCGCCTGGTCGACCAGGGTCCGCGCGCGGTCGTCGCCGGTGCCGACGGCGTCGTCGGCGGCCCGCAGCAGCAGCTCGATCGCGGACAGCGACTGCGCGAGCGTGTCGTGGATGTCGCGGGCCAGGCGGGCCCGCTCGTCGGTGACGGCCCGCTCACGCTCCGCCTGCGCGAGGTGGCGGCGCGCCCGGGTCAGCTCGTCCACGGTCCGCTGCCGGGACCGGGACTCGCGCACGAACGCCTCGATGCCGAGCACGACGCCGATCGCGACCGCGCCGCCGAGCACCGGCCCCAGGACGAAGCCCGTCCACGGGTCGCCCGGCCCGGCCTGCGCCGTCAGGCCGTCGACGACCGCGAGCACCGTCGTGACGGCCACCGCGACGACGCCGCGGTGCGGCCCCAGCACGTGCATCTGGAGGAGCATCAGCGGGAACGCGAGCCACAGCGCCGCCGGGGACACGACCAGCAGCACCAGCCAGGCCGCGACCAGCGCGGCGACCCAGGCGACGTCCGGCCACCACGCGCCCCGCCGCCGTTCCCCCGGCAGGCCGTGCACGTCCAGGGCGACACGCCCCCACCCGTAGAGCGCCGCCAGCGCCACCGCCGTCGGCACCGCGACCGCCCCGGCACCCGCGGGCGCCTGGACCACCGCGACCACGAGCAGCGCGGTCAGGAGCACGTCGAGCCCCAGGGCCAGGCCGCGCGCGGCCGAGAGCTCGGGATGGCGGATCACCCGTCCACCGTAGCCAGCGGGCGGCCGGCCGCATCGTCCGAAAGGTGGAGCGCGGCGGCCGTCCTTCGGCCGCACCGGATCACCCGGGGACGTGATGACCGCGAACGCCCCGCCGCGGAGGCTGGAGGACGTCATCGACCACCCCCACCGGAGGTACCCCGTGTTCGTCGCGCTCCGCGACCTGCGCCACGCCCGAGGACGCTTCGCCCTCATGGCCGTGGTCCTCGTCCTCGTCACGTTCCTCGTGACCTTCCTGGCCTCGCTCACCGCGGGCCTGGCCCGCGAGTCCACCTCGGCCGTGACCGAGCTGCCCGCCGACCACCTCGCGTTCTCCCTGCCCGCCCCGGGCGACCGGCCCGACTTCACCGCCTCCCGTGTCACCCCGGACCAGGTGGACGGCTGGGCACGGGTCGCCGGGGTCCGGGACGCGTCTCCCCTGGGCGTCGCCACGACCCGCGCCACCGGCGGTACCACCGCGGCCGTCACGGTGCTCGGCGTCCCGCCCGGCAGCGGGCTCCTGCCCGCCGGCACCGCCGACCCCGCACCCGGCGAGGTCGTCCTCACCGCCGCGGCCGCCGACGCCCTCGCCGCGCACCCCGGCGACACGATCACCCTCGGCGGGACCGCCATGACGGTCGCGGCCGGCACCGCCCCGGACGCGTCGTTCTCCCACACGCCGGTCGTGTGGACCTCCCTGGACGACTGGCAGGCCGCCGGCGCCCGCGGCACCCCCGGCGACGCCCCGGTCGCGACCGTCGTCGCGCTCACCACCGACGGCCCCGACCCCGCCACGCTCGACGCCGCCGACCACGACCTCGGCACCACCACGGTCACGACGTCCGCCGCGCGCGGCGCCGTCCCGTCGTTCGCCGGGGAGAACACGTCGCTCACCACCATGCAGGGCTTCCTGCTCGTCATCTCCGCGCTCGTCGTCGGCGCGTTCTTCTCCGTGTGGACCGTCTCGCGCGCCGGCGACGTCGCCGTGCTCAAGGCCCTCGGCGCGTCCACCGGGTACCTGCTGCGCGACGCCCTCGGCCAGGCCGCCGTCCTGCTGGCCGGCGGGGTCACGCTCGGCACCGTCCTCGCCGCGGCCGCCGCCACCGTGCTGCCCGCCGCCGTGCCCGTCGTCGTCACACCCGCCACCACCCTGGTGCCCGCCGCGGCCCTCGTCCTGCTCGGCCTCGCCGGCGCGGCCGTCTCCGTCGCGCGCATCACCCGCATCGACCCGCACGCGGCCCTCGCCGCCCGCTGAGCACACCCCCGAAGGAGACCCATGGACCTGCACCTGCGCGGCATCACCCTCGTCTACCCCGACGGGGAGGGCACGCTCACCGCCGTCGACGACGTCCACCTCACCGTCCCCGCGGGGACCACCACCGCCCTGCTGGGCCCGTCCGGCGCCGGGAAGTCCAGCCTGCTCGCCGTGGCCGCCGGGCTGACGCGACCCACCCGCGGCTGCGTCGAGATCGGCGACGACACCGTGCTCACGCCCACCACGACGGTCGCGCGGGCCACGCGCGTGCGGCTCGACCGGATCGGTGTCGTGTTCCAGTCGCCGCAGCTGCTCGCGTCGCTCACCGCGGTGGAACAGCTGGAGCTGCACGCCCACCTGCGCGGTGGCCGACCGGCCGCCGCGCGGGCGCGCGCGCTGGAGCTGCTGGACGCCGTCGGCGTCGCCGGGCAGGCCGGCAAGCGGCCCGCCCAGCTCTCCGGCGGCCAGCGTCAGCGCGTCGCCATCGCGCGGGCCCTCATGGGCGCCCCCGAGGTCCTGCTGGTCGACGAGCCGACGTCCGCCCTCGACCACGAGCGCGGCAGCCGGGTCGTCGAGCTCGTCACGCGGCTGACCCGCGAGACGTCGGCGGCGACCCTCCTCGTCTCGCACGACGCCTCGACGCTCGGGTCCGTCGACGCCCGCGTCCGGCTGGTCGACGGACGGCTCGCCGCGGACCCGGCGGCCGCCGCGGTCAGGACAGCGCCCGTCCCAGCCGGTCGACCGCCGCGGTGAGGATCTCCGCCGAGGTCGCGAGGTTTAGCCGCAGCCGGCCGCGGCCGCCCGTGCCGAAGTGGGAGCCGTCGCCCAGCGCGACCTTCGCCGTCCCGAGCACGTGCCGGTGCGGGTCGACGCCCTCGGGGACGGCGTCGCGGACGTCGAGCCAGGCGAGGTAGGTGCCGCGCCCGGGGTGCACGCGCACGGCCGGCGCGACCTCGGCGAGCCGCTCGGTGAGGAGCTGCCGGTTGCGCACGATCCCGCCGCGCAGCGCGTCGAGCCAGGCGTCCCCGCCCGTGTACGCGGCGGCGTGCGCGATGACGGCGAGGTGGTTGACGGCGTGGCCCGCCACCTCGGGGATGCGGCGCAGGTCGGCGGCGGCGTCCGGCCCGGCGACCGCGGTGGCGGCGCGCAGCCCGGCGAGGTTGAACGCCTTGGACGCCGAGTGCACGGCGATCGCGTCCTCCGCGCCCGCCACGGACAGCAGGGGCGTGAACGGCTCGGCGCCGTCCACCAGGTCGTCGAACGCGAACGGGGCGTGGATCTCGTCGGCGACCACCCGCACCCCGTAGCGCCGCGCGAGGGCGAGGGTGTCCTCCAGCTCGGCCCGGGTGTGGACGGTGCCCGTGGGGTTGTGGGGGTTGCACAGCAGGAGCACGGCGCGCCGCCCCGACCCCGGCCCGGTGCCGTGCGCGGCGACGCCGGTCGCCTGCGCGAACGCAGCCTCCAGGGTCACCGGGTCGAGGCGGCCGTCCGCGTCGAGGGGTGCCTCGACCACGTGCCGCGCCTCGGTGCGGGCGTACGCGGCGAACGGCGGGTAGACGGGCGGGGTGACGACGACGGCGTCACCGGGCGAGGTGAGGACGCGCAGCACCTCCACGATCGCCACCATGACGTCGGGCAGGGTGCGGCTCGTGGCGACGTCGGGCGTCCAACCCCAGCGGCGCTGCGCGAACGGGGCGAGCGCGGCCGCGTAGCCCGTGCCGAGGTCGTAGCCCGTGTCCCCGATCGCGAGCGCCCGCGTCACCGCGTCGACCACGACCGGCGGCTGCGGCACGTCCATCTCCGCGACGAACAGCGGCAGCACGTCGTCGGGGTAGGCGCGCCACTTCACGGAGGTGCGGCGGCGCAGGTCGTCGAGGGAGAGCTGGTCCAGCGGGCACAGGGTCGTGTCGGTCACCCCTGAGGTCTACCAGACACGGCCCCCTCGGACCTCAGGCGCGGCTGCCCGCGGGGCGGACGACCTCCGCCCACTGCTCCTCGCGCAGCGCCCCGGCGGGGACGTCCAGCCCGGACCAGCGTCGCGCGTCGGCGATGGTGTCCGTCAGCAGGTCGCGCAGCCGGTCGTCCGTGTCGGGGACGTACGCCTCGCTGATGCCCTGCACGGCCGTCGACACGACCGAGGGCGCGGCGTCGCGCACGAACCGCTTGGGACGGACGTGGGTGCCGGCGCAGAACCGGCGCGCCCACTCGGCGGTCTTGGGCGCCGTCGCCAGCGCCTCCACGCTCTCCGGCGCCAGCGTGCCGTCGGGTCGCCCGTCCAGGACGTCGAGCATCCGCTCGCCGCCGTAGATCGCCACGGCGAGCGTCTGCTGCCGGTCCGCGGGGGCGACGGGCAGCGCCGCCCGGGCGGCCCGCAGCGCGATCTGGACGTCCCAGTGCGGGTCGTCGCTGTTCAGCCCGATGACGGACGGGATCATGGGTGCCAGCCTCGGCCGCGCGTCGTCCGACGTCAGGTCGTTGACGGCGCGTGCGAGCATCGCCAGCAGCGGGTGCGTGCACTGCGGATGGTCGCTCCAGCGTTCGCCCGCGAGGAACGACGCGAGCTCCATGAAGCACGCCCCCTTCTTCGGGCTGCGGTGCTTGCCACGCCCCAGCATGGGCAGGGCGTCGAACGTTCCTGCGGTTCCTCCCACGGTGCCACCCCCGTCTCGGTCCTCGCTCCAGTGTGCGCGCGGTGTGACCCACGTCGCAACGGGTGGGGACCGGTCCGTGGTCCGGATCGCGCCCGACAGCGCCTTCTTGCTGGGAATTCGGCCCTCGGGCGGCATACTGGGGTCGTGCCCGAGACGCAGGTCCTGGGTCCGTCGACCCCCGGCCCGACGGCGGAGTTCTCCGCGGACGAGGTGTTCGACCGCATCGTGCGGCTCGTGCACCGCAACCTCGGCGTGCCCGCAGCCGTCTTCGTGGTGCTCACCCAGGACGGTCAGCTGCTGCCCGGCGCGTACGGCCTGCCGGAGGACGTCCAGGCGGCGCGCCGCATCTTCTTCGACCACCCGGCGACCGAGATCGTCGCGCGCGAGCGCGCCGCCGTCGTCGTCGAGGACACGGAGGCCGACCCGCGCGTCGTCGACCGCTGGGTCGTGCGCGAGATGGGTGCCCGCGCCCTGGCCGGCTACCCCGTGCAGGACGGGCGCGGCGAGGTCGTCGGCGCGCTGTGGGCGATCGACATGGTCCCGCGGTCGTGGGCCGCCGAGGACCTCGACACCCTCGCCGACCTCGCGGCGGCCTGCTCCGGCGAGCTGCGCCTGCGGGCCGAGCGGGAACGCGCCCGCCGTGCCGAGCAGGTCGCGTTCCGCGCCCACCAGCGCGCCCAGTTCCTCCTGGGACTGTCCGAGCGGTTCGCCGGCGTCACCACGATCGAGGAGGTCGAGGAGACGATCGCGGAGGTCGTCGGCACCGGCATGGGGGCGCGCTGGTGCTCCCTCGCGCTCGTCGACGCAGACCGCCGCCACCTGCGCTACGTGACCGTCGGCCACCAGGAGCCCGGGTTCCCCGACGGGATGCGCAGCATCCGGCTCGACGCGCCCCGCCCCGACACCGCCGTCGTCCGCGACCGGCGCACCCTGTTCTACCGCGACCAGGACGAGATGATCGAGGCCTACCCCGCCATGGCGGGCATCGGCCTGATGTCGACGGGCGCCCGCTCGTTCCTGCCCGTCGTCGTCGAGGACGACGTCATCGGGGTCGTCATCTGCGTGTGGGGCGAGAAACGGGACCACGACAGCGGCACCGCCGCCCTGGAGACGACGGTCGCGCGCTACGTCGCGATGGCGCTGGAGCGTGTCGCGCTGCTGGAGGCCCGCCGCCGCGTCGCCACCACCCTCCAGGAGTCGCTCCTGAGCGACGCCCCCACCGTCGCGCACCTCGACATCGCGACGACGTACGCCCCGGCGGCCCGGACCGACCAGGTGGGCGGCGACTGGTACGACGCCGTCGTGCGCGACGACGGCACCGCGATCCTCACCATCGGCGACGTCACCGGCCACGACGTGAGCGCCGCCGCGCAGATGGGTCAGCTCCGCTCCATGCTGCGCGCCCTGGCGTGGAGCCACGACGAGTCCCCCGCCGCGCTGCTGACCCGCCTGGACCGGGCGAACGCCGAGCTGGGCCCGGGCGCGCTGGCGACGGCCGTCGTCGTCCGCCTCGACCACGACTCCTGCCCCCAGGGCGACACCGGACCCGACGGCGAGCCGGAGCGCGGGTACACCCTCACCTGGTCGGACGCGGGGCACCCGCTGCCGCTCGTGCTGCGGCGCGACGGCACCGTCCAGACCCTCGAGGCCCGTCCCGACATGCTGCTCGGCATCGACCCCGCGGCCCAGCGGCGCGACCACACCGCCCGGCTGCTCCCGGGCGACACCCTCGTGCTCTACACGGACGGCCTGGTGGAGCAGCGGGGCGTGCCGATCACCGAGCGCACCGAGGACCTCGTCCAGGTGCTGGCCGACGTCCACGGCGAGGCCACCGCCGGGCTGCCGCGCGCCCTCGTGCGGCGGCTCGTCGGACGCGCCCAGCGGGACGACGTCGCCGTGCTGGTGGTGCGGGCCCGCGTCCCCGCCCCGTCGGGCCCGCCGTCCGACGACGGCCCGGCCCTCGCGGAACGGAAGGTCGCCGACAGCCTGTCCGACCTCGGGCCCGCCCGCCGCTGGGTCGACGACGTCCTGGAGTCCTGCGACGTCGGCGTCGAGGTGCGGCGCACCGCGATGCTGCTGTCCAGCGAGATCCTCACCAACGCGCTCGAGCACGGACGCGGCCCCATCACCGCGACCGTCGAGGTCGACGAACGGCGGCTGCGCGTCGCCGTGCGCGACGGCTGCACCAAGGAACCAGTCCTCCAGGACCCCGACCCGCGCGACCTGTCAGGACGCGGCGTGCAGTTCCTCGACCGGCTCGCCTCCCGCTGGGGCGTGGAGCAGCACGAGGCCACCGTGGTGGGCCGGCACGCCGACCTGGGCGACGGCAAGACGGTCTGGTTCGAGATCGACCTCGGCGCCGCACCCCTGACCGGCGCGGTCCCCGTGACGCGCCGGCAGTCGTCCGCCACGTCGTCGATCCCCCTCGTCGAACGGGTGCTGCCCTGGACCCGCGACGAGGCGCGCCGCCGCCGCACCTGACGCCTCTCGCGTCTGTCGGTGGCCGGTCGTACGGTGTGAGACATGACACAGACGGTCGGGTCGGACGTCGGCGTGCTCCTGGAGCAGCACCGCCGCGAGCTCACGGGCTACTGCTACCGGCTGCTCGGCGGCGCCGCCGACGCCGACGACGCCGTGCAGGAGACCATGCTGCGGGCCTGGCGCGCCTACGACCGCTTCGAGGGCCGGTCGTCGCTGCGCTCCTGGCTGTACCGGATCGCGACCAACGTGTGCTTCGACCACCTCGGGTCGTCCAAGCGGCGCGAGCGCCCCATGGGGCTGGGCGGCCCGCAGCCCGCCGAGATCGAGAACTTCGGGGAGACCCTCCCGGAGGAGCGCTGGGTCGAACCCGTCGCCGACGACGCCGTCCTGCCCCGCGAGGGCGACCCCGCCGACATGGCGGTGGGCCGTGAGTCGGTGCGCCTCGCGTTCGTCGCGGCCCTGCAGCACCTCCCGCCCCGCCAGCGGGCCGTGCTCGTCCTGCGCGAGGTGCTGCGCTGGTCCGCCGCGGAGACCGCGACCCTGCTCGACACGTCCGTCGCGTCCGTCAACAGCGCCCTCCAGCGGGCCCGCGCCACGCTCGGCGCCAAGGCCCTCGACCGCGACGAGGAACGCTGGGGCACCGTCGACGACGAGCTGCTCGCCCGCTACGTCGACGCGTTCGAACGCTACGACATGGACGCCCTCGTCCGGCTCCTGCACCAGGACGCCGTCCTCAACATGCCGCCCTACACCCTGTGGGTGTCGGGACCCGAGGAGATCGCCCGCTGGATGCTCGGCCCCGGGCACGGCTGCCGCGGCTCCCGTTGCCTCCCCGTGCGCGCCAACGGCTCCCTCGCGTTCGGCCAGTACCGCTGCGACCCCGCCGGCGGCTGGCGACCGTGGGGGCTCGTCGTGCTCGAGGACGACGGTGCCGGGCGGGTCACCGGCATCACCACGTTCCTCGACACGTCGACCTGGTTCCCGCGGTTCGGCCTCCCCGACCACCTGCCCGCCGAGCAGACCGTCTGACGCGCACTCCGGTTTCGGAGGGTGGTGGGGGCCGCGCGACGTCGCGTTCACGGGCCCCAGGGGGCCCTCCACTTCGGGTCTGACGACGTCGCGCGGCCCCCACCCCCCTCCTTCGACGTTCCGGTCCGCGTCGCATCAGTCAGCGCAGGTCCACGCGAGTCAGCGCACATCCACGCGAGTCAGCACGGCGTCACGCGAGTCAGCGCACACCCACGCGAGTCAGCGCGGCGTCACGCGAGTCAGCGCACACCCACGCGAGTCAGCGCGGCGTCACGCGAGTCAGCGCAAGTTCCGGCGAGTCAGCGCAGGTCCGACGACGAGTGGCGCCGTCGCCTCCGGGCGCACCAGGATGGGGACCGTGCCCGACGCCCGCCCCCCGCACCGCGACCCGCGGCTCCTCGCGCTCGTCGCCGCCGGCGGGGCCCTCGGCTCGGTGCTGCGGTACGCCGTCGCCCTGGCGCTCCCCCACGCGTCCGCGGGCTGGCCGTGGCCGACGTTCACCGTGAACTTCGTCGGCGCGTTCGTGCTGGGCTGGCTCCTGGAGACCCTCGCCCGGCGCGGCCCCGAGTCGCCGCGCCTGCGAGCCGTCCGCCTGTTCGCCGGGACCGGCGTGCTCGGCGGCTTCACCACGTACTCCGCGCTCGGTCTCGAGCTGACGCGCCTCGCGCAGGACGGCGCGTGGGGCGTCGCGGTCGCGTACGCCGCGGCCACGCTCGCCGTCGGGACGACGGCGGCACTGGCGGGCGTGCTGCTCGGCTCACGGACCCCGCCGGGCACGCTGGGACGGCTGCTCCGCGCCGGCGGGCCGTCGTGACCGGGGTGCTGGCGTTCGTCGCGGTCGGGGTCGGCGGCGGGCTCGGCGCCGCGGTGCGGTTCTGGGTGGCCGACACCGTCAAGGCCCGACGCCCGAGCGGGTTCCCGTGGGGCACGTGGGTCGTGAACACCGTCGGCTCGTTCGTCATCGGGGTCACGGCCGGCTGGATCGCCCTCGCCGGAGCCGCCGAGGTCTGGCACCTGCTCCTCGTCGTCGGGTTCTGCGGCGGCCTGACGACGTTCTCCACGTCCGTCGTCGAGACGGTGACGATCCTGCACGGCGGCCGACGACGAGTGGCGGTGCGGCACGCGCTGAGCACGCTCGGCGCGTCGGTCGTCGCCGTCACGGCAGGGCTGCTGCTCGCCGGGGCCGTCGCCACCTGACACGCCGCCCGGCCGGTGTGGAACCCTGACCGCATGACGAGCCATCGTGCCCTCACCGCCGTCCTCCTCACCGTCGGCGTGGCGGCGCTCGGCGGCTGCGGCACCGCCGAGGTCTCCTCCGCCTGCGTCGACTGGGCCGACTACGACACCCCGGCCGACGCCGCCCTGGATGCCGACGCGGTGGCACACGGCAGGGTGACCGGGCAGACCGGGACGACCTACCTCTTCGGCGAGACCGCCCACGTGTGGGAGGTGGCGGTCGACGCGTGGCTCCAGGGCTCGGGCGCCCGGACGATCGAGGTCGTCTCCGCACCCCGGACCTGCGAGAACGGCTCGCCCTACCCCGACGGCGACCCGCTCGACGGGACGGACGACGTCATCCTCCTGCTCACCGCTGACGGCGCCCGCTGGCAGACCCTCACGGGGTTCCAGGGTGTGATCCCGGCGCCACCGGCCGGAGAGCTGCCGTCCGAGTGGCCGTCGCCGTCCACCGGGTGAACCGGCTCGCGGTCGGTCGCACCGAGACCGACCACAGGACGGGTGGAGCGCGCTGACAGGGTCAGGTGGGAGGCTGTCACCATGCGCCTGATGCTGCTCGACACGGCCTCGCTGTACTTCCGCGCCTACTTCGGTCTCCCGGGCTCCCTGCGCTCCCCCGCGGGCGAGCCGGTCAACGCGGTGCGCGGCCTGCTCGACATGATCGCGTTCCTCGTGACCGAGCACCGCCCTGAACGTCTGGTGGCCTGCTGGGACGACGACTGGCGCCCCGCGTTCCGGGTCGACGCCATCAGCTCGTACAAGCAGCACCGGGTCCTGGAGGAACGCGCCGACGGCCCCGACGTCGAGGAGATGCCCGACGACCTGCGCGCCCAGGTGCCCGTCATCGTCGACGTCCTCGCCGCGCTCGGCGTCGCACGCGTCGGCGCGCCCGGGTACGAGGCGGACGACGTCATCGGCACGCTCGTGGCGCGCGAGGTGGCGGCGCACCCTGCCGCGCCGGTCGTCGCGGCACCGACGGAGGGGGCGCCCGGAGCCGGGTCGTCAGCCGCGCTCCAGGTCGCCGTCGTGACCGGCGACCGCGACCTGTTCCAGCTCGTCGACGACGCGGCGGGCGTCGGCGTCCTGTACCCGGCGCGCGGCGTGCGCGACCCGGACGTCGTGGACCAGGCGCGGCTCGCGGAGAAGTACGGCGTCCCGACGGGCAGCGCGTACGCCGAGATGGCCGTGCTGCGCGGAGACCCGTCGGACGGCCTGCCGGGCGTGGCCGGCATCGGCGAGAAGACCGCCGCGCGACTGCTGGCGACGTTCGGCACCCTGGACCGGATCCTCGCCGCCGCAGCCGCCGGCGAGTCCGGCGTGACCGCGTCGCAGCGCACCCGGCTCGCCGCGGCCACGGACTACCTGGCGGTCGCCCCGGGGGTCGTGCAGGTCGCCGCCGACGCCCCCGTGGGCGACGTGGACGACACCCTCCCCGCGACCCCGCGCGACCCCGACGCCCTCGCGGCGCTGGTCGAGCGCTGGGGCATCGGGTCCAGCGTCGACCGCGTGGTCCGGGCCCTCGCCGGGCTCTGACACCTCCGGCGGGCGACCGTCGGTGGCGCGTGCTGGACTGGACGCGCCCACGACGGCCACGAAGCTCGAGGAGGAACCATGCCCGCACGCGGTGACACCCCGGACGGCGCTCCGATCTGGATCGACCTGGGGACGGACGACCTGCCGGCCGCCGTCGCGTTCTACACGGCCCTGTTCGGCTGGGAGCACGTGGACTTCGGCGAGGAGTTCGGCCATTACGGCCAGTTCCTCCTGCGCGGCGAGCCCGTGGCGGGCGTCGGCCCGCACCAGGTGACGGGGCAGCCCAGCGAGTGGGGCGTGTACCTCGCCGCGTCGGACGCGGACGCCGCCGTCACGGCCGTCATCGAGAACGGCGGGACGGTCGTCATGGGGCCGGACGACGTCCCCGGCCAGGGCCGCTGGGCCATGACGACCGACCCCACCGGCATCGGGCTGGCGTTCTGGCAGCCGCAGGAGCATCGCGGATTCGCCCGTGTCATGGAGGCGGGCGCACCCTGCTGGTTCGAGGTGTGGACCACCACCTACGACACGACCTGCGCGTTCTACCGCGACGCCGTCGGCTGGGACCTGCACGACGTGCCGGGCGACGACGGGTTCCGGTACGCGACGAACGGGCCTCAGGAGTCCGCGACCGCCGGCATCTACGGCGTCGCCGACGACGAAGGGCCGAGCCGGTGGCTGGTCTACCTCGGCGCCGACGACGTCGACGCCGCGGCCTCCCGCGCCACCGAGCTGGGCGCCACCGTGCACGGCGAGCCGGTGGACACCCCGTACGGCCGACAGGTCGACGTCACCGACCCGACCGGTGCCCCGTTCCGGCTCCTCGCCGCCCCGGCCTGAGCCCTGGGCGGCACCCAAACGTCGCGAGTCGGCGCGAGTTCCGCCGAGTGGGCGAACGGACGGTTCGCTCAGCGCACCACTGAGCGCTCCGACGATGACTCGCGGAGATGTGCGCCGACTGAGCGTGATCCACGCTGACTGGACGAATCGTGCGCTGACTCGCGATCGCCCGCGCTGACTCGCCGAGCCTTGCGCTGACTGGACGAATCCTGCGCTGACTGGGCGGATCGTGCGCTGACTGGGCGGATCGTGCGCTGACTCGCGGAGATGTGCGCTGACTCGACGCGACCCCGACAC
The DNA here is from genome assembly GCF_002563715.1 of Isoptericola jiangsuensis. Lineage (NCBI taxonomy): Bacteria > Bacillati > Actinomycetota > Actinomycetes > Micrococcales > Promicromonosporaceae > Isoptericola > Isoptericola jiangsuensis. The sequence goes on from NZ_PDJJ01000001.1 coordinate 3,838,250, forward strand.
GTGACGCAACGGGGCACAAAGGTTCCGGGGTCGGTGGGGTGGCGCGTCGTCGTCAGACCCGAAGTGGAGGGCGCGCAGCGCCCGTGAACGCGACGGCGCGCCACCCCACCGACGCCGGAACCGACCCACCGACCCCGGAACCGACCCACCGACCCCGGAGCCGACCTGCCGACCGACACCGCGCGCAGCGATCAGCCCGGCAACCCCAGCGCGGCAGCCGCCGCGGCGGCGACGTCGGGGTCGGTGATCTCGTAGCCGGAGTCCCCTCCACCACCGGGGCCGCCGTCGTCCGACACGACGCGCTTGGCGGACAGGTGGACGGCGTCGACGCCGCTGGCCCGCAGGGCGGGGACGTCCTCGACGCGGACGCCGCCGCCGGCCATGATCTGCACGGCAGCGGCGAGCGGGCCGTGGGCGTGGTCGGCGCAGGCGCGGAGCCGGTCGAGACCGTCGACGCTGCGGGCGGCGCCTCCGGAGGTGAGCACGCGGGTCACGCCGGCGGCGGCGAGCGCGTCGAGGGCGGCCAGCGGGTCGGCGAGCTGGTCGAACGCGCGGTGGAAGGTCACCTCGAGGTTGGCGGCGGCTGCGACGAGCGCGCGCACGGCGGGCTCGTCGACGGTGCCGTCGGGGCGCAGGGCTCCGACGACGACGCCGTGCGCGCCGGCGGCGACGGCAGCGGCGACCTCCCGGACCTGGACGTCGAGCTCGCCGTCGACGAGCACGAACCCGCCGGTGCGGGGCCGGACGAGGACGTGCACCTCGACGGGGTTGCCGGCGGTGGGGGCGGCGGCCTGGGCGACGGCCGCGGCGAGGAGGCCGGGTCCGGGCGTCATCCCGCCGGTAGCGCCGAGGGCCGCGCAGAGCTCGACCCGGCGTGCCCCGACGCGCGCCGCGACGTCGACACCGGCGACGTCCTGCACCGCCAGCTCGAGGACGGGCGCGGCGACGCCCGCCGGTGCGGGGGCACCGGCGGGCGTGGTGAGGTCGCGCATCAGCCCGTGTTCTGCAGGCCGGCGGACACACCGTTGACGGTGAGGAGCAGCAGGTGCTGCCAGCGGTCCTTGTACCCGCCGTCGACCCACTCGCCGTCGGCCACGGTGAGGCCTTCGCTGACGCCCTGGGTGCGCAGGGCGCGCAGCGCCCGGACCTGGAGCAGCGAGAGGGCGTCCACGTAGGGCGAGCGGAGCTGGACGGCGCGGCCGAGCACGCGGCGGCTGGCCAAGGGCCATCCGTTGCCGGTGATCTTGAGGACCCACTCGCGGGTGAGGCGGAGCTCGTCGAGCACCATCTGCGCGAGGTCGTCCCGGTCGCCGAGCGCGAGGTACTGCTCCGCGATCCGCTCGTCCGTCTTGGCGAGGGACATCTCGATGTTGTCGAGGAGCGTGGCGAACAGCGGCCACTCGGTGTACGCGGCGCGCAGCACGTCGAGGTCGCCGAACTCGCGCAGCGCCGTGCCGAGGCCGAACCAGCCGGCGAGGTTGATGCGGGCCTGCGACCAGGAGAACACCCAGGGGATGGCCCGCAGGTCGTCGAGCGAGTTCACCGAGAGGCCGCGCTTGGCGGGGCGCGACCCGATCGGGAGCAGGCCGACCTCCTCCAGGGGCGTCACCTGTGCGAACCACTGCGGGAAGCCCTCGGACTTCACCAGGGCGTGGAACCGGGCGCGCGACGTCGCGTCGAGCGACGCGGCGAGGGGCGCGAACCGCTCCGCCGTGGTCGCGTTGCGCTTCTCCGTGGACGGCGCGGACGCGAGGAGCGTCGCCGCGGCGACCTGCTCGATGTGCCGGGCCGCGATCGTCGGGTCGCCGTAGCGGGCGAGGATGACCTCGCCCTGCTCGGTGAGCTTGAACCGGCCGTCCACCGAGTGCGGGGGCTGCGCGAGGACCGCACGGTTCGCGGGGCCGCCGCCGCGCCCGAGGGCGCCGCCGCGTCCGTGGAACTGCGTGAGCGTGATGTCGTGGCGGGCCGCCCACTGCGCGATGCGGGACTGCGCGGAGTGCAGGGCGAGCGTCGCGGCGACGGGGCCGACGTCCTTGGAGGAGTCGGAGTAGCCGAGCATGACCTCGACGCGGCGGCCGTTCTCCGCGAGGCGGCGCTGCACCTGCGGCATCTCGAGCATCGCCTCGAGGATCTCCACCGAGTTCTCGAGGTCCGCGAAGGTCTCGAACAGCGGGACGGCGTCCACGACGGGGACGTCGTCGCTGCCCTCGAACGCGAGCTCGGCGAGCTGGTAGACCGCCGCCAGGTGCTCGGGCGCCTGCGTGAACGACACGATGTAGCGGCGGGCCGCGCGGACGCCGAACCGCTTCTGCACGGCGCCGAGCGCGCGGTACGTGTCCAGCACCTCGCGGGTGCGGTCGGACAGGTCGCCGTGGACGCCCTTCTCCTCGATCTCGGCGAGGGCGGCGGCGTGCACCTGCGAGTGCTGGCGCACCTCGATCTCGGCCAGGTGGAACCCGAAGGTCTCCACCTGCCACACGAGTCGCTGCAGGTCGCCGTACGCGGCACGGGGCGCGCCCGCGTCGATGAGGGAGCGCTGCACGACGCGCAGGTCGGCCTCGAGCTCCTCGGGGTTCGTGTACGCGAGGTCGGCGTCGCGGGTGCGGGTCGCGCGGACGCGGCCGGCGATCGCGAGGACGGCGGCGCGGTGCGGCTCGTTCGGGGACTCGGAGGCGGCCTGCGCCGCGAGCTCGTCGGAGAGCTGGCGCATCTTCTGCCACAGCGCCCGCAGCTCGCCGGACGCCGGGGTGCTCGCCTCCTCGAGGGTGAGCTTGCGGCCGGTGGCGCGCGTCGCGTTCTCGAGCGCGGTGAGCGCGTGCTCCGCGGCCAGCGTCGCGGCCTGCCGCGTCACCTCCGCCGTGACGTTCGGGTTGCCGTCGCGGTCGCCGCCGATCCACGACCCGAGGAAGACGAACGGCTTCGCGAGCGGTGCCCGGCGTCCGGCCTCGTCGTCCAGCAGCCAGTCGTCCAGGCGGCGGTACACCTCGGGGAACGTCTCGAACAGCGTCGCGTCGAACACGCCCATCGCCGTCTTGACCTCGTCGAGGACCGTCGGCTTGTTGGCGCGGATCGGGGACGTGCGCCACATCGTGTCGATCTCCGCCAGGAGGCGGCGCTCGTTCTCCGTGCGGGACGTCCCGCCCAGGTGCATCGTGTCGCGCTCCGCGAGGAGCGACGAGACGCGCCGCACCGCGCCGGACACGGCACGACGCCGCGCCTCCGTCGGGTGCGCCGTCAGCACGGGACGGAACTCCAGCTCGCCGAGACGGCGCAGGGCCTCGTCCCGGCCGACCTCCTCCGCGAGCTGCGTGAACGCCGCCGGCAGGGACTCCTCGATCGCGGCGCCCGCCTCCGACTCCCGCTGCCGCAGGACCCGCACGCGGTGGTACTCCTCCGCGAGGTTCGCGAGGTGGAAGTAGCAGGTGAACGCGCGCGCGACCTGCTCGGCCCGCTCCAGGGAGAAGCCCGCGACGACGTCCGCGGCCTCCGCCAGCGCGACGCCGCCGTCCTCCACGCCGTACGCGCGGATCGTCAGCTCACGCAGGTGCTCGACGTCGTCGAGCAGGTCCTGGCCGCCGGACTCCCGCAGGACGCTGCCCAGGAGACCGCCGAGGAGGCGGATGTCCTCGCGCAACGGGTCGGGCATCTCGTGACGGGCGACCACACGCTCGATCGCGCCCGTGCTCGGGCTGTGCTGTCCGTTGTTGTCGGTCACGCACCCGAGGGTAAGCCGAACCGCCCTGGAGAAGAAGTTTGCGTCCGGGGTACGGTCACCTGACCATCCCCTGACAGGTCACGCGGGGTACGCGCCCTGCCACACGGTGTCGAACGGGGTACGGGCAACGACCCGCGCCTCGATGCCCGTCGTGACGACGTCCTTCGCGGTCCGCACGGCGTCCGGGACGTCCGCGCCCTTCGCGAGCTCCGCCGTGATCGCGGCCGCGAACGTGCAGCCCGCGCCCGACACCCGCTCCTCGCCGATCTTCGGCGCCGACAGCACCGTGACGTCCGTCCCGTCGAACACGACGTCGACGGCGTCCGGCCCCGGCAGCTCCGCGCCGCCCTTCGCGACGACGTACCGCGGACCCGCGGTCGAGTCGAGCTGCGCGTGGATGCGGCGGGCCGCCTCGATCAGGTCCTCGACCGACAGGATGCGGTCCATCCCGGCGAGGGTGCGCGCCTCGAACAGGTTCGGCGTCACCACGGTCGCCAGCGGCAGCACCTGCTCGCGCAGCGCCGTGTCCGTGTCCAGCGCGGCGCCCGGCTCCTGCCCCTTGCAGATCAGCACCGGGTCGAGCACGACGTGCCGCCACGGCTGAGCCGCGAGGGACCGCGCCACGACGTCCACCGTCGCGGGCGTGCCCAGCATCCCGATCTTCACGACGTCGAGGTCGTGGGTGGCCGTCGCCGCCTCGATCTGGTCGGCGATCACCTGCGGGTCCACCGGGACGAACCGGTGCCCCCAGTCGTTCTTCGGGTCGAACGACACGATGCAGGTCAGCGTCCCGACGCCGTACGCGCCGAGCTGCTGGAACGTCTTCAGGTCGGCCTGGATGCCGGCGCCACCGGTCGCCTCGGAACCGGCGACGACGTACGCGAGCGGAGGAGTGCTGGGCATGGGGAAAGCCTACGCGCGCGGCGCGGTGCTCCCGTTCCCCGTCCGACGGCGGCGGGCCCGTTCGCGCCGTGCGGTCGGTGAGCGTGCGTCGCCGCACGACGCCGGTCCGGCGTCCGGGCCGGTCAGATCGTCCCGAGGACCCGCGCGCGGGCGGCGTCGCGCTCCACCGTCGTGATGGTGCCCGCCTCGTACAGGCGGTCCACCTCGGCGAGCCGGTCCTCCACGGACCGTGGCGGCGTCGACGCGGGACCCGCCGCGGGGGCGGGCGGACCGGCGATCGGCGGTCCACCGGTCCCGGGTTCGGCCGTCATGCCGGTGCGCTGCATGTACCTGATCTGCAGGTCCGTCGTCGGGTCGAGCGGATCGATCCCCGCGTCGCGCAGCTTGCGGGCCCGCCTCAGCGACATGACGACGCCGAAGACCGCGAAGGCCACGACCAGCACCACGACGATGCCGAAGAACGAGCCGAAGGCGCCGAACGTCGGCTCCGCGAACATCGGGTCGTCGAAGACGACCTCGCCACCCGGGCCGCCGCCCGAGAGGTACTCGTCCAGGAGGTCCGAGGGTTCCACGGCAGCCCCCTCAGACCGTGCCGAGCAGGCGGGCCCGGGCCGCGCCGCGCTCGTCGTCGGTGATCCGCCCGGCGGCGTGCAGCCAGTCCAGGTGCTCCAGCCGCTGCTCCAGCAGACCCGGACGGTCCGTCGGCTCGGCCGGCGCCGTGGGGCGCGCGCCCCGGGACAACGTCGCGGCGATCACCACGACGGCGACCGCCGTCACCACCGGCACCAAAGCCTCCAGGACGACGGCGAGCATCATCCCGGAACCAGCCCACGCCATCATGTACGACCTCCACCCGTCGAGAGCCGCAAAGTAGCAGGCCACGTCCCCTCCGGGCACGCCCCTTGAGGTTCCTCGGAGCAACCCGTCGGGACGCGACCCGCGGGCGTGGGTGGCGCCACCTAGGCTGGCGGCATGAGCGTGCAGATCGGTGCCCACGTGTCCCTGGACGACGCCGTCGCCGACGCCGGCCGGCTCGGGGCCGACGTCGTCCAGGTGTTCGTCTCCGACCCGCAGTCGTGGAAGGTGCCGCCCCTGGAGTACCCGGGCGGCGCGGACGCGTTCCGGGCGGACGTCGCCGCGGCGGGGATCGACGTGTACGTGCACGCCCCGTACGTCATCAACGTGGCGTCCCCCAACAACCGCATCCGCATCCCCAGCCGCAAGCTGCTGCAGCAGGTCATGACGCGGGCGGGCGAGATCGGCGCGAAGGGCGTCGTGGTGCACGGCGGTCACGTCACCGCGAAGGACGACCCCGCGACCGGGTTCGACAACTGGCGCAAGGCGATCGACGCCCTCGAGACGGACGTGCCCGTGCTGGTGGAGAACACCGCGGGCGGCGACTTCTCCATGGCGCGCCGCCTGGACCGCATCGAGCAGCTCTGGGCCGCGATCCAGCAGGCCGACGGCGGCTCCGACGTCGGCTTCACCCTGGACACGTGCCACGCGTGGGCCGGCGGCATCGACCTCGCCACCGCCGTCGCGGACGTCCGCGCCATCACAGGCCGCATCGACCTGGTGCACGCCAACGACTCCCGCGACGCCGCGGGGTCGGGCGCCGACCGCCACACCAACTTCGGCGTCGGCGAGATCCCGGACGACCTGCTCGTCGGCGTCGTCCGTGACGCCGGCGCGCCCGTCATCTGCGAGACCAAGGGCGACGTCGCCACGGACATCACCTGGCTGCGCGACCGTCTCTGAGCAGACCAGGCACCACCGCGACTCAGCGCAACTTCCCGCGACTCAGCGCATACCTGCGCGACTCAGCGCACGCCGGCGCGACTCAGCACAGGATCCCGGACGCCTGCCGTGAAGACGCGACAACCTCCACGACTGTGCGAGTCGGCGCCCTCTGCGGGAGCCGGCGCGACGAGCGCCGACGCGGCGCGCGGCTCGAGGACCCGGCGCGACCGGGACACGGCGCGGCGCCGCTCCACGCGAACCGGATCGGCGCGCCCACCGTCCCGCGACACCATCCGACGCCGAGGCCTGGCACTCCGAGGTCCGCACCTCGGATCCCGACGACGAAGGACGCCGGAGGTCGCCGCGCGTCGTCGTCCGACCCGAAGTGGAGGGCGCCCTGCGCCCGTGAACGCGACGACGCGCGGCGTCCTCCGACGTCCGGCACCTGAAAGCGCGCTGACTCGCGCCGCCTTGCGCTGACTCGCCGGAAGTCGCGCTGACTCGCGGGACGCCGCGCCGGGTCGCGGCGGCGGGCGCTACGCGCTCAGCCCGGCGTCGTGGACCGTGATGGCGGCCTGGACGCGGTTGGCGGCGCCCAGCTTGTCGAGGATGCGGGACAGGTGCGTCTTCACGGTGGGGACGCTCATGTAGAGCTCGGCGGCGATCTCCGCGTTGGACAGCCCGCGCGACAGGACGACGGCGACCTCTCGTTCCCGGTCGGTCAGCGAGGCGACGCGCCGCGCGGCGGAGCCGGGACGCCGCGCCGGGTCGGGGACCTCGACGGACACGCGGGCGATGAGCTGGGTCATGACGGACGGGGAGAGGGTGGGTTCGCCGGCGGCGGCGGCGAGGACGGCGGCGACGAGGCGTTCGGGCGGGGTGTCCTTGAGCAGGAACCCGGCGGCGCCGGCGCGGAGCGCCTGCAGGACCATGTCGTCGGTGTCGAACGTCGTCAGGACGATGACGCGGGGCGCGTCGGGGAGCGCGACGACGTGGCGGGTCGCCTCCAGCCCGTCGAGGCGGGGCATGCGGATGTCCATGAGGACGACGTCGGGGCGGTGCCGGCGGACGACGTCGACGGCGTCGGCCCCGTCGGCGGCGTCCGCGACGACGTCGATGTCGGGGGAGCCGCCGAGGATGAGCCGCAGCCCGGCCCGGACGAGCGCGTCGTCGTCGACGACCACGACCTTCACCACGTTCATGCGGTCCACGGTAGCCATGCCTGCACGACGAAGCGGCCGTCCGCGTCGCGGGCGGTGAGGGTACCGCCGCCGAGCTCGGCGCGCTCCATGAGGCCGAGGAGACCGAGGCCGGAGGACGGGGGGCGGGTGGTGTCGTCGGCGGGTTCCCGGGCGGGGGTGGCGTTGGAGACGGTGATCCACAGCCCCTGGCCGGGTGCGCCGCGCAGCACGACGGAGGCGGTGACGCCGGGGGCGTGCTTGCGCACGTTGGTCAGGGCTTCCTGGACGATGCGGTAGGCGCTGCGGGAGATGGCGACGGGCAGCGCCTCGACGCCGGGCACCCGGTCGGTGACGCGGACCGGGGTCCCGGCGGCGGTGGTCGCGGCGACGAGCTCGTCGAGGTCCGCGAGGGTGGGCTGGGGCCGTTCGGGCCGCGGGTCGTCGGTGGTGCCGCCCGCCGTGGGGCCGTCGAGCCCGCGCAGCACCCCGAGGACCTCCCGGAGCTCCCCGAGGGCCTCGTGGGCGGAGTCGCGGACGAGGGCGGCGGTCTCGGCGACCTGTGCGGGCGGCAGGTCGGTGCGGTAGGCGAGGGCGCCGGCGTGCATGGCGACGAGCGACATGCGGTGCGCGAGGACGTCGTGCATCTCGCGGGCGATGCGGGCGCGTTCGTTGGCGCGGGCCTGCGCGACGCGGCCGGCCTGCTCGCGCTCGGCGGTCGCGATCCGCTCGTACAGGGAGGCGATGTGCTCCCGGCGGAGCCCGATGTAGGCGCCGATCCAGACGAGGAGCGCGAAGAACGCGACGCCGAGGAGGGTCTCGGTGACCGGTGCGGGGTCGGTCGTGGGGTACAGCTGCCCGTACGTCCAGCCCGCGACGGTGAACACGGCGGCGACGGCGAGGATCCGCCACCAGCGACGGTGGGTGGCCAGCGACACGATCGCCAGCGTGATCGGCCCGACCGCGAACGCGGAGACGGCGCCCGCAGCGGACACGACGAGCGCCACCGTCGTCGGGAAGCGGTGCCGCAGCAGTACGGCGCCGAAGCACAGCACCCCGAGCGCGATGTCGAGCGCGAGCTGCCCGCCCGTCATCGCCATGCGTCCTTCGTCGATCTCCACGAGGACGAAGCCGGTGGCCGTCAGGCTGAAGAGCAGCGCGAGCCCGAGCCGCCACGTCTCCGCCCAGGCCCTCCTGAGCCTCGTCCGACGTCCATCCGGACGCGGCCCGGGCACGGCGGCGAGGTCCGGGTGGGGCACGTCGGTCGGGTCGGTCACGCCGCGAGCGTAGGACGGACGCCGCGGCCCGGCATCCGCCGTCGGGCTCGCCGCACCGGACGCCATCCTCCGAAAGGATGACGCGGCTCCATCCGACCGACGGACCAGGACCCGCCGTCCGGGCGATCCGCCAGAACCCCCGCCACCGGCAGGGTGGAGCCATGATCACCGTGGAGCACCTGACCAAGAGGTACGGGCCGGTCCTGGCCGTGGACGACGTGTCGTTCACCGCCGAGCCGGGACTCGTCACCGGCTTCCTCGGCCCGAACGGGGCCGGCAAGTCGACGACCATGCGCATGATGTGCGGCCTCACCCCGGCCTCGTCGGGCTCGACGCGCATCCTCGGGCTGCCGTACGCGGCGCTCACCAACCCGGGCCGCCGGGTCGGCGTCCTGCTGGACGCCTCCGCGCAGCACGCGGGACGCACCGGCCGGGAGGTCCTCTCCCTGGCCGCGCTGCTCACCGGGGTGGGCCGCTCCCGCGTGGACGAGGTCCTGGACGTCGTGGGCCTGACGACGGCGGAGGCGTCGCGGCGCGTCGGCACGTTCTCGCTCGGCATGCGGCAGCGCCTCGGCATCGCGGGCGCCCTGCTCGGCGACCCGGAGGTCCTGATCCTCGACGAGCCCGCCAACGGCCTCGACCCGGCGGGCATCCGCTGGATGCGCGACCTGCTGCGCGGCTTCGCGGCCGACGGCGGGACCGTCCTGCTGTCGTCGCACCTGCTGGGCGAGATCGAGCAGGTCGCGGACCGCATCGTCGTCATCGGCCGTGGACGGATCGTCGCGGACGGCACGAAGGACGAGCTGCTGCGCGCCGCCGGCACCTACGTCCGCTCCACCGACGACGCCGCCCTGGCCGCCGCGCTGCGCGCCGCCGGGACCGACGTCGAGCACCGCACGGGCGGCGGGCTCGTCGCCACCGCCGACACCGAGCACGTCGCCCGCACCGCAGCCGCCGCCGGCGTCGTCGTCGTCGAGCTCCGGGAGGCGTCGTCGCGCGGCCTGGAGGAGCTGTTCCTCGAGCTCACCGCGGACCACGCCCGTGAGGAGGTGTCGGCATGACCGCCCTCGACCCGACCCTGGCCCGCCCCACCCTCACCAGCCGCAGCGACGTCCCGGCCGTCACGTTCGGACGCCTCGTCGTCGTCGAGTGGCGCAAGCAGCTCGACACGCGTGCCGGCCGCTGGCTGCTCGTCGTCATCGCCGCCGTCACCGCGACCGTCATGATCATCATGGGCGCCGTCGGCGACGGCGACGTCCCCTTCGAGGCGTTCGTCATCGGCAGCTCCACACCGCTCGCGATGCTGCTGCCCATCGTCGCGATCCTCGCCGCGACGTCCGAGTGGTCGCAGCGCACCGCCCTGACCACGTTCACCCTGGAGCCCCGGCGGCTGCGCGTCGTCGGCGCGAAGGCCGTGTCCGCCGTCGGCTCCGGCGTCGCGTTCTACGCCGTCGCCGTCGGCATCGCCGCCCTCGCCCACCTGTGGGTCGTGACGTTCCGTGACGCCACCCCCGACTGGAGCGTCGGCACCGTCACCTGGGGCACGCTGCTCATGGTCGTCCTGTGGATGCTCGGCGGCATCGCGTTCGGTCTCGCGTTCCTCAGCACCCCGGCCGCGATCGTCACCTACCTCGTGCTGCCCGTCGTGGTGAGCACGATCGCGGTGTTCGTCACCGCGTGGGCGGACGTGTGGCCGTGGATCGACCTGTCGACCGCGAGCGCCCCCCTCCTGACCGACCCGGCGGTCGCGGCACAGGCCGGCATGTCGACCGGTGGGGAGATGTGGGCGCAGATCGCCACGTCGGCCCTCATCTGGGTGGGCGTGCCCCTGGCCGTGGGCGTGACCCGCGTGCTGCGCGGGGAGATCAAGACGGCCTGACGCCCGCCGGGCCGCCCGACGAGCGTGCCGGCGCCTTCCTCTTCCGCCCGGGACGGGAAGAGCGCCGGCACGCTCGTCGCGTTCCACCGGGCGACACCCGGCGGGTCGACGACGACGGCACCCGACCGCCGGGTCGTCCGGTGTCGCACCAGGATCAGGGCGACTCGCCGCGCATCTCGACCGCGATCTGCTCCGCGTCCAGCAGGTCCAACGCCCGCGACAGCAGCGCCGAGTCGAACGTGCCGTCCGCCCGCGCCCGCAGCAGCGCCGCCCGCTGCGCCTCGATCACCCGCACCCGCAGCTCGAAGAACTGCGCCGACAGCCCCGCCGACCGCGCCGCGTCCTCGTCCCGCTCCGACTCCTCCCGCACCACCGCACCCCGCACCGTCGCCACCACGTCCGGGTCGTACGGCGACCCGTCCACCCGCACCGGCCCCCCGTCCAACAGGTCCGCCGCCGCGTCGTGCACCACCACCCGCAGGCCCGCCGCGTGCTCCGCCGCCGTCGGCGGCTCCACCCCCGCCAGACCCAGGCGCCGCACCACCCACGGCAGCGTGCCGCCCTGCACCAGCAACGTGCCCGCCGCCACCCCGAACGCCACCAGCACCAGCAGCGACCGCTGCGGGAAGTCCGCCGGGAGAGTCTGCGCCGCCGCCAACGTCACCACCCCACGCATCCCCGCCCACACCAGCACCACACCCTCCCGCGGACCCAACGGCGCCGCCGCCAGATAGTCGATGTCCGCCACCCGGCGTGTGATGCGCCGGCTGAACCGCTCGATGCGCGCCAGCAGCCGCTCCCCACCGCCGTCCTCGCCCACCCCCGGGCGACGGCGCGGCCGGTCCTGGTCCTCCCCCCGCTGCAGCCGCTCCTCCTCGTGGGCCCGACGCCGCGACTCCGTGTCCTGCGGCCACGCCGACCGCAGCACCTCCAACGCCTCGTCCGACGTCATCGACCGCGACGGGTCGTGCGCCGACAGCTTCGCGTCCAGCCGGTCCTGCATCGTCGCCAACGTGCCCCGCAGCTGTTCGCCCCGCCGACGCCGCAGCGCCAGCCAGCGCAGCAGCGGCAGCACGAACGCCGCCCGCACCAGCACCACGCCGAACGCCGCCACCACCGCCACACCCAACGCCCGCCACAACGACCCGTGCTCCTCCTGCACGTCCGTCACCAGCGCGAAGAACTGCAGACCCATCACCAGGAACAGGGCACCCTCCAGCAGCCCCTCCACCGTGCGCCAGTTCACCTTCTCCGCCGACCGCACCTGCGGCGTCAGGTACCGCGCCGACAGGGTGCCCGTCACCAGCCCCGCCGTCACCGACGCCACGATCCCCGACGCCTCCAACGCCTCCGCCGGCCAGTACGCCGCGAACGGCACCAGGAACGACACACCGGTGGACAACGCCGGCGTCGGCAGCCGACGCCGCACCCGCAGACCCAGCAGCCCCACCACCACGCCGCTCACCACCGCCACCGCGACCGCCCACACGAAGTCCCCCACCACCGACCAGAACGACACGCTCGCCGCCGTCGCCGCCACCGCCGACCGCAGCAGCACCAGCGACGTCGCGTCGTTCAGCAGCCCCTCGCCGTCCAGCACCGTCACCACCCGCGCCGGCGCACCCAGCCGCTTGATGATCGACGTCGCCACCGCGTCCGTCGGGCTCACGATCGCCCCCAGCGCGATCCCCGCCGCCAGGTCCAGGCCCGGGATCATCCACGCGAACACGAAGCCCAGACCCACCGCCGACACCACCACCAGCAGCACGCTCAACCCCGAGATCGCCCCGAAGTCACGCCGGAAGTCCATCGACGGGAACGACGCCGCCGCCGCGTACAGCAGGGCGGGCAGCACCCCCGCGAGGATGATCTCCGGCTCCACCTCCCACGCCGGCACCGCCGGGAGGAAGCTCACCCCCAACCCGATCAGCACCAGCACCAACGGCGCACCCACCCCCGCGCGGGGGGCGAGGGCTGACACGGCGATGATCACGGCGACGGACGCGACCGCCACCAGCATGACGTCCATGCACCTCACCGTAGGTGGGCGCTACCTGTGGTGCGGGCCGGCGCCGCCGCGAGTCAGCGCGGATTCCCGCGAGTCAGCGCTGGCTCCCGCGAGTCAGCGTGGATCCCCGCGAGTCAGCGTGGATCCCCGCGAGTCAGCGCGGATCCCCGCGAGTCAGCGCTCGGTCGCGCGAGTCAGCGTGGCGCGGTCGGGTTCCGGACGTGCGAGGGGGCCGCGCGCCGTCGCGTTCACGGGCGCAGGGCGCCCTCCACTTCGGGTCTGACGACGACGCGCGGCCCCCTCCCACGTCCTTTCAGCGTCGCGTCCGATGTCGGTCCCGCAACCAGCACTGACCGGTTGCACTTTGCGCAGACTCGCGCGCAACTGCGCTGAGTCGCGTCGGCGAGCGCTGAGTCGCGGGAGCCTGCGCTGAGTCGTGGGGCGGGGCGCTGAGTCGGGCGGCCGTGCGCTGAGTCGCGTCGGTGAGCGCTGACTCGCGGGAGCCTGCACTGACTCGCGGGGATCAACGCTGACTCGCGGGAGCCCGTGCTGAGTCGCGGAAATCCGTGCTGACTCGCGGGACCGCGCGCTGAGTCGTGGGGCGGGGCGTCAGCAGCTCAGGGGGTCAGGGTGAGGTCGGTGGGCGTGGCGACGGGCGACCAGCCGGTCGGGACGGTGCCGACGGCCAGAGGGGCGGCGGGGCGGTCCTCGTCGGGGAGCGGGGCGAGGACGTCGGCCGCCACGAGCGGGCCGAGGTCCAGACCCGTCAGCGACTCGACGTCCGCGACCGGGACCTGGAACGTGCGGAACGGGCCGAGGGGCGGGACCTCCCCGACGGCGAGGGCGCGGGCTGTCGCGGCACGCAGGTCGGCGGTGTCGAGCTGTGGGGACTGGTCGAGGACGAACGCCGCCGCGCGCAGGACGGGCACTGCCGTGCCCCCGGTGTCACCATCGACGTCGACACCGGCAGCAGCGTCCGCACCACCACCACCAGCACCGGCACCGCCACTGGCGCCGGCACCGGCACCGGCGTCGAGGGTGGCCCACGCGGCGACCTTCCAGAAGCGGCGGGGCAGGGCGACGCCGCGGTACACGGGGTCGGTGGGGTCGAACGCACAGCCGGTGTGGACGACGACGCGGTGCCGGTGGGCGTCCGCGTAGGCGAGGACGTGGTCCTCGAGGCCGTTCCACAGCTCCTTGGACTGGTTGAACCGGTCGACCTGGGGGGCGGCGTTGGAGTAGACGAACGTGGCCTGCCCGGCGGCGCGGGCCTCGGCGGGCGTGCCCCACATGGGGTCGAGGCGGCGGACGAGGTGGCCGCGGTCGAGGGGGTTGCGGGCGTAGAGCTCGGGTCCGGCCTGCTCGGCGGCGGGCGCCTGGGGGTCGAGGCGCCAGGTGCCGCTGCGGGGCAGCGGCCGGAGGCGGGCGCCGTCGATCGTGCAGGCGGTGGCGGCGGCGAGGCGGCGGACCGGGTCGAGCAGCACGGTGAAGTGGGGGTGGTCGAGGTGCCGCAGCTCCCGGGGTCCGGGGGCACCGGGGCCGTCGGGGGTCGGGCGTGGCGCGGGCAGCGGGACGGCGAGGTCGTCGGGGCCGAGGAACGAGGCGTCGTAGCCGGTCACGGGTGCGAGCCAACCACCTTCCTCCGACACGCGCCCCCGTCGTGCCGGGCGAGTGCCGACCCGCGCGACGCGCGGGACACACCTCTCCGCGGGCGGCCGGAGCGTCGCGTGACGCCACCGACGCTTGCTAGCGATATATCGTTGATGTATCTTCGATACGTCGACGGAGCATCCCGCCCGTCGACCCGTACCGAGAGGAACCACGCCATGCGCACCCCGAACAACGACCCCTTCATCGACCCCTTCGACCTGCCCCGCGAGCGTCGCCGCGGCGACCACCCGCGCGGAGGCCGAGGCCGCCGCGGCGGCTTCGACGCCGGATGGGAGACCGGTCCGCGCGGACCGCGCCCCGGGTTCGGCCCCGGCGGACCCGGCGGCCGCGGACCCCGCCGCGGACGCGGCCAGATGCGCGCCGCGATCCTGCTCCTGCTGGACGAGGGCCCCCGCCACGGGTACCAGATCATCACCGAGCTCGCCGAGCGTTCCGAGGGTGCGTGGCGGCCCAGCCCCGGCGCCGTCTACCCCGCGATCTCGCAGCTCCAGGACGAGGGCCTGGTCACGCTGTCCGACGACGAGGGCCGCCGCCTCGCCACCCTCACCGACGCCGGCCGCGAGCACGTGGCCGCGCACCGCGACGAGCTCGGCACCCCCTGGGAGGGCGGCCCCCGGCACGGCGGGCACGAGGTGCACCGCGCCCTGCGCGACCTGCACGGCGCCGTCGAGCAGGTCGTCCGCACCGGTACGCCGGAGCAGGGCCAGGCCGCCGTCGACATCCTCGACAAGGCCCGCCGCGAGGTCTACCTGCTGCTCGCCGGATGACCCCCGCTCACGGGGACAGACCCGCCAGCCCGGTCGGCCACCAGCGCAGCAGGTGGCCGTCCACGGCGAGGTCCACGCCCCAGCCGTCCTGGCGGAGGTCGACCGACCACAGGTCCTCCCCCGTCGACACGTCGAGCGCCCGCCACACCGACACGACCGCTGCGTCGGTGTAGGCCGGGGCGACCGTCGCCACGACGGTCCCGTCGGTGAACACCGACTGGATCTCCCCCGTGCGCTGGTCCTCCCCGCCCGACGTGGCCGGCTCCGTCGCCACGTCGTCCCGCACCCACAGGACGCTGCCGTCCGCGAGGTCGAGACCGAGCACCCGGTCCCGGTCGTCCAGCACCACCGCCACCCCCGACGTGCGCGCCAGCAGCTCGCGCGCGCCGACCCGGGTCCGCCACACCTCTGCCCCCGTGGCGTCGAGGGCGACCGTCACGCCGTCCTGACCCACCAGCCACCGGTCGGCCGCGACGCCCGACGTCGCCCACGGGTCGAGCAGCCGCCCCACCACCACGAACCGCAGCCGACCCTGGCCGTCCAGCACGTGGTGCCGCCACCCGCTCTGCCCCCAGCCGCCGGTCGACACAGCGTAGCCGCCGTCCGCGAGCGGCCGCACCTGCCGCACGCTCTCCGTGTCGGCGTCCGCCAGGACGCTCAGGTCGAGCGGGTCCCCGTCCGGCGTGAAGTAGGCGAGGATCCCGCAGCCCGACACCCCCACGAGCCGCTCGCTCACGGCGTGCTCCACCGCGCCGCGCCGCTCCAGCTCCGCGGTCCGGCCGCCCGTCGACCACCGCACGCACTGCTCCTCGTCCAGCACCTCCCCGAACGGCACCGTCCGCGTCCAACGCACCTCCCCCGTCACCGCGTCCTCCAGCCGTACCTGCAGGTCGTATCCGTCGTCGATGTCGCCCACCACCGCGAGGTCCGTCATCGGGTCGCCCTGGAGCTGCACGTCCACGTCGTCCGGCGACCCCACCCAGCGGGCCGTCATGACCGACGCCCCCGGCCCCGGCACCGCGAGGTCCACCGGCTCCGACAGCTCGCGGCGGGCCAGGACCGTGCCGTCCTCCTCGACCACCAGCACCGTCGTCGCACCCGCGCGGTCCTGCCCCAGGCAGACCACGCGCGAGGACCGGGTGACCTCGGCGGTGTCGGACCAGAACGTCAGCCCCGGACCGCAGGTGCCCGGCCGGTCCACCAGTGCGACCGACCACCGGGTCTCCCCCGTCTCGAGGTCCACCCCGAGCAGCTCGGCCGCCCGCTGCACCGCCACGACGTCACCCGTGACCGCCGCCAGACCTCCCGGCACGGCCCGCTCGTCCGCGACCCCGTCGACCCGCCACACCTCGCGCGGGGGGAGCGACAGGTCGACCACGCCGCCCGCCGCCTCGCGCAGGGCCGCCTCCCGGCCCCGGTCCATCGCGGCGTCCACCACGACGCCCGTCCCCGCCAGGGCGACCACCGCCACGAGCACCCCCCAGCGGGTGTGCCGGTGGGTGCCGCGCCACGCCCGGCCGACCCGGCCCCGCCGCGTCCCGGCGTCGTCGTCGAGGGTCGCACCCGCGGGCGCGTCGGGGGTGGCGACCTCGCCCTCGTCAGGCACGAGATCGAACGTGAACGCCCCCTCGGGGCGGCGCCTGCGCCCCACTCCCCGACGGTAACCCCGCCCGGGAGTCCTCACCGGGTCGGCGGCGTCACCGCCCGCGGTCCCGTCAGTCCGTGCCGAGCGTCCGCACGGCGCGGACCTCGTACCCGCCCCGCCCGGTGAACGACAGGTCGAGGAGCACCGGCTCCCCGTCGACGGCGACGAGCCACGGCAGGCCCCACCCGCTCTGCTCGTCCCGCTCCGGCACGACGTCCGGGCCGAGCACGTCCAGGGTGGGCTCGCCGGTGGCGAGGTCCACGGTGAGCAGGGCGTACTGGCTGGCGCCGCCGAACGCCCGGTAGCCCTCCACGAGCATGGTGACCCGCACGCCGTCGGTCACCGCCGCGAGCGGGTTCCACTCGGACGCCGCGCGGTCCGGCGCGCCCAGCCCCGCCGCCGTGAGGGGCAGGCGCCACCGCTCGGCCCCGTCGGACGCGTCGTACGCCACCGCCTCGCCCCAGCTCACCGCGACGACCGTGCCCGCGGTCTGCGTCACCATCGACGTGCTGTCGCCGTCCTCGTCGACCCGCCACAGCTGCTCACCCTGTGCGTCGAGGGCGACGGTGACGCCCCTGCCCTCGACGGCGATCGTCGGCAGCCCGCCGGAGCCGTCGGCCGCGACGGGCGCGAGGAGCTGCTCGGTCCGCCGGTCCGGCGTGCCGTCGGCGCGCACGACCCGGGTGCCGGTGCCCGCCGCGACGAAGAACGTGCCGTCCCCCGCGACCTGGACGCCGTCGCCGCCGTGGTACCAGACCTCGGCCCCCAGGTACTCCCCGTCGGGTGCGGGCAGCTCCGTCCCGTCGGCGCCCGCCCGCGCGGCGGCCCCGCAGAACAGGTACGAGACCAGGTGGGGCGTCGCGACGACCGTCGGCGCCCGCAGGGTCGCCTCCGGCGCGTCGGGGTCGTCGGACACGAAGAAGTCGTAGCAGCCCGACGTCGTCCCGAACTCGCCCGTGTCGGCGAGCGGCACGTCGAACCGGAGGTCACCGGTCAGGGCGTCCTCCACGCGGACGGTCCCCGTGGCCGTCGGCCGTTCCAGGGCGTCGATCTCGGCCCACGGGTCGGCGTCGGAGCCCTCGAGCTCGAGGTCGACGCTCTCGGGCACGCCCGGGTCGTGCCGGACGACGACGAGGCCGCCGTCACGGGCGGGGGCAACGATCTGGTGGTCCAGGCCGTAGGTGGCGGCGGGCAGGTCGCGGCTGCCGGTCACGTCGCCGTCGGCGGTCAGGACGGTGACGCGCGCGCCGTCGTCGTGCACGCACGTGACGACGTCCATGGGGGTCGCCCAGTCGACGGCGCCGGCGACCTGGGGGCGGGGCCCGCACCACGGATCCGCGCCGACGGAGGTCCGCCACGTCTCGGTGCCGGACACGACGTCCCAGCCGACGACGTCGTCGCCGTCGACCAGCGCCAGCGTCCCGTCCGGCAGCACGGCCGCGAGGTCGTCGGACTCGGCCTCCGCCGTCACGGCCAGCGGCCCGGCCAGGGAGAGCACGCCGCCGGGCGCCTCCCGCAGGCGCTGCGCCTCGGCGGACGCGGACACGGCCGACGTCGTCGCCCAGCCGCCCGCGACCACGACGACCAGCGCGCCCGCCGCGAGACCGGTCAGTCGGCGCTGCCGCGGGGGCGTCGCACGCCACCGGTCGCCCGCGCGACGCGGCCACGACGGCGGGGCGGGCGCGACGGGTGCGTCGTCGTCCGCCGGGGCGTCGCCCGCGTCGTACGAGACGTCGAAGGAGACCGTGCCGGTGTCGCGCCGTCGTGCCACAGGCGCAACCTAACGCGTGACCGCGGCTCGCGCGCGGACCGCCCGGCGTGCCGCGGGCCGCGCGGCCCCGACCGGCGGCACCGGCACCCGCGCCTCAGAGGTACGCGACCTGCGGGGCACGCCGGCCGCGCAGGAGCCGCCACACGGACCCCTGGACGACGGCCACCAGGACGACGGCCGCGAGGACGGGCCAGGTGAGGCCCGCGAGCACCTGCCCGGGCGCGGCGGCCGCGACCACCCCGGGGCCTGCGACGGCGGCCGTCACCACGACGGGCAGGGCGGCGGTCAGGAGCCCCGCCGACCGGACGGTGGCGGAACCGGCCGCCCCCCGGTCGAGGTCGAACAGCGCGGCGAGCGCGACGACGGCACCGAGGAGGAGGGCGAGGGCGGCGCCGACGGCGGCCCCGGCACCACCCCCGAACGCGCCGAGGGCGGCGAACGCGGTGAGCGCGGCCACCACCGAGTACAGGCCGAGCGCCGCGCCGACCTGACGCCGGGCACGGTCCGCGACACCCGGGACGTCGCGCAGGCGCGCGGCCAGCAGCAGTCCGCCGTGGACGCGCACGCCGAGCACGCACAGGGCGGCGAGCAGCACGGGGACGGCACGGAACGGGACGACGCCCGGGCCGGTGACGTCGTGGCCGGCGGGCAGGGCGAACAGCAGCCAGGCCGTGCCGAGCAGGGCGCCCGCGGCGGCGGGCAGGGCGACGCCCGCGACCTGCGCGGCGACGTCCCAGGCGGCGCGCCCCCGCGCCCCCGGGAGGCGGCTGCGCAGCCACACGGCCGCGTCCCGCACCACCCAGGCGACGAGCAGCGCCACGACCAGCGGGTAGCCGCGCGCCCACAGGGCGGACTCGACCTCCCAGAACGCCCCGACGAGCACCCCCGCGGCGGCCACGAGCCACACCTCGCCGAGCAGGAGCAGCGGTCCGACCGTCCCGAGCACGGTGCGGCGGTACCGGTCGCGCGTCGTCGGGTCCGGCGCACCCCCCGTCACGGTGCGGGACAGCTGGAGCGCGCCCTGCGCGGCGCCGTCGACCAGCACCCAGCCGGTCAGCAGCCCGGCCAGCAGCAGGCCCCACCCGGCGGCGTTCACCGGGTGCTCCCGAAGGCGAGGACGTCGGGCGTCGGGTCGGGGCCGAGCAGGTCGGCCGGTGGTGCGCCGAGCGCGAGCTGCTGGTCGCCGCGGCGTGCGAGGCGGGTGAGCACGGTCCAGTCCGTGACGGCGAGCGTGCCCATGACACCCACCAGCAGCACGAGGGAGACGAGGACGGCCGTCAGGGAGGCGTCGGACACCGCGTCCTGCGTGCGCAGCACGCCCACGACCGCCCACGGCTGGCGACCCACCTCGCGGGCCACCCAGCCGAGCAGCGCCGTCGCGAAGGGGACCACCAGGAGCGCCGTCAGCACCCGGTACAGCCCGTGCCGCAGCGGCCGCCAGAGCCGGAACAGCGCACCGCGCACGAGCAGCAGGAGCAGGACGACGCCGCTGAGGAAGGTCATGAAGGCAACGAGGTCCATGACCCCGTAGGCGATACCGACGACGGGGACCCGGGCCGCCTCGCCGTCCTGGAAGTACGTGAACTGGGCGAAACCGGACGCGATCGCGACGAACGAGCCGGCCGTCCCCGTGACGAGGCCGGCGCGCACCGACCGGCGCCACAGGTCGTCGTCGGCGCCCGGCGCGACCCGCCGCAGGTGCCGGACGCTCACCCCGACGAGCAGGAAGCCGCCCGCCATGAGGCACGC
Source organism: Isoptericola jiangsuensis (assembly GCF_002563715.1). NCBI lineage: Bacteria > Bacillati > Actinomycetota > Actinomycetes > Micrococcales > Promicromonosporaceae > Isoptericola > Isoptericola jiangsuensis. The sequence continues at coordinate 3,858,553 of NZ_PDJJ01000001.1, forward strand.
GCCGAGGGCGTGGAACGACGAGACCAGCGCGGCCGGGTTCGTCACCAGCGCGCCCGCGTCCGCGATCCGCGCCTCGCCGTCGACCATCACGTACCCGACGGGGTGGCGCAGGAACCCGTTCGCGACCATCACGGTGAACGCCGACAGGTAGCCCGTCGCGACGACGCCCCACAGCGCCGCCGTGTGCACCGCGCGCGGCAGCAGGTGCCAGCCGAACACCCAGACGCCCAGGAAGGTCGACTCCAGGAAGAACGCCAGCATCGTCTCCACCACCAGCGGGGCGCCGACCACCCCGCCCGCGACCTCCAGCAGGCCCGGGAAGTGCAGCCCGAGCTGGAGCTCCATGACGATGCCCGCGGCGACGCCGAGCGCGTAGTTCACCAGGTAGAGCTGCCCCCAGAACCGGGTCGCCCGCTCGAACACCTCGCGGCCCGTGAGCGCCCACCGCGTCTGGAACACCGCGACCACCGGTCCGAGCCCCAGCGTCACGAGGACGAAGAGGAAGTGGATGCCCGCCAGCAGCGCGAACTGCAGGCGGGCGGCGTCGACGGCGGTCATGCGGGAGACGCTAGGCCGCACGACCGCCGTCGTGACCCCTTCTCAGGGTTGTTGGGGGGTTGTCCCGGACAAGGTCCGGGGGCTACCCCTACCTCCCGGCGCCGTCAGGCCTGGGCGCGCAGCGCCTGCTTCCACGAGAGCCGGCCGCCGGTCTGCAGCAGCGCACCCCGGAACGCGCGCTCGCACACCAGCAGCGCCGCGACCGCGAACGCGACCAGGCCGAGCATCGACAGCACCGGCTCCCACCAGGCGGCGTCCCCGGCCAGGACGCGGGTCGGCATGGCGACCACGTTGGCGAGCGGCACGTACGACAGCACCGTCTGGAAGGTCCCCGACGCGCTGAACGTCAGGAAGTACACCGCCATGATGACCATCGTCAGCGGCGTCGTCGTGTGCTGGAGGTCCTCCGACCGGCTCGCGAGCGCCCCGGCGACGGCGAACAGGGCCGCGAGCGCCAGGAACCCGACGGCGAAGAACAGCACGAACCACACCAGCGACGTCGAGAGGGCGGGCAGGGCGAGCGAGATCGGCGAGACGGTCACCGCGACGAGCCCCACGCCGGCGAACAGGAGGGTCTGCCCCACCGCGATGACGGAGTTCCCGAGGATCTTGCCCGCGAGGAGCTGGCGCAGCGGCACGGCCGTCGCGATGATCTCCACCAGGCGGGACTGCTTCTCCTCCACGACGGACCCGGCGATCATCGTGCCCGACGTCAGCGCGCCGGTGAAGAACAGCAGGGACAGGGCGAACGACGCGAAGAACAGCGTCTGGGCGTCCGTCGCGGCCGGGTCGAGCTGCTCGGTGGTGAGGGTCGACCCCGCGCTGAGCTCCTCGACGGACGTGCCCGCCGCGGCGGCGTTCGCGCCGACGACCTGCGCCTCGACGCCCGCGGTGACGAGGCGGGTGAGCGTGCCGTCGGGGGTGCTCTCGGCCGTGAGGACCCAGCCGTCGTCGCCCGGGTGCAGCCACGCGTCCGCGTCGCCGGCGGTGAGGGCCGTGCGGGCGGCGGCGTCGTCCGCCGTCTCCAGGACGACGATCTCGTCGCCGGTGCCCTGGTCGTCCGCGAGCTCGGCGGCGGTCGCCACGGCGGCGGCGCCCGTGGTGTCGGCGCTCGACACGGCGACCGTCGTCGTCTCGACGCGGGAGCCCTGCCAGGCGAAGAACCCGGCGAGCGCCGCGAGGACGCCGACCGAGACGACCAGCCCGAAGACGAACGACTTGTTGAGGGCGCGCACGACGATCTCGCGCTGCATCACCAGCAGCCACGCGCCGCGCGCGCCGTCCGGGTCGACGGCCGCGGTGTCGCGCTGCGGGGTCGGGGTCGGGGTCAGCGTGGTCATGCCGTCACCTCACGGTAGATCTGGGCCAGGGAGGGCCGCACGGGGCTGAGCTCGTGGACGGGACCGCGCTCCAGCGCGGTCGCGAGGAGGCGCTGCACGGCCGCGTCGTCCGCAGCCTCGACGAGCGCGACGGGGCCGTCGACGTCGACCGTGTGGACGCCCGGCACGCCGCGCACCCAGCCGGCGTCGTCGGCGACGACGAGCCGGTGCCGCACCGCGCCCGTGTCCTGCAGGGCGGCGGGGGTGCCGTCCGCGACGACCTGCCCCGAGCGGAGGATCACCAGCCGCTCGCACAGCCGCTCCACGAGGTCGAGCTGGTGGGAGCTGAACAGCACGGGCACGCCGCGGGCCGTGTGCTCGCGCAGCAGGTCGACCATGCCGTCCACCGCCGTCGGGTCCAGGCCCGAGAACGGCTCGTCCAGCACGAGGGCGCGGGGTCGGCCCATGAGCGCCGCCGCGATCTGCACGCGCTGCTGGTTGCCGAGGCTGAGCTTCTCCACGTGGTCCTTCGCCCGCTCCCCCAGGCCGAGGCGCTCCAGCAGGTCCCGCGCCTCCGAGCGGGCGGACCGCTCCGCGACGCCGCGCAGCCGCGCCAGGTAGACGAGCTGGTCGAGCGCGGGCTGCTTCGGGTACAGGCCGCGCTCCTCCGGCATGTACCCGAACGTGCGGCGGTCGGCCCGCGTGATCGGCGCGCCGTCGAGCAGCACCTCCCCCGCCGTCACGGCGAGGACGCCCATGATCATGCGCATCGTCGTCGTCTTCCCGGCACCGTTGGAGCCGACGAACCCCGTCAGCAGGCCACCGGCCGCCGTGAAGGAGACGCCGTCCACGGCGCGGCGGTCGCCGAACGTCCTGGTCAGGTCACGGACCTCGAGACTGGTCATGGGACTCACGCTACGCAGCGGGCGTCCGCGGCGGATCCGTCGCGGGACGGACCTGGTCGTGTCCGCCTCGGGGCGGAGCCGACGTCGTGGCGATGATTCCTCACGGATGGACCGCTGATCAGGGAGGAAGCACCGCGACGGCTACCCGGCGAGCCCGTGCCGGTGCACGTACACGACCGCCTGGACGCGGTCGCGCAGGTGGAGCTTCGCCAGGACGTTCGACACGTGCGTCTTCACGGTCGCCTCCCCGAGGAACAGCACGCCCGCGATCTCCGCGTTCGACAGGCCCCGGCCCACCTGCTCCAGCACCTGGCGTTCCCGCGCCGTCAGCCGGTCCAGCCCCGGCGCCGGCCCCCCGGCAGGTTCCGGGGCCGCTGCGACGGGGCCGGCCGCAACGGCGGGAGCGTCCGTCGTGCGGGGTGCCGCCCCGCCCGCGACCATCCGCTCGACGACGCGACGCGTCACCTCCGGGGACAGCAGCGCGTGCCCGGAGGCGACCGTGCGGACCGCGTCGACGAGGTGGTCCGGGTCCGCGTTCTTCAGCAGGAACCCGGACGCCCCGGCGGCGAGCGCGTCGAACACGTACGCGTCGTCGTCGAACGTGGTGAGCACCAGCACGCGGGACGTGCCCTCGGCGACGACCCGGCGGGTCGCCTCGATGCCGTCCACGACGGGCATCTGCACGTCCATCAGGACGACGTCGGGGCGCAGCGCACGGGCCGCCTCGACCCCGGCGGCGCCGTCGGCGGCCTCCCCCACGACGGTGAGGTCGTCCTCCAGCTCGAGGATGAGGCGGAACCCGGAGCGGACGAGCTGCTGGTCGTCGACGAGCAGGACGGAGGTCACGACGCCTCCTCCGGCAGCGGCAGGCGGACCCGCACCCGGTAGCCGCCCGTGGCGCGGGGGCCGATCTCCGCGGTGCCGTGGTGCACGGCGACGCGCTCCCGCAGCCCCATGAGCCCGAGCCCCGTGCCGGCGGAACCCGGCCGGGCGCGACCGTCGTCCAGCACCTCGGCCTCGACGAACCCGTGGGCGAACCGGTCACCGGGGGCGGGCCGCCGGTCGACGCGCACCGTGACGCGCGCCGACCGGGCCGTGGAGTGCTTGCGCACGTTCGCCAGCGCCTCCTGGACGGTGCGGTACAGGCTGAGGCCGAGGGGCGCGGGGACGGCCGCGTCGACGCCCGGCGGCTCCGCGACCAGGAGGAACGTCACGTCGAGGCCGTCGTCGGCGTCGGCGAGGGACGCGACGTCCGCCAGGCCGGGCTCGGGGGCGCGCCCGGCGGGCGCCCCGGCGTCGTCGGCACCCCGCAGCGTGCCGACGAGGCCGCGCATCTGCTCGACCGCGTCGCGGGACGCCGCCTCGATGGTGGCGAGCGGCGCCTCCGCGTCCTGCGGGGAGCCACCCTTGGCCAGCACGCGTCGCGCTCCCGCCGCGTGGATGCCGATGACGGACACGTGGTGCGCGACGACGTCGTGCAGCTCGCGGGCGATCCGCAGCCGGTCCGTCACCACGGCCTGCTGCTGCAGCGCGTCCGCCTGCCGCGCGATCGTGCGTGCCTGCTCCGCGAGCTGGGTACGGCGCCGGGCCGCGTTCCACGAGAACTGCCCGGCGGCGATCGCGCCGAAGAAGTAGGCGATGTTCGTCAGCCAGTTCTGCACCAGCAGCGCGGTCAGGGGCGGCAGGAGTCCGGGCGGGTCGTCGAGCAGGCCCGCGTCGGCCAGGTACTCCTGCAGCGCCGTGCTCACCGCCAGCTGCCAGAACAGCCACCCGAACATCGCCAGCAGGCTGGCCGACACCACGAGCAGCATCGCCCGCCGGTCCCGCGCCCACGCCACCGCCGTGTACAGCGTCATGAAGTACACGACCTGCAGCACCGGCGTCATCGGGACCGCCGGGACGGTGAGGCCGACGATCAGGAAGTGGCCGTACTCGACCGCGAGCACCACGAGCGGGTACCGGCGGCGCACCACCAGCGGGAGCGTGCCCGCCACCGTCAGCAGGTACAGCAGCCAGGTCGGCCGGGACTCGTCGTCCCACAGGATCCCGCCCGAGCGAGCGACCTCCGTGCCGAGCACCGCCAGGACCGTCAGGGCGAGGCCGAGCCACACGTCGCGCCGGTACGCGGTCCGGGGGTCGGCGGGCAGCCGCTCGAAGTCGTCGTCGAGCGCGAACCACGTGCGCAGCGCCGTCAGGGGTGGGGCCATCCGCCCAGCGTAGGGACCGCGGGGGCGGCGTGGATCCCCCGTGAGGCGGAGCCGGGCGTCGGGCGCCTCCGTGGCGACGTGCGTGCCGACGTGGCCCCTCGGACGTCGGTCCCGGGTCCCACGTCGGCACGCACGTCGCCGTCAGGGGGTGGTGCGGGGGTCAGTGGTCGTGGTCGGCGTGCTCGTCGGCACCCTCGTCGGCGTGGTCGTGGTCCTCGGCGGGCAGGCCGTCGACGCCGTTGATCTCGTTCGGGACGACGTCGAGGTCGGCGCTGGCCCAGACGCGGCCCTCGACGAGGTCGACGGCGTGCACCTGGCGGTTCGCGGGGTCGGTGACGTACACCGAGCCGTCCAGCGTGAGGAGGGCGGGGCGCGGCTCCTGCCAGTCGGTGGGCTCCTCCCAGGCGTCGACGACGGGCACGGACGCGGTGATCCTCCCGGTGGCGGGGTCGATGACCTGCAGGTCGCCGTCGGTGGTGAGCACCAGCGCCTCGCCGTCGTCGCCGCGCGCGAGGGAGCGGAACGAGTAGGCCGCGGGCAGCTCGACGAGCCGCAGGCTCGCGTCCCGCGTGTCGACGAGGCTGACGGTGGTGGGGCGCTCGAGCTCGGCGTCGGGGTCGGTCTTGTAGTCGCCGAGGACGATCGGGGACTCCGCGGTGCCGGCCTGGTTGCCGATGCGGGAGTACTCGTCCGGGGTGTCGACCTTGGTGATCGTCCCGTCGGCGACGACGACCGCGCCGTCGGTGCAGCCGACGACGACGGCCTCGTCGGCGGCCATGGCCTCGCCGTGCACGCCCGGGCAGTCGTCGGTGGCGGCGAGCTCGCTGCCGTCGGCGGCGAGGAGGCGCACGCCGCTGCGCTCCTCCTCGGTGCCGTCGGTGACGAGCAGCGTGCCGTCGGCGAGCGGCACGGCGACGCCGTGGTGCGCGGCGGGGAGCTCGACGGTCTCGACGTCGGCGGCCGGGTCGGCGGCGTCGGCCGCCTCGACGAGCTGCACGGTGCCGGTGCCGTCGTCGAAGAACGCGGTGACGCCGTCGTGCACGACGACGTGGCCGGGGGTGGTGGCGGCGTAGGTGACGTCGGTGAGGGCGGGGTCGGCGGTGAACCAGTGGAAGTGGTCGTCGTGGCCCTGCCCCCAGGTGCCGAGGTCGAGGACGTCGAAGCCGCCGGTGGTGGAGACGGCGAGGTGGCGGCCGTCGCCGAGCGGGTTGAGGCGGTGGAAGCCGGGCAGGTCGACGTCGGCGACCTTCTCCAGCGTCTGGGCGTCGAGGACGACGATGCCGCCGTCGTGGGTGAGGGCGAGGCGGGGCGTCTGCGACGCGACCTCGCTCGCGACGGGCTCGTCGGCGGCCGCGGTGGGCTCGGTGGTCCCGGTGTCGTCGGGGGCGGCGGCCGGCGTGGTGCCGTCGACGCAGGCGGTGAGCAGGGCGAGCGGCAGGGTGAGCGCGAGGGCGCCGGCAGCGCGGGTGCGGGGTGTCATGGGTGTCTTTCCGTGTCGGGGCGCGACGACGTCACGCAGCGAATGAGAATCAGTCGCAGAAGCGGTCCTGAGCCTGCCACGGATGAGAACCATTTTCAAACAGGGTCGCCTGCCGGTGTCGGCGCCCTGTGCCACGCTGTCCGCATGACCGGTACGGAGCAGTTCTGGATCTGCCTCACCTGCGGCGTCGAGCACGCCGACCGCCCTGCGACCTGCGCGATCTGCGCCGACGAACGCCAGTGGGTGCCCGCCACCGGCACGGCCTGGGCCGGCCTCGACGAGCTCGCCGACGGCCGACGCATCGAGATCACGGAGCTCGAGCCCGACCTGCACGCCCTCACCACCCGGCCGGGCGTCGGCATCGGCCAGCAGGCCAAGCTCCTGCGCACCGACGCCGGGTCGCTGCTGTGGGACCCCCTCGGCTACGTCGACGACGACGCCGTCGCCACCGTCCGCGAGATCGCCGGCCCGCCCGGCGTCGTCGCCGTCGTGGCCAGCCACCCCCACATGTACGGCGTGCAGGTCGAGTGGAGCACCCGCCTCGGGACCCCCGGCGCCCCCGTGCCCGTGCTGGTCAGCGCCGCCGACGCCGGCTGGGTCGCCCGGACCGGCCCGCAGGTCGAGGAGTGGACCGGCGAGCGCGAGATCCTGCCCGGCGTCACCCTCAGCCAGCCCGGCGGGCACTTCCCCGGGTCGGTGGTCGTGCACTGGGCGGGCGGCGCCGACGGCCGCGGCGTCCTGCTCAGCGGCGACACGATCATGGCCAACCCGGACCGCACCTCGGTGAGCTTCATGCGCAGCTACCCGAACCGCCTGCCGCTGTCGGGGGCCGTCGCCGTCCGCGTCGCCGAGCACGTGGCCCGGCGGCCCTTCGACCGGCTCTACAACAACTTCGACGGCGTGATCCCCGCGGACGCGCGGGGCGTCGTGCTGCGCTCGGCGGAGCGCCACGCCGCGTGGGTGCGCGGCGACTTCGACCACCTCACCTGACGGCCGGCACCGCCCGCGCGTCGCCGACGCCGACCCCCGCGGGCGGGCCGGCACCCTCGCCGTCGTCGTCCTCGCGGTCGGTGCCACCGTCGTGCCCGCCGTGCCCGTCGGGCCCGCTCAGCTCGCCGGGCACGACGACGGCCGCGATCGCCGTGGTGAGGGGGATGGCCAGCACGAGGCCGATCGAGCCGACGAGGGTCCGCACGACCTCCTCCGCGATCTCCCCCGACGTGAGGGACATCAACGGGGTCTGGTCGAGCAGCCACACGGTGAGCAGCAGCGGCAGCGCCGCCCCGACGTACGCGAACGCGATCGTGTAGACCGTCGAGGCGATGTGGTCGCGCCCGATCCGCATGGCCCGCGCGAACAGCACCCGGCGCGGGGCGTGCGGCGCCATCGCGCGCAGCTCCCACACCGCCGAGGCCTGCGTGATCGTCACGTCGTTGAGCACGCCCATGCCCGCGAGCACCAGCCCGCACAGCGCGATCCCCCGCAGGTCCACCCCCGGCGCGAGGTAGGGGAGGTTCTGCGCCATCTCGTCCGACGCACCGGTGATGCGGGCCGCGCCGGTGGCCCACGCGCCGATCCCCGCCGTCAGCGCCAGGCCCGCCAGCGTGCCGAGCAGCGCCACCGTGGTGCGCGCCGTCAGCCCATGCGCCAGGTAGAGCACCACCAGCATGACGGCCGACGACGTCACCAGCGCCACGCCCATCGCGTCCTGCCCGGCCAGCAGCGCCGGGAACGTGAACCCCACGAACACCGCGAACGCCGCCGCCAGCCCGACCAGCGCCGCGAGGCCCCGCCAGCGCGCCACCAGCAGCACGACCAGCACGTACGCCCCGGCGAGCAGCCCGAACGGCACGTCCCGCTGGTGGTCCATGAACACGTACGGCGTCACCGTCTCGGCGAAGTCCCCGATGAACAGCGCCGTCACCCGGTCCCCCGGTTCCAGCACGAACCGGGCGTCCGCCTGCATGCCCGCCGTCGACCCGTCCGCCAGGCGGATCTCCACGTCGCCGGCCGTGGCGTCCTCGGTCGTCGGCCACGTGTCGCCGTTCGACTCCGCGAGCGGCCCCACCACGGTGGCGACCACCAGCTCGCTGCCCTCCACCACCACCGGCACCCGCTCCGGGACGTCGGCGGCCGCCGGCCACAGCGCCCACAGCCCCAGCGCGGTCGCGACGACGGCGGGCACCACCAGCAGCGCCAGCACCACGCGGGTGCGCCACGGCGCCGGCGGCACCGGACCGCCGTGGGAGTGGCCGTGCCCCGACCCGTGGGCGCCGTCGTGGTGGCCCGACGACGGTCGGGTGGCCCGGGCGTGGCGGTCGGCGCGCGTCTCGGAGGTCACGCCCCGCATGCTGCCACCGGCACGGCGGGACACGTCGGCACCAGGCGGGCGGGTCGGCACGGCGGCGCGGCCGGCCCGCGTGCCTACACTCCGTCGGTGAGCAACGCAGCCCCCTCGACCGTCGTCGGCGTCGCGGCTGCCGTCGTGGCCGGGCTGGGCGCCGCGGCCCAGACCCGGGTCAACGGGTCGCTGGCGGTGCACGTCGGGTCCGGGTTCGGGGCGGCGGTGATCTCGTTCGGGTCGGGCCTGGTGGTCCTGACCGTGGCGCTCGCCTGCTGGTCGGCGGCGCGCCGGGCGGTGCGCCAGGTCGCGGGCGCGCTGCGCGCCGGGCGGCTGCGCTGGTGGGAGGCGCTCGGCGGTGCGGCCGGGGGCTGCTACGTCGCGGCGCAGGGGCTCACCGTGGCCACGCTGGGCGTGGCGCTGTTCATGGTGGCGGTGGTCGCGGGCCAGTCGACCAGCTCGCTGCTGGTCGACCGGGCCGGTCTCGCTCCGGGCGGGGTCCGGCTGGTCACGCTGGGTCGGGCGCTCGGCCCGGCCCTGGCGGTCGTCGCGGTCGCCGTCGCCGTGTCGGGGTCGCTCGGGCGCGTCGAGGGCCTGTGGCTCGCCGTCGTCCCCGCGGTGGCGGGCGCCCTGCAGGCATGGCAGCAGGCCGTGAACGGCCGGGTCCGCGCCGCCGCCGGGCACGCCCCCGCGACGGGTCCCGGCCGCGCGCCGTCCGACGCACCCGCCGGCGCGTCGACGGCGTTCGCCGGGGTCGCTGCGGCCACGTTCGGCAACTTCCTCGTCGGCACGGTGGTGCTGGTCGTGGCGTTCGGGGTGTCGGTCGCGGTGGCGGGCCGGCCGCCGGGCAGCCTGCCGACCGACCTGCCCGCCGACCTCGTGCTGTGGTCCGGCGGGATCCTCGGGATCGTGTTCATCGCGATCCAGGCGGCGGTGGTGCACCGCATCGGTGTGCTGCTGCTGGGGCTCGGGATGATCGCGGGCCAGATCTCGGGCGCGCTCGCCCTGGACCTGCTCACCCCGGGCGTCCCGCCGCCCGGCCCGGCCACCTACGCGGGGGCGGCGCTCACGCTCGTGGCCGTGGCGATCCCCGTGGTGGAGACCCGCCTGCGGCGTCGCCCCTGATCGCGGGCGCCGCCGAGCGCCTGGCGGCCGGTCAGGGCCGTGCCTCACCGCCCGGCGGCAGGGCCGGCGCGCCGAGCCAGTCGAGCAGCGGACCGGTGACGGCGGCCGCGAGCAGCGCGTACCCGCCGGCGCCGGGGTGCGCACCGTCGCCCGCCTCGACCTCGCGGTGCCAGACGGTGGCGGCGACGGTCGCGGCGTGCGCGTCGACGAACGGCACGCCGAGCTCGCCGCAGGTGCTGCGCAGCGCCGCGGTGAGGTGCCGCACCCGGGCGTCCTGGGCGGGGTCGACGACGGCGGGCGGTCCCACGAGCAGCACGGGGACGGGCGCCACGGCCCGCACGGCGGCGTGCAGCGCCTCGACGGTGACGCCCGGGTCGACCCGTGGCACGCCGTCGACCGCGGTGGTGTCGTTGACGCCGAACGAGAGGACGACGCGCGGGTCGGCGGCCTCGACGAGTCGGGGCGCGACCTCGGCGGGCAGCCGTGCGGCGACCTCGACGGACGTCTGGCGCCGCACCCCGAGGTTGTACGCCGTGAGCGGCAGGCCGCGGGCCGCGGAGGCCGCGACGACGCGGCCCACCCAGCCGAGCGCCGTCGGGTCCCCGACACCGGCCACGAACGAGTCCCCGACGAAGCACACCCGCACGTCCCGCGTCCCGGAGGTCATGGGGGCAGCGTAGGAGCGTGCGGGCCGACGTGCCGCGAGCGTCCGGAGCCGGACGCGACGGCGGCCCGCCCTGCGTCGCAGGACGGGCCGCCGCTCAGCGGTGCCGGGGCACCGGGGTCGGGTCAGCCGTGGAAGCGGACCTGGCCCTGCGGGTTGAGCTCCCGGTAGGTGTTCGGCTTCTGCTTGCCGACACCCGCGGAGTCGTCGATCGACAGGACGTCGAAGCCCTGCTGGATGTCGTTCGAGAAGACGTACCCGTTGTAGTAGTACGCCGACCACGAACCACCGAGGACGAGCCGCTCCGAGGAGAGGGGGCCGCGGTCGAACCAGGCGATCTCCTTCGGGTTGGCCGAGTCCGTGAAGTCGTACACGGAGATGCCGCCCTGGTACCAGGCCTGGACCATGATGTCCTTGTCCTTGACCGGGATGAGCGACCCGTTGTGCGCGACGCAGTTCTCGGTGTTGGTGTTCGTGCGCGGGATCTTGTAGTAGCTCTGGAACTCGAGCTCGCCGTCCACGATGTCGTAGATGCCGTTGGCGCCCCGCTTCTCACCCACGGTCTCGTTGCAGGTCGCGGCACCGCCGCCGCCGAGCTCGTCGGTGAAGACGACCTTGGTGCCGTCGTTGTTGAACGTCGCCGAGTGCCAGAACGCGAAGTTCTCCGTGTCACGCACGTTGGAGATCACCACGGGGTTCTCGCGGTCGGAGATGTCCATGAGGATGCCGTCACCCATGCACGCACCGGCCGCGAGGTCGAGCTTCACGTAGGTGGTGATGTCGTGGCAGCCGGACGTGTTGGTGTACCCGCCGTCGGGGAACAGGACGGGCGTCGCGACGACCGAGGCCGTCTCGGGCGCCTTGACCGGGATCTTGACGATCGAGATGAGGTCGTGCGGCGTCAGGCAGTCGGGGTACGTCGAGCGCGGGCTGTACGACGACACGTACGCGTACAGGGTCCGGCCGTCCTTGGTCGGAGCCAGCGAGTGCGTGTGCGAGCCGCAGAGCGTCTCGACGGCCGCGACGTACGTCGGCGACGTCGGGTCGGAGATGTCGAAGATCTTCAGGCCTTCCCACGACTCCTTGATCGTGGCGGACTGCGCGACGCTGGAGCACGAGTCGTCGCTGCGCGACGAGTCGGTGGACAGCACGAGGATGTCGCCGTAGACGGAGATGTCGTTCTGGGAACCCGGGCAGACGACCTGGGCGACCTGCTCGGGCGCCGCCGGCTCGCTGATGTCGTAGACGGTGAACCCGTTGTAGTTGCCGGCGAAGGCGTAGTCGCCCTGGAAGGCCAGGTCCGAGCTGTACGCGGTCTCGGCGGCGAACTCCCCGTTCTTGGGGATGTTGGCGAGGAGATCCATCTTGAAGCTGTCGGACGTGCCCGGCTGGGTCAGGTCCTGGGGGGTCGCCGAGTCGTCCAGAGCGACGATGCTCTGGGCGGGCAGCGTGGCACCGTCGCCGGGTTCGGCGAATCCGGGTGCGGCGACGGCGAGGGAGCCGGCGGCGATCGCCGTGACGAGCGCTCCGGCGCCGAGCGCCCGGCGAATCGGGGGCGTAAACGTTTGACGCACTGGCGTCACACCTCCTTGGTAGGGTGCGCCCACTCTCACCTACTGTGACCTCGATCACCAGTAGGCACGCAGGAAATTAACAGGGTGGTGACAATGCAGGTCAAGGAATCTCCCAGCCCGCTCAGGACTCCCGGGAGCCATCGCGGCACCCGGACCGTGCGACGCCTCGGTGCGCTCGCCGCGGCGCTGGCGCTCACGGCCACGACCGTCGCCTGCACCGGGCCCGACGACGAGCCGGACACCGAGGCCGCGCCGCCGTCCAGCGTCGTGCTCCAGCCGGGCCGCCCCGGCGAGGACAGCACCACGATCGCGCCCGAGGACTACGAGCCCACCGTCACCGGGTCCACGCACAACCAGGCCGACGTCGACTTCTTCGCCGACATGATCCACCACCACCTCCAGGCGCTGGAGATGTCGGAGCTCGCCCCCGACCGCGCCCAGGACCCCGCCGTGCTGGCGCTCGCGGACCGCATCCACGACGTCCAGGCCGCCGAGATCCACGGGCTCGCCGCGTGGCTCCAGGAGCGCGACCTGCCGGTGCCCGTGGAGTTCGAGCAGGGCGACGGCTCCGGGCCACGGGTCCCGGACGGTGCCACGGACCACGACCACCACGCCGAGACGATGCCGGGCATGCTCACCGACGCCCAGATGGCGGAGCTGGCCGCGGCGTCGGGAGCCGAGTTCGACCGGCTCTACCTGGAGGGGATGATCCAGCACCACGAGGGCGCCGTCGACATGTCGGTCACCGTCATCGACGAGGGCACGGACGAGCGGGCGAACGAGCTCGCCACGGACATCGGCGCCGGTCAGCAGGCCGAGATCGGCCGCATGCAGGACCTCCTCGCGGACCTCTGACGGCCGACCGTGCGCCGCGCCCCCGGGGCGCGGCGCACGGCACCGCCCACGCCGCGGCGGCGCTCAGGGCGCGGTGACGAAGACGTCGAGCAGCTCGGGGCGGTGGCCGTGCACCAGAACGGCGAACACGACGGCGTCGAACAGCAGGTGCACCGCCACGACGTACGGCAGCGACTTGTACCGCGCGAAGATCCAGCCCTGCACGAGCGCGAACGGGATCGTCAGCGCCGGCCCCCACTCGCGGTAGCCGAGCTCCCACAGGAACGACACGAACACCACGGCCTGGAGCACGTTGGCGACCTGGAGCCCGAGGTGCCGGCGCAGCAGCGCGAACACGGTGCAGATGAAGAACAGCTCGTCCCAGATGCCGACGGCGTTGACGCCCACGAACAGGCGGGCGATGTCGCCGTCGTCCTCCAGGGTCGGCCAGTTGAGGTACGCCCCGGACGACAGGAAGTACCAGGGCAGCAGCAGGTACCCGACGAGCACCACGACACCCAGGTAGAGCCACTGCCCGCGCGTCCAGGGCACGCCCGTCGCCACCGGGAACCGCACCGCCCCGGCGCCGTCGTCGTCCTTGAACACGTACTTCGACAGCGCCCACGGCACGAGGACCGCGAGCGACAGGGCGACGGTGAACCGCAGCATCCCGGCGTCCGACAGGTCGGCCTTCAGCGGGATGGCGGACACGATCGCCATGCCGAGCGCGATGAGGCCGAGGTCGCGGCCGAGCCGTCGGTCGAGGACCAGCCCCAGCAGCACCCCCGCCACGAGCGGCACGTAGCCGAGCGGGCGCACGTGCACCGCGAAGAGCAGGATCGCCGCGCCGCAGGTCAGCGCGGCGGCGGTCAGCCGTCCGGTCGCCAGCATGAGGCGCACCCTACCGACGGCGGCCTCGGGGTGACGGTGCTCCGGCGGCGCGGCGGACATCGGGTGGCCGCGGCCGTCAGACGCCCGGGTGCCGCTCCCCCAGCTCGACGAACATCGCCCGGTTGAGACGGAACGCCTCCTGCGCCTCCGCGACCGCCACGTCGACCTCCGCCGGCGTCAGCGCGAGACCGTCCAGGCGCTCGCGGTACAGGTCCTTGAACGGCTTGGCCTTGGGGATCTCGGGGAAGTCGTAGAACTCCAGCCCGGCGGCGCCCATGCCGTAGTGGCGCTGCATCATCCGCTGGATGATCTGGCCGCCGGAGAGGTCGCCGAGGTAGCGGGTGTAGGCGTGCGCGGCGTACTGCGGCAGGAGCCCGCCGACCTCGCGCAGGCGCGCGACGTAGGCGTGCGTCGCCGGGAGGACCTCGATCTCGGTCGCCCAGGACGCGCCGACCAGGTGCGCGAGGTCCCGCTGGATCGCGGGCACGCGGGTGAGCTCGTCGAACACGAGGGTCGCACCGCGCGCGTCGCCCCGGACGGCGGCGCTCGCCTCCTCCAGCGCGGTGTAGACGGCGAGCTGCTGGGCGGCGAGGTCGGCGTAGGCGGCGACGTCGAGCCCGCCGGACAGCAGGCGGGACACGAAGCCCTCGTTCTCGGCCTGCTGGTGCTCGGAGCGGGTGCCCTCGCGCAGCAGGTGGGAGAGGGTGGCCTCGGTGGCGAGCGCGGACATGGGCGACCTCCCGGGGTGCGGCACGACGAGCCGTCCTGACAAGTTGTCAGGACCTGGCGCAACGGTAGCACTTGTTAGGCATGCCTACCCTGGTCTCGGCGAGCCTCACGCCGGTCCCACGGACCCCTCGACATCCGCCGGGCGCCCCGCCCGGACGCTCTCCCGCAACCGCGCGGCCTGCACCGTCAGGTGGTCCCGCTCCGGCACCGACGTCGCCGCGGCCGCCGCCCGCGCGTACCGCCGCGCCGCGCCGGGGAGGTCACCCGCCCGCTCCGTCAGGTATGCCGCCACGGCGTCGAACCGCGGCAGGCCCGCGTCCAGCCCGTCCAGCACCGCGAGCCCCGCCCCCGGGCCCTCCACCTCCCCCACCGCCACCGCCCGGTTCAGCGCCACCACCGGCGACGGCGTCAGGCGCAGCAGCTCGTCGTACCACTCGAGGACCTGCGGCCAGTCGGTCTCCGCGGCGCTCGCCGCGTCGTCGTGCAGGGCCGCGATCGCCGCCTGCGCCTGGTACTCGCCCAGCCGGTCGCGGGCCAGCGCCCCCCGCAGCAGCGCGACCCCCTCGGCCACCAGGTCCGTGTCCCACCGCGACCGGTCCTGGTCCGCCAGCGCCACCAGCGCGCCGTCCGCGGTCCACCGGGCCGCCCGCCGGGCGTGGGTGAGCAGCATGAGGGCGAGCAGCCCGTCGACCTCGGGGTCGTCGGTGGCGGCGGCGAGCTGCCGGGTCAGGCGGACGGCCTCGTCGGCGAGGTCGACCTCCCCGGCGTGCCCCTCGGAGAACATCAGGTACAGCACCTTGAGCACGGAGCCGACGTCCCCCGGCCGGTCGAACGACGCGCCCCGCAGCGTCCGCTTGGCACGGCTGATGCGCTGCGCCATCGTCGCCTCGGGCACGAGGTGGGCGCGGGCGATCTGCGCGGTGGTCAGCCCGGCGACGGCGCGCAGCGTCAGCGCGACGGCCGCGGCCGCGCCGAGGTCGGGGTGGCAGCAGCGGCTGAGCAGCAGCAGGGTGTCGTCGGCCTGCTCGGTCGGTCCGGGCGGGACGAGCCGGTCGTGCCGCTCCTCGCGCCGCTGCCGGGACTCGGCCGCGCGTCGCGCGTCGAGGAACCGGCGCCACGACACCGTGACGAGCCAGGCGACCGGGTCCCGGGGCACGCCGTCGGACGGCCAGCGGGCCGCGGCCTCCAGGAGCGCCTCCTGGACGGCGTCCTCGGCGTCGGCGAACCCTGCGCCGCGCCGTACGAGCGCCGCGAGCGCCCGGGGGCCGGCCGCGCGCAGGACGTCCGGCAGCGCGTCCGGCTCCCCGGGCGGACCGTCGGGGACGGCGCCGCGCCCGCCGTGGTCCGCGGTCACTCCGGGCCCGACGGGGTCTCGCTGAGGAACGGCCGGACCTCGATCCACTCCTCCAGCGGCTTCCCGCCGGGGCCGGGTGCCGACGACAGGTGGGCCGCGGCCGCGTGGGCGTCGGCGAGGGAGTCGACGTCGATGATCATCCACCCGGCGACGACGTCCTTGGTCTCGGCGAACGGACCGTCGGTGACGGGCGGACGGCCCTCGCCGTCGTAGCGGACGAACGTTCCGTCGGGGGACAGTGCCTGGCCGTCCACCCACTCGCCGCGCTCGGCGAGGTCGGCCGCCATGCGGTCCATGAACGCGAGGTGGTCGGCCACCTCCTGCGGCGTCCACTCGTCCATGGGCAGCTCGGCGTTCGGTCGCTTCGCCGGGCCGCCGCGGTAGTGCTTGAGCAACAGGTACTTCGCCATGTCGGTTCCTCTCGTCCCGTGGTTCCCACTGTGCCTGCACCCGGGGGACGGAGCCAGGGGCGCGTCCTCGACACGCCCCTGGTCACGGGGTACCTCAGGCCGCCGGCGGGATGTCTGAGGTACCCCGGCGACGCAGGACTGGGCGACCGGACGATCCGCCGGGTGCCGCCTCAGCGCCATCGTGGAAGCAGGACACCACGAAGGAGGCAGCACCATGTCGCAGCTGATGTTCGGCCCGGCGCTCGAGGCGGAGCTCGCCTACCACCGCGAGCTGCTCGACGCGGCGTACGGCCGGGCCCCGTTCTGGCAGCGGGTGCGGGCTCGCACGACCGCGCTGCGGTCCGCCGTGCCGCACCGGCACCGCCGGACGGAGCGGCCGCTCGTGCACCGGCACGCCTGACGGCGACGGTGCGCCCCACGATCTCCCGTGACGGTGTCACCGGCGGGTGGGACGATGCACGAGTGCGACGTTCGTCCCAGATACCGCTCGTCGCCAGGACCCAGGAGGTCGCCCGGTTCCGTCGTGCGTTCGACGACGCGGCCGCCGGCGAACCGGGCGTCCTCCTGCTGGGCGGTGACGCCGGAGTCGGCAAGACCCGGCTCGTGAACCACCTCGCGGCCCTCACCCAGGAGGCCGGGGGGCGGGCCGTCGTCGCGCACTGCCTGGACCTGGGCGACGTCGGCATCCCGTACCTGCCGTTCACGGAGGCGCTGGGCCTCCTGCGCGACGGTGGTGGCGTCGCGCAGACCGTCGCCGAACGTCCGGCGCTGGCGCGTCTGCTGGACCCGGCCCGGACGCCCGGCACGGGCCGGGACGACCACGCCGAGCGCCTCCCCCTGCTCGACGGCATCGCCGGGGCCCTGGCGTCGGCCGGGAGACCGGGGGCACCGCTGGTGCTGTTCGTGGAGGACCTGCACTGGGCCGACCCGTCCACCCGGGACGTCCTGCGGTTCCTCGCCGCCCGGCTGCGTTCGGAGCACCTGCTGGTCGTGGGCACGTACCGCAGCGACGACGTCGACCGCCGCCACCCGCTGCGCCCTCTCGTCGCCGAACTGCACCGCCTGGAGCGGGTGGAGCACGACGAGCTCGCCACGTTCACGCCCGCCGAGCTGCGGGAGTTCACCACGGCGATCAACGACGCGCCCCTGCCGGACGCGGAGTTCGCCGCGGTGCTGCGCCGGTCCGAGGGCAACGCGTTCTTCGCGGAGGAGCTGGTGGCGGCCGGGCCCGCCGGCACCCTGCCGTGGACGCTGGCCGACATCCTCCACGCCCGCCTCGCACGGCTCCCCGACACCGTGCAGGACCTGGTCCGCCTCGCGTCCGTGGGGGGCCGGCAGGTCCGGGAGGACCTGCTGCTCGCCGCGGCGGCGCGCACGCCCGGGCTGGAGGGCGGCACGGCCGTGGAGGCCTTGCGCGACGCCGTGGAGCAGCAGGTGCTCGGCGTCGAGCAGGCCAACCTCGCGTTCCGGCACGCCCTGCTCGCCGAGGCGCTCTACCTCGACCTGCTGCCGGGTGAGCGCGCGTCGACGCACCGCGCCTACCTCGCGGCGCTCCAGGACGACCCGTCGCTCGGCTCCCCCGCCGAGCGGGCGCACCACGCCCTGCAGGGCCACGACCTGCCCACCGCGCTGGAGGCGTCGTGGGACGCCGCCGCGTCGGCGCACGACCTCCTCGCCCCCGCTGAGCAGCTCCGCCACCTGGAGCAGGTGCTGTCCCTGTGGGAGTCGGTGCCGGACGCCGCCGAACGGGTGGGGACCGACCGGGTGGACGTCGCCCTCGCCGCGGCCGGGGCCGCCTCCCGGCACGGGCGTGCGGCCCGCGCCGCGCAGCTCGCGCGCCGCGCGGCGGCCGCCCTCGACGCGTCGCCACGGCGGCAGGCGTCGGTCCGGGTCACCCTCGCCCGCTACCTCATGGAGCTCGACGAGTCGGACGACGCGGCCGCGGAGTGCGACCGGGCGCTGGCGGTGCTGGACGCCCCGGACGGGCCCGGCCCGTCGGCGGACCTCGCCGTCGCGCTCGCCGTGCGGGGCCGGGTGGAGCTCAACCGCGACGAGGACGAGGTGGCGCGCGGCTACCTGGAGCGGGCGGTCGCGGTCGCGCACGACGTCGACGCCCCGGAGGCCGAGACGGACGCCCTGGCGTCCCTGGCGATCATCGAGGTGGACGACCCGGACACCGCCGCCCGCCTGGTCCTCACCGCGCTGGAGCGCGCCCGCGAGGTGGGCGACCTCAGCACGGAGATCCGCTGCTGGTCGAACCTCGCGATGACGCACTTCTACGCGGGCCGGCTCGACGAGGCGTGCGACGTGCTGGGCCGCGGCCTGGAGCGCGCCCGCGAGACGGCGACGATCCGCAGCATGCACGGCATCTGGATGCAGCAGGTCGACGCGATCCTGCGGTACACGACCGGTGACCTGCGGCCCACCGAGCTGCCCGCGGGGGTGCCGGCCGCGGAGGCCACGATGATCACGGCGGCCCAGCAGTACGCGGCGGTCGCCCGCGGGGACGCCGACGTCCTGGACCGCACGGCCGCGCTGCGCGAGGTGTGGGAGGTCGACGGGTTCGTCGCGCTGGTCGCGGGGGGCTGCCGGGTGGACGCCCTGACGTGGGCGGGTCGCCACGACGAGGCCGTGGAGGTCGCGGCGGCGGTCGTGGACCACCTGGGCGCCATCTGGAGCACGTACTTCCTGGGCCGCATCTGGATCTCGGCGCTCGCCCTGGCGGCGCTGGCGGGCGGCGCGGAGGAGTCCGCGGCGGCCGACGACGCCCCCGTGCAGACGGAGCGGCGGCGGCGCGCCGACGCGCTGCTGGAGGTCGCGCGCGCCACCGCGGAGCGGGGCCGCCCGCGTGGCGGGTCGCTCGGGCCGGAGGGGCAGGCGTGGCTGTGCCGGGCCGAGGCGGAGCACGCGCGGGTCGTCGCCGCGACCGGCGGGAAGCAGGCCGACCCCGTCCTGTGGGAGACCACCGTGTCGGCGTTCGGCTACGGCTACCGCTACGAGGTCGCGCGGGCCCGGCTGCGGTGGGCGCAGGCCCTGCACGCCGCCGGCGACGTCGAGGCGGGCGCCCGCGAGACGCTGGAGGCGCTGGCGGAGGCCGAGCGGATGGGTGCCCGGCCGCTGGCCGCGGCCGCGCAGGCGTGGGCCCGCCGGGCGCGGGTCGCGCTCCCGGGGGCCCGGCGCACGTCGTCCGCGCTCACCGAGCGGGAGGAGGAGGTGCTCGCCCTGGTCGCGAAGGGTCTGTCGAACCGGCAGATCGGCGAGCGGCTGTTCATCTCGACGAAGACGGCGAGCGTGCACGTCTCCAACATCCTCGCGAAGCTCGCGGTGTCCGGGCGGGCCGAGGCGGTCGCGGTGGCGACCCGCCGGGGGCTGCTCGGCGTCTGACGTCAGGGGACGACGAACGTCACCGTCCGCACGGGGTTGTCGAACTCGGTGGTGCGCAGGGACACCTGCACGTCCCACTCCCCCGTCGTGGGGACGACGACCTCCCCGGAGTAGACGCCGGGACCGAGGGAGACGACCGGGACCTCGCCCAGGTCGACGTCACCCGACGACAGCGCGAGCCGCGGCGCCTCGTACCCCTCGGCGGGCGCCCCGGCGTCGTCGGTCATCGTGATCGTCACGGTGGCGGGCCCGACGCCGAGCGGCGTCAGCGTGACCTCCCCGGTGATCGTGTCGAGCCGGACCTCCTCGCCGTCGGCGGCGGCCGTCGGCGCGGCGGACGCCTCGGGGTCCGGGCTGCGGTCCACGAGGAACCCGGTGACGAGCAGCACCGCGACCAGCAGGCCGGCCTCGACCCGGGTGGTGCGGACCAGGAGGTCGGACGGCGGACGTCCGGTCCGTGCGTCCCGGCCGGGGGCCGCGCCGCGCAGCCGCGGCACGAGCACGAGCCGGTTCCACGCGGCGACACCGACGGCGACCGCCACGACGGCCACCTTGACCAGCAGGAGCCTCCCGTAGGACGTCGTGGCGAGCGCGTCCCAGCTCCCCGCGACCCGCCAGGCGAGCACGGTGCCCGCGACCACCAGCACGGCGAGCACCCCTGCGGCGAGCGTCGAGAAGCGCGACACGACGACGGCCCCGGCGTCGCCCCGGGCGAGGTCGCCCAGCACGAGGGCGAGCGCGAGGACGCCGCCGAACCAGGTCGCGCCCGCCGCGACGTGCAGGACGTCCACGGCCACGGCCAGCGCCTGCGGCGACGCCGCGCGCGTGTGCCCCGTGAGCGCGGGGGCGGCGGCCGCGAGGGCACAGCCCGCCAGGACGACGGCGGCGCGCGCCGGCCCGGGTGGGGTGGAGCGCGGCAGGGCGCCCGCCGCCAGGGCGAGGCCCACGAGCACGACGGCGGGCACGACCAGCTCGGCGGGCGCCAGGGCCGACCAGGTGGCCGGGTCGCCGACGGCGGAGGGCGGCAGGCCCAGCTGGTAGAGCGCGACGAGCGGCACCGCCGCCACCCAGCCCAGCGCCCCGACGCCTGCCGCCACCCGGGCGACGACCCGCAGCCGGGCGCGCGCCCGGTCCGCGACGGCGTCCGGCGGCAGCAGCAGCACGACGAACGCCGCGACGCCGACGCCCGCGAGGAGTCCCGCGTACCCGACGCCGCGGACGACACCCAGCAGCACCGGTGCCTCGGTCGCGGGCGCCTCGTCGGCCGCGGGGACGTCCACCACCGCGCTGGGCGCGCCGACCGCGAAGCTGAGGGATCCGCCGATCGGGTGCCCGTCGGAGGACACGAGCCGCCACAGCACGACGAGGGTGCCGTCCGGGACCTCCCCGTCGAGGTCGACGACGAGCCGGGAGCCCTCGACCTCGGCCGAGGACGGCACCTCCGCGCCGGTGGCGTCGAACACCCGGATCCCCGCGGGGACGCCGATGACGGCCTCGTCGAACGTGAACGTGACCTGCTCGGGCGCGACGTCGAGCACGGCGCCCGGGGCCGGGTCGCTGTCCCGGAGCGTGGCGTGCGCGGACGCGCCGCCCGCCGACGCGACGACCAGCCCCAGCGCGGCGACGAGCAGCAGCAGGACCGCCCGGGCGCGGCGCACGACGTCGTGCCGGGCGGCGCGCCTCGCACGGCCGCCGCGGCCGACGGAGCCGACGGCACCCGGCGTGCTCACGGCGCCGACGAGGAGCGACGCTGCCGGACCACCCGGGCCACGACGACGCCCCCGACGAGGACGCCGACCGCGCCGACGACCACCCAGGCACCGATCGCACCGCCCCCGGTCGTCGCGGCGGCGGCCTCGGCACCGGCGTCGGAGGTCACGTCACCGGCACCGTCAGCAGCCTGCGCACCGTCAGCACCCTCGGCGTCGTCGCCCGCACCGGCCGCGCCCTCCTGCCCGGCGGACCCGGCACCCTCCGCACCGGCACCGGCCTCCGCGCCGTCGCCGCCGTCGGTGGCGCCCTCGGCACCGGCCCCCACGGCGCCGGTCACGACGATCACGGGGGCGGGGTGGTCGAGCTCCTCCGGGTCCTGGCCGTCCTCGGCGACCTCGGTCCACGCGGTCTCGCCGTCCTCGCAGGTCTGCACGACGGGCAGCACGAGGGTCGCGCCGACGGTGTCGGGGAGGTTGGCGTTGAGCTCGACGACGGCGGTCTCGCCGTCGGGCAGGGGGTCGTCGGTGGTGAAGGTGACGGCGTCGGCGGTGGTCTCGACGCTCCAGCGGGCGGTGCCGGCGGCGTTGACGTCGGTGAGGTCGGCGGGGAGGCGGACGGCGACGGCGGTGGTCGCGGAGCCGTCGCAGCCGTGGGGGACCTCGACGCGCAGCACGGTGGTGGCGCCGGCGTCGGTGGTGGACGGCGTGACGGTCACGTGGGCGAGAGCCGGGGTGGCGGCCAGGGCGAGGAGCCCGGTGGCGGCGAGGCCGGCGAGGGTCGCGCGACGGGTGGTGCTCTTCATCGAGTCTCCCGAGGGGTCGTGGCGTGCGCCCACCGAACCAGGCGGCACGCCATCGTGTCAAGGATGTGAACTGGGGTCGAGAACATGGACGTGGGCGTCGGATGAGCGTACCGTGGTTCAGGTCAATGAACCACGGTCGGTCCCGTGAACATCGGAGTCGCGGGCGGCCACCACCGGAGGACAGACATGCCCAACATCACCGTCGAGCTGCTGCGCGGTCGGACCCTCGAGCAGCGCCGCGAGTTCGCCCAGGCCGTCGCCGACAGCGCCGTCGAGATCCTGGGCGCCCGCCGCCAGGACGTCCGCATGGTCTTCAGCGAGATCACCCCCGACATCGTGGCCAACGGCGGCGTCCTGGCCAGCGAGGACTCCAGCCGCGCCGGCGTCGTCGCGGCGCTCGCCGACGACTGACCCGCACGCCCGGCCGGTCGCACACGCGACCGGCCGGGAGCACGACGAACGGCGTGGGCCCGCAGGATCGCTCCTGCGGGCCCACGCCGTCGTTCACTGCACCCGGACGGTCACCCGGGCCTGCGACGCCAGGACGGTGTCGCTGCCCCGGTAGGTCGCCGTCAGGGTGAGGTCCTTGCCGTCCCTGGGCACCTCGAACGAGGCCCGGCCGTCCGTCACCGTGCCGACGAGGGTCGGCCCGCCGTCGACGACGACCCGCACCTCCCCGGTGACCGGCACGTCGTACGGCGCGGTGAGCACCACGTCGACGACGGCCGTCTTCTTCACCCTCGTGGCCGAGACCTCGAGGGTCGGCAGCACCTTCTCCACGACGACCCGCACCGTGGACGACGACGACCGGTGGTCGGCGTCACCCCCGTAGCGGACCACGAGGTCGTGGGTGCCCGGCGGCAGGGAGCCCGCCGCCAGGACGAGCGTGCCCCGCCCGTCCGCGACCGCGGCCTGCACGAGCGTCGTCGAGCCGTCCCGCAGCTCCACCACGCCCGTCGCCGTCGCCGGCGACACCGCCACGGACACGCTGCCCGCCGTGCCGTAGGTGATCGGCAGGGCGACCCCGGCGACGGCCGTGACCGCCGGCGACTTCACCGTGATCGTCACCGTCGCCGGTGCCGACCGGTCCTGGCCGTCGTCGGCCCGGTAGGTGAAGACGTCCTTGCCGGAGAACCCGTCGTCGGACGTGTAGGTGAACGAGCCGTCCGCCTCCAGCGTCACCGTGCCGTTGGCGGGCTGCGTGACGGCCGCGGCCGTCAGCACGTTGCCGTCGGCGTCCGTGTCGTTGGCGAGCACGCCCGGCGCCGGCAGCGTCAGCGGCTGACCGCCGACGGCGTCGTACGCGTCGCCGGACGCCTCCGGCACGGTGTTGACCGGCGGCTGCTCGCCCTCCTCCACGGTGATCGTCACGGTCGTCGCGGCCGACGTCGCCGTGCCGTCCGACGCGGTGTAGGTGAACGTGTCCGTCCCCCAGTACCCGTCGTCCGGCGTGTACGTGAACGACCCGTCCGCCGCCAGCACGACCGTGCCGTGCGCCGGCTGCGTGAGCCCCGTCGCCGTCAGGTCGTCCCCGTCGACGTCGGTGTCGTTCGCCAGCACTCCGGGCGCGTCCACCGTCAACGGCTCGTCCTGGACGGTCCCCCAGGCGTCGGCGGCCCCCACGGGCGCCGCGTTCACCGGCGGGCCGGCGGTGAGCTCGGCCACCTGCTCGGCGGTCAGCTCGTAGCCGAACATCCGGAAGTCGTCCACGAGACCGTCCCAGCGTCCGTCGGGCCAGCTCGTGCCGCCGATGAGGTTCATCGTCGTCCGGCCGCCGACGCCGACGTCACCGACGTCGAGGGTGAAGTCGGTGCGGGTCCCCTGGAGCACGCCGTCGAAGTAGATCTTCCCGACGGACCCGCTCTGGGTGAACACCACGTGCGTCCACTGGTTCAGCGGCAGGTCCTTGCCCTGCCCGAGGACCAGACGCTCCTGGGCCGCGCCCGGGGTGCCCGGCGCCTTGAACGTCGCCGCGAAGCCCGTGGCGCCGTTCGCCTGCGTGTTGGACTGCAGCAGGAAGAACGTGTCCGTGCTGCTGCCGATCTGCAGGAGCGGCACCCACGTGGGCAGCGCGTCCGGACGTGCCCACAGCGAGACGCTGAACTGGTCGTCCATGCCCGCCTCGATGTCGTCCGGCAGCCGGACCTGGTTGCCCGTGCCGGACGCGCCACCGGGCAGGTTCAGCGCGGAGCCGAACTTCCCGGCCGGCGTCCAGCCGGCCGCCCCGGTGAGCGTCGCCGCCCCGACCGAGGAGTCCAGGCCCGTGTTGGCGGCCGTCGACCCCTGCCCCTCGTCGAACGTGTAGCGGATCGGCGTGCCCTCACCGGGCGGCGGCCGCTCCACCGTGTGCTCCACGGTGTGCGCGGAGTCCCGCCAGCCGTCGTCGGCGAGGAACCGGACCTCCACCTGGTGGTCGCCGGGCGAGAGCGCCACGTCGGTGAACAGCACCGCGCCGTCGCTCACGTCGACCTGACCGCCGACGCGGGAGCCGTCCGTCCACAGCTCGGCCACGCCCGTGGGGGCGGGACCGGATGCCGCGGAGATCTCGGCCGAGACGTCGACCGGCTCGCCGAACGGCGACGGGGACCCCGGCTCCACGGTGACCGCGGTGGTCGTGGCGAGCGCCGAGCCCTCCGCGTGGATCGCCGCGACGTCGGCGTCCGACAGCGCGGTGGTGTACACCCGCACGTCGTCCATCAGGCCGTCGAGGGCCGGGTCCGGGTAGCCGTTGCGACCCAGCCAGTTGTTCGTCGTCGGACCGACGTCCGTCATGTCGATCGTGAGGTCGGAACGCGACGCGATGCGCTGCCCGTTCAGGTACAGCGTGCCGGTGGCACCCTGCCGCGTGAACGCGACGTGGTTCCACGCCCCCGCCGCGACGTCCTTCGTCGGCGTGGCGTAGACGCGCTCCTGGAGCGCGGCGCCCTTCGCCTTGAACGTCGCCGCGAGCCCGGTGCCGCCCGCGGCCTGCGTCTGCATCTGGATCTGGAAGAAGCTCCCGGCGTCCCCCAGACCGTCACCGAGGTGGAAAAGCCCGATCCAGTTCGCCTTCGTGTCCGGCTTCACCCAGAACGACGTGGTGAAGGCGTCCTCGCCGCGGAGCAGGTCGTCCGGCAGGTCGACGGCGTTGGCGTTGCCGCCGCCGGCGAGGTTCACCGCGCCGCCGTGCACGCCGTCCTCGCTCCAGCCGGTCGTGCCGGTGAGCGTCGCGGCGCCCACCGTGGCGTCCGTGCCGGTGTTGGCCGCGGACGTGCCCGCGCCCTCCTCGAACTCCCAGCGCACCGGGACGTCGGAGGCGCCGGGGTCGACGCCGACGACGACCAGGTCGTCGACCATGACGCCCGCACCGGACTCACCGGCGGCGATCGTCAGGTCCTGCGAGCGTCCGTCGGCGACGAACGTCCCCACGTACGAGGCGAAGCGCGTCTGCGAGGACACGTCCGTCCCCGCGGTGAGGGTCGCGGCGAGGTCCCCGACGGTGAGCGTCGCCGTGCCCGCCTGCGTGCCGGCGGACCGGCTGTCCCGGGCGTAGCGCAGCGACACCCGGTACTCGCGGCCCGGGTCGAGGCCCTTGACCGTGCGGGTCAGCGACCCGTCGGCCCCCACCGCCAGGTGGTAGCCGGTCAGCCCGAGGCCGCCCTGGCTGGGCGCGGCGGCGCGGACCAGCTGGACCGCGTCGTCGACCTCCCACGGCGACATGCGGCCGTTGCCCGGCGCGACGTCGACGACGGCCGGCGGGTTCGCCGACCGCCACTCGGCGGGCAGGCGCGGGTACTCGAACTGGTCGACCAGGTGCGCGGGGCGCACGTCCATCGCGACCTCGGGGTCGATCTGGACGATGTCCGCGACCGACGGGGTGCCGTCGGCGTCGAACACGAACAGCATGTACGCACCGGGCGGGGCGTACGTGCCGTCGACCGGCGTCTCGATCGTCACCGTGTCGCCGTCCTGCGCGAACGCGAGGTCCTGGAAGTTCTGGTCGTTGTTGAACCCGTGCGTGACGGACCCGTTGCGGACCAGGGTGACGCGGGAGACGTCGACGTCGGCCTGCACGTCGAACACGCCGTCGTAGCCGAGGCGGGCGGGCACGTCGGACACCTGCGGGCGCACCGCCGGCTCGTCGCCGTCGAACAGGTACGCCGGGGAGTAGAACTCGACGTCCGTGTAGTTGCGGGGGCCGGGGGTGCCGCCGCCGCCGACCATGACGCGGCCGTCGGGCAGGAGCAGCGCGGTGGAGTGGTAGAGGCGGGCGTGCTGGTACGGCACGTCCACGACGGTCCACTCGCCGGTCTCGGGGTCCCAGATCTCGGCGTTGGTGACGTAGCCGCCGTTGCCGTTGTTGTCCCGCGAGCCGCCGGTGACGATGACGTCGCCGTCGGGCAGCACGGTGGACGTGGCCCAGTGGCGGGCGTACGTCATGGGCTGGGTGGCCTCGACCACCGGGGCGTCGGTGCCCCCGGTGATGTCGACGGTGAAGCCGGCGCGGGCGCCGGCGGGGCCGCCGCCGTTGGCCCACCAGCCGCCACCGACCTGGAGGATCTTGCCGGGCCGGTACATCGTCGCGGTGGAGGTGGCGCCCACGGGGTTGCCGAGGCCGCCCTGGCTGGCGACCGCCGCCGGCAGGGTGCCCCGCAGGATCACCTCGCCGTCGCCGGACGGGTCGAGCTCGTACATCTGGGTGCCGGTGATGTTGAAGACGTTGCCGTTGCCGGGCGCGACGAACGCGCGCGGGTACCACCAGCGGTTCTCGTCGGGACCGTTGCCGTTCCCGCCGTCGCCGTACGCCGCCGCGCTGGTGGCGCCGGTGAGGAGCTGCCACGAGCTGCCCTCGTCCGGGGTGTAGATCTCCGGGGTGAGGACGCCCGGACCACCCGGGCCGCCCTTGAGGCTGCCGCCCTGCACGACGACGGAGCCGTCGGGCAGCGTGGTCCCCGTGGGGTACCAGCGCGGGTAGTGCATCGGGGCCTCGTCGCGCAGGCCCTGGTTGGTGGTCCAGCTGGTCACGCCGATCGCCGCGTCGTTCGGGGCGTTGCCGCCGAGGCCGTCGTCACCGCCCACGGTCAGGGTGGCGCGCCGGTGCGGGAGCTGCACCTGCATCGAGCAGAACAGGTCGGTGTACGTGTGGTTCGGTACGACGCCGTCGGCGACGTTGTCGAGCGTGCGCTGCTCGGCCGGGTCCCAGACGTCGATCTCCATCTGGCCGCCCTGCGTGACGCACGAGTTGCCGCCGAAGTCGTACGGCGTGGTGTCGGTGCAGCCCGACGACACGCTGCCGAAGGACTGCACGCGGCCGTCGGACGTCAGCGCCGCGTTGATCGGGACCAGCGGCCACGGGGTGACCCCGCTCCACGAGCCCTCGACGTCCTTGGCGGGCGGCGAGCAGTCCGCGGTGACCAGGCCCGCGGAGAACGCGAGGCCGTTCTTCATCTGCGCGAGCATCGGCGCCTCGGAGTACGCCGTGCCCTCGTGACCCATGCCCGTGTACCAGGACCGGCCCTCGTCGATCTCCTGGCACCACGTCACCGGGTGGCTCGTGCCCAGGTTGCCCATGCCGTAGGAGGTCTCGTCGACCTCCAGCAGCACCCGCACGTCCTGGGCCGGGTTGACCAGCCAGTCGTACCACTCGTCGCTGCGCGTGAACGTCGCGGGGACGCCCTGCGTCAGCGGGTGGTCGGCGTCCTTGACGAGCACCCGGCCGGAGCGCACGGCCGGGTTCTCCGGGTGCCCCTCGGACACCGCACCGACCAGCTTCGCGTAGAACGGGTTGACGTCGTGCTCGCTCTGGCCGACGGACCAGCCGGCGTAGTGCAGGCCCATGTAGCCGCCACCGCCGCGGATGTACGCCTCCAGGGCGGCCCGCTGCTCGACGTTGAACAGCACGCCGCCGGTCTGGGCGAACACCACCGCGTCCTTGGTGGCGAGGTTCGCCGGGGTGAAGGCCGCGGGGTCGTCCGTCTCCTGGACGTCGACCTGCTGGCCGTGCTCCGTGCCGAGCTGCGTCGCGAGGTCGCGCACGGCCTGGCGGGCCTGCACGTTCGACGCGTGGAAGTTGGGCTTGTAGAACAGCAGGACGCGCAGCACGCCGTCGTCGACGGAGCCGGGCGCCGCCGCGGCGGGGGCGGCGGTGGCGACGCCACCGCTCAGGGGTGCCAGCACGGCGACGGCGGCCACCATGGCCGCCAGGCGGGCCGGCGCCCGGAGTCTGCGGCGCGCACCACGCGGCCGGTCGGATCTGCGGAACAGGTTCATCGTCGAATCCCTTTCGCATGCGTTTCTCGGGCACGACGACGGACCGGGCGGCCGGCCCCGGGTCGGGGCCGGCCGTCCAGGCCGTGTCGGGTTCTTCCGTGGGTGCGCACCCGCGTCGTCGCGGGTGCGCGGGCTCACCGGAGCTCGGCGATCACCGTCTTGAGCTCGGTGTAGTCGTCGAGGCCGAACGAGCCGAGCTCGCGGCCCCAGCCGGACTGCTTGTAGCCACCCCGCGGGAGGGTGACGTCGTCGGCGTGCCAGGTGTTGAGCCACACCGTGCCGGCGCGCAGGCGCCCGCCGACGCGGTGGGCCGTGCCGAGGTCCTTCGACCACACGCCCGCGGCCAGGCCGTAGACGGTGTTGTTCGCCGCGGCCACGACCTCGTCCTCCGTGTCGAACGGGATCGCGGTGACGACCGGGCCGAAGATCTCGTCCGTCTGGACGGCCATCTGCTCGGTGACGTCGGTGATGAGCGTGGGCCTGAAGAAGTACCCGCGGTCGGCGGCCGGGTCGGGGCTGCCCGCGACGACGCTCGCGCCGTCGGACACCGCGCCGCGCACGTAGCCCATGACCTTCTCGTGCTGCTCGGCGGACACGAGCGGCCCCATCGTGGTGGCCGGGTCGAACGCGTCGCCGACCGTGATGGCGCGCGCCGCCGCGGCGACGCCCTCGACGACCTCGTCGAACACGGAGCGCTGCACGTACAGGCGCGACCCGTTGACGCAGCACTGGCCCTCGTTGAAGTAGCCCGCGAGCGCCGCGCCGGCGATGGCGGCGTCGAGGTCGGCGTCGGCGAACACGATGTTGGGGGCCTTGCCGCCGAGCTCGAGGGAGACCTTCTTGAGGTTCTTCGACGCGCCGGCGGCGATCTTCTTGCCGACCTCGGTGGAGCCGGTGAACGCGACCTTGTCGACGCCGGCGTGGTCCACGAGCGCGGCGCCCGCGTCGCCGAACCCGGGCAGGACGTTGACGACGCCCGCGGGGACGCCGGCCTCCAGCAGGAGCTCGCCGAGCCGCAGCGCGGTCAGGGGGGTCTGCTCGGCGGGCTTGAGCACGACCGTGTTCCCGGCGGTGATCGCGGGGACCACCTTGAACGCGGCCATGGTGAGCGGGAAGTTCCAGGGCACGATGCCGGCGACGACGCCGATCGCCTCGCGGCGCGTGTAGGCGTGGAACTGCTTGCCGGGCACGGACATGGGGATGGAGGTGCCCTCCATCTTGGTGGCCCAGCCCGCGAAGTAGCGGAACAGCTCGGCGGCGACGCCGACGTCGCCGCGGGCGGACGCCAGGGACTTGCCGTTGTCGAGCGACTCGAGCTGCGCGAACTCCTCGGCGCGGTCCTCGATCATGTCGCCGATGCGCCACAGCAGGTGGGAACGCTCGCGGGGGGTCATGCGGGACCACGGCGAGCCGTGCTCGAACGCGGTGCGGGCCGCGACGACGGCACGGTCGGCGTCCACGGCGGACGCCTGCGCGACCTGGACGAGGACGTCCTCGGTGGCGGGGTTGACGGTCGCGAAGGTCTGGCCGTCCTTGGCGTCGACCCACTCGCCGTCGATGAGCAGCTGCTTGGGGGAGGACAGGAACGACGAGACGGCGGGCAGGAGGGGGGAGCTCGCGGACATGAGGGGCCTTCCGGGGTTCGGGATGGTCAGGGTCTCGGGTCGGTGCGCGGGACGGCTACTTGATGATCTGCAGCTTCGACCGGTCCAGGGTGAGGGCGACGGCCGCGACGATGATCGCGCCGTAGAGGATCTGCTCCCAGGCGGACGGGACGCCCACGATGGGCAGCCCCACGCGGAGCAGGGTGACGACGAGCGCCCCGGCGAGGCTGCGCCACACCGAGCCGTGCCCGCCGGTGATGGCGGTGCCGCCGACGACGATGGCGGCGACGGCGGGGAGCAGCAGGTTGTCCGCCATGGTGGGGCTGCCGCTGAAGTTGCGGGACACGAGCATGACGGCGGCGAGGCCGGCGCACGCGCCGGAGACGGTGAACGCGGCGACCTTGACCCGGTCCACCGGGGAGCCGGCGAGCCGGGCCGCGGACTCGGAGTAGCCGATGGCCCGCACCCAGCTGTCCAGCGGGGTGAGCCGCAGGACGACGGAGATCGCGGCCACCACGACGAGCGCGACGACGAACGCCATCGGGACGACGCCCGCGAGGTAGAGGTCGAGCCACGCGGTGGTGTCCCGGTCGACGACCCGGATCGGGCCGGCGTCGGAGATCACCAGGGCGACCGCCGCGAAGATGCTCATGCCGCCCAGGGTGACGATGAACGACGGGATGCGCAGCAGGACGTGCGCGAGGCCCTGCACGGCGCCGAGGACCGCGGTGGCGGCGACCACCGCGAGGATGGTCGCACCGCCGAGGTCGGGCAGCCACATCGCGAACAGCACGGTGGCGAGCGAGCACAGGGCGGCGATCGACAGGTCGATGCCGCCGCACAGGACGACGACGGTGGCCCCGGCGGCGAGCACGACCAGCGGGGCGGCGGTGCGCACCACGGCCGTGAGGCTGGACTGCGACAGGAACCCGGGGTCGGCGACGGCGAGGGCGCCCAGCAGGGCGACCAGCGCTATGACCGGCATGAACGAGGTCACGCGCTGGCCCACGGTGGGGCGGGCGACGACGGTCGCCGGTGCGGCCGCCGGGGTGAGGACGGACGTGGACACGGTCAGACCATCTCCTTGACGAGGTCGAGCGGGGTCGGCTTGGCGCCCGCGGGGGCGGCGACCTCCGCGGTCGCGCGGCCGTCGCTCATGACGACGATCCGGTCGGACATGCCGATCGCCTCCTCGAGGCTGTCGGCGAGCAGCACGGTGGCGACGCCGCCGGCCGCGAGCTCGCGCATGAGGCGGTACACCTCGGAGCGTGCGCCGACGTCGAGGCCGCGCGTGGGGTGGTCGAGCAGGAGGAGCCGCACGTCGCCGGCGACGAGCCAGCGGGCGAGGACGACCTTCTGCTGGTTGCCGCCGGACAGCCGCCCGATGGCGGTGGAGCGGTGCGGGGTGCGGATCGACAGCCGTTCGATCCAGGTGTCGACGAGCCGGGCCTGCTTGCGGGGCCGCACGATCGGGCCCGCGCACCGCGCGTCCTGCTTGGTGAGCAGCATGTTGTCGGAGACCGACATCGGCCCGACCATGCCCTCCGTCTTGCGCTCGGCGGGGACGTACCCGATGCCGGCGGCGCACGCGGCGCGGGTGCCGGACAGGTCGAGCGCCTCGCCGTCGAGCGTGGCCTGCCCGGCGGTGGTGGGCTCGGCGCCGAACAGCGCCCGGCAGACGTCCTCGCGGCCCGAGCCGTGCACGCCCACGATGCCGACGATCTCCCCGGCGTGGACGTCGAGGTCGACGTCGCGGAACGTCGCGCCGGTCAGGCCGCGCACCACCAGGCGGGGGGTGCGGGGCTCGTCGGAGGTCGCGGCGGCGGCGCCGTGGTAGTGGTCGTCGGAGCTGGTGGCGCCGATCATGAGGCGGTGCAGCTCGGCGGGCTCGGCACCGTCGGCGGCGACCTCCCCCACGGACCGGCCGCCGCGCAGCACGGCCACCCGGTCGCACACGTCCAGCACCTCGTCGAGCCGGTGCGAGACGAACACGACGGACGCGAACTCGCGCAGCCGCCGCACCTGCGTGAACAGGGCGTCGATCTCCTGGGGCTCCAGCACGGACGTCGGCTCGTCGAGGATGATCACCGGCGGGTGGCTGGTGCGCTCCTCGATGCGCAGCACCTTCGCGATCTCGACCATCTGCCGGTCGGCGAAGGAGAGCGAGTCGGTGCGGGCGAGGGGGTCGACGGGCGACCCGATCTTGTCGAGCTGCTCCTGGGCCAGCGCGCGCATCGTGTCCCAGCGGTAGATCCCGCGGCGCACGCCCGGCCCCTCGCTGCCGAGCACGATGTTCTCGGCCACGGTGAGGTTGGGGACGAGCGACTGCTCCTGGAACACCATGCCGATGCCGTGGTCGGCGGCGTCGACGATGCTGCGCAGCCGCACCTCCTGGCCGCGCACGAGGATCTGCCCGGCGTCGGGCCGCACCAGACCCACGAGGGCCTTGAGCAGCGTGGACTTGCCGGCGCCGTTCTCCCCCGCGAGCCCCAGCACCTCGTGCCGGTGCACCACCAGGTCGACGCCGTCGAGCGCCTTGACGCCCGGGAAGTGCTTGACCAGCCCGCGGACCTCCAGGGCGGGGGCGACGGCCGGGACGTGCGCGTCGGGCTCGATCTGCAGGTTCATGGTCACTTCGTCACCTGGTTCCTACGACGCTGGGGGATGACCGCGGCCGCGACGGCCGCGACGACGATGAGGCCCTGGACGCCGCCCTGCCAGTACGGGCTCACGCCGACCTGCACGAGGCCGTTGGTGAGCACCGTGACGAGCAGGACGCCGACGGTGGAGTGCAGGACGCCGCCCCGGCCGCCGGAGAGCAGGGTGCCACCGACCACGGCCGCCGTGATGGCGGAGAAGTCGTAGCCCTTGCCCGCCTGGACGAGCCCGGCGCCGAGCTGGCTGGTCACCATCACGCCGGCGAGCCCGTAGAACGCGCCCGCCATCGTGAACACCGCGACCTTGTACGGGGCGACCCGCACCCCGGAGAGCGCGAGCACCTCCTCCGCGCCGCCGATGGCGTACGCGTACCGGCCGAGCCGGGTCCAGCGCTGCACCGACCAGCCCACGAGCACGCAGGCGACGGCGATCCAGGTGAGGTGGGACAGGCCGAGGGTCCGGTCGACCGCCCAGCCCTCGAGCATGCCGTCGGTGATGTTGGGCTGCACGCCCGCGAACATCAGGGTGGCCACGCCCAGGCCCACGGCGGAGACGCCGAGCGTGGTCATGAAGGACGGCACCTTGAGCGCCACCAGCGCGAGGCCGCTCAGACAGCCGAGGGCCGCCGCCAGCAGCACCGCCACGACGACACCGAGCAGCCCGAGGTCGAGGTCGTTGCGGTTGTTCGCCACCAGCAGCGCCACCGCGATCGCGGAGGCGCCCATGATGCCGGGGGCCGACAGGTCGATCGACCCCGTCATGAGCACGAACGTCACGCCGCACGTGACGACCGCGAGCACCGCGGCGGCGTCCATGACGTTCTGCACGTTGGACAGCGTCCGGAAGCCCGGGCTGAGGGCCGCGAAGACGACGACCACGACGACCAGCGCGATCGACGGGCCGGTGTCACGGAGCGACACCCCCCGCCGGGCGCGGGGGCGTCGCGAGGCCACGACCTCGGCGTCGGCGGGGGATGTCACGGTCACGAGATCGGACCCTGCGAGCGGCTGAACACGCCTGAGCACTCGAAGTCGGCGGCGGAGGTCTCCGGCGACGTGAAGTCCGCGACGTTGTCGCTCGTGATGAGGAACTGCTCGGCGAACCAGGCACGGTCGTCGTCGGCGATGTCCTCCACGGCGAGCTCGCCGGTGGCGACGCAGTAGCCGATGGCGAGGCCGATGCCGCCCTGCCACGGGCCGTCGCTGGAGACGGTGGCGGTCATCGTGCCGTCCTCGATCGCGGTGAGCGCGTCCGGCACGGCGTCGATGCCGACCACGGCGACGTCGGTACGGCCCGCCTGCTGGAGGGCCTCCAGCGCGCCGAGCGCCATGTCGTCGTTGGCGGCCCAGATGCCCTTGACGTCGTCACCGTGCTTGGTGAGCAGCGTCTTGGTGACCTCCAGCGCCTCCGCGCGGGAGAAGTTGGCGGTCTGGTCGTCGAGCAGCTCGACGTCCGGGTTCGCCGCCAGCGACTCCTCCAGGCCCGCGAACCGGTCCTTGGCGGCGCCGGTGTCGAGGATGCCCTGGAGGGCGACGATCCCGCCCGAGCCGCCGATGGCCTCCGCGAGCGCGTCGCCGATCTGCTTGCCCGACGCGACGCCGTCGTACGTGATGTGGCTCAGCCACTGGTCGTAGTCGGTGACGGCGAGGTCGGCCGGCTTGTTCCACTGGGTGACGAGGAACGCGCCGGCGGCCTCGGCCCCCTCCACGATCGGCGGGGTGTCGGAGTCGCCGTTGGGCAGGACGTTCATGACGAGGCAGTCGGTGTCGCCCGCGAGGAGCTGGCTGATCTGCTCCTGCTGGCGGGTCGAGTCGCCGTCGTAGGTGAGCCGCTCCTGGGTGAGGCCGACCTGCTCGGCGAACGCGTCGCCGCCGTCCAGCCACGCGGCCTCGTAGGGGTTGGACTCGTTGCGGACCTGGCCGACGAGCGTGACGTCCGCGGGGTCGCAGGCGCCGGCCGCCTCGGTGGGGCCGGCGGAGCCGACGGCCTCCTCGGTGCAGCCCGTCAGGGCGGTGGCCGCCAGGGTGACGCCGATGACGGCGGCGGCGGGTCGAGAAGTGAACCTCATTGTCTTCCTCGATTTCTTCAGGTGCCGGGGTGCGGCGGTGGGACCGACGTGGTGGGCACCGCGACGGTGCGGTGCTCGTCGACTCGGGTGGGACGGTCGGGGGTGTGCGGGGTGGGTGGGACGGTCGGGGAGGTGGTCAGCGGGCCATCCAGCCGCCGTCGACGACCAGCACGTGGCCGTTGACGTAGTCGGCGGCCGGCGAGGCGAGGAACACGGCCGCGCCCGCGACGTCCTCGGGCGTGCCCCAGCGGCCGGCGGGGATGCGCTCGAGGATGGACCGCGAGCGGTCCGCGTCCTCGCGGAGCGCCGTGGTGTTGTCGGTGACCATGTAGCCGGGGGCGATCGCGTTGACCTGGACGCCGTGCGGCCCCCACTCGTTGGCGAGCGCCTTGGTCAGGCCCGCGACGCCGTGCTTGCTCGCCGCGTACGACGCGACCCGCAGGCCGCCCTGGAACGACAGCAGGCTGGCGATGCTGACGACCTTGCCGTGGCCGCGTGCGACCATCGGCGCGCCGAGCTGCTGGGTGAGGAAGAACAGCCCGGAGAGGTTGACGTCGAGGACCCGCTGCCAGGCGTCGCGGTCGACGTCGACGGAGTCGGCGCGGTCGATGATCCCGGCGTTGTTGACGAGGACGTCGACCTGGCGGGTGCGGTGCAGGTCCGCGGCGACCTCCTCGACGGCGTCGAGGTCGGCGACGTCCAGGTCGACGACGTCGACCTTGGCGCCGGCCGCGGCGACCTCGTCACGGGTGGCCTCCTGGCGGCCGGGGCGGCCGAGCAGGACGAGGTCCGCGCCGGCGCGGGCGAGGCCGACGGCGACCGCCCGGCCGAGGCCGCGACCGGCCCCGGTGACGACCGCGCAGCGGCCCGTGAGGTCGAAGGGCGAGGTCACAGCTCCTCCACCGCGACGGGGCTGAGGTCGGTGTACGTGTTGTTCTCGCCGGCCATCGCCCAGATGAAGGCGTACGAGCCGGTGCCCGCCCCGGAGTGGATGGACCAGGGCGGGGAGATGACGGCCTCGCGGTCGCGGACCACGAGGTGGCGGGTCTCGCCGGGGCGCCCCATGAGGTGGAACACGCGGTCCTGCTCGTCGAGGTCGACGTAGCAGTAGACCTCGGTGCGCCGCTCGTGCAGGTGCGGGGGGAACGTGTTCCACACGGACCCGCGGGCGATGACGGTGACGCCGAACTGGAGGACGGACGTCTCGACCTCCTGGCCCCAGACGTAGCGGAACAGGTGGCGCTCGTTCGCCGCGTCGGCGGAACCCAGCGCGACGGGCTCGACCTCCCCGTGGCCGAGGAAGCGCGTCGGGTAGGTCGCGTGCGCGGGGGCGGACACGAGGTAGAAGGCGGCGTCGGCGCCGGTGAAGGACACCTCGCTCCCCCGGCCGACGTAGAGGCCGTCGAGGTGGTCGAGCTCGAACTTCTCGCCGTCGACGACGACGTGGCCCGCGGCGCCGACGTTGACGACGCCGAGCTCGCGTCGTTCGAGGTGGGAGCCGACCCCGAGGACCTCGGTCCAGGCGGGCAGGTCGAGCTGCCCGGTCCCGGGGACGGCGCCGCCGACCAGGAGGCGCTCGTCGTGCGTGTAGGTCCCGCGGACCTCGCCGGGGACGAAGAGCTCCTCGATGAGGTACGCCTCCCGCAGCTCTGCGGTGGTGGCGGTCTCAGCCGTGGACGGCGAGCTGGAGTATCGAACATGAATCACAAAGCAACCTCGATTCGTGAACTGCGTTCGTCTATGTGAACTGGTCTGACGATAGGGCGAGACCGCTCCGGGAGTCAAGGGGTGGAAACCTGTCCATGTATGCGAACTCGCGGTACGGTGGATCCACCCTCCGGGCCGGACCCGGACGACCCGGGGACGCGTGACCGAAGGAGAACGCCCATGTCGCTGCAGCAGGAGCTCACCAAGGAGCAGACCGGCGCCGCCGGCGCCGGACCCGTGAAGTCCGCCGCGCGCGCCCTCGACCTCCTCGACGAGATCGCCGCCCACGGCCCCGGCACGCAGCTCCAGCTCTCCACGCGGCTCGGCATCCCCAAGAGCAGCCTCCACGCGCTCCTGCGCACCATGGTCGACCGCGGCTGGCTTCAGACCGACCCCACCGGGAGCATCTTCCAGCTCGGCATCCACTCGCTCGTCGTCAGCTCCGCCTACCTCGACGGCGACCCCGTGCTCGCCCGTGCCGCCGCCGTGCTCGACGAGGTCGCCGGCGCCACCGGCGAGACCGTCCACCTCGGCCGCCTCGACGGCTCCGACGTCATCTACACGGCCAAGCGCGAGTCCGTGCACCCCCTGCGCATGCACTCCGCCGTCGGACGCCGCCTGCCCGCCTACGCGACGTCGCTCGGGCGGGCCCTGCTCGCCGAGCTGCCCGCCGAGGAGCGCGCCGACCACGTGCCGACCTCCATCACCGCGATCACGTCGCGGACCACCACCGACAAGGACGCGGTGCTCGACATCATCGACCGCGCGGCCGAGCAGGGGTACGCCACCGAGAGCGAGGAGTCGTGCCTGGGCGTGCGCTGCTTCGGCGTCGCCCTCCCCTTCAGCCAGCACTCGGTCGACGCCCTCAGCGTCGCCGTCCCCATCAGCCGGCTCGGCGACGGCCGCGAGGACCTCATCATCGAGACCCTGCTCAGCGTGAAGGCGCGGCTCACCGCCGTGCAGGGGCACAGCATGGTGCGCTGAGCGCCCGCCTGATCGCCCGTCCCGGGTGGCCCGGGCCGGGCCCCGAGGGCGCCGGGGAAACATCCCGGAAACACTTCTGACTGTTGCCTGCATCACAGATGCTCTACGTTTCCTTCAGACGTCCGTCGCCGGGCACCGTCACAACGCCGTGGCATCCCTGACGCGGAGGTCTTGTCATGACCGACACGAAGGGAGCGCACCGTGCGCTTACGGAGACACCCGTCCCTGATCCGGCTCGCCGCCACCACCTCGGGCGCCGCGCTGGTGATCACCTCGTTCGCCGCCACCGGGGCGAGCGCGGCCGTCGACCCGGACGACCTGGAGCTCGCCGCCGAGCAGCCCGTCGTCACGTCGCACGAGAAGAACGCCCCCAAGGCGCCCTCGAGCGCCCTGGTCGAGACCGACCCGGCGCTGCTCGAGCTGACGTCGTCCAAGAAGGTCCCCGTCATGGTCAAGTACGACCTCGACGCCGTGGCCTCCTACGACGGCTCGCTGCCGAAGTACGACGCGACCAGCCCCGCCGTCACGGGGAAGTCGCTCGCCGGCTCCAGCGCCGCCGAGCGCCGGTACCGCGGGTACGTGGCCGACCAGACCGCGGAGATCTCCGCCGACGTCAAGGACGCCGTCCCCGGCACCAAGATCGTCCAGGAGTTCGACACCGTCTACGGCGGCGTCGCCGCGATGGTCCCGGGCGACCAGATCGCCGCCCTCCTCGAGGTCCCCGGCGTCGTCGCCGTCCAGGAGAACACCCTGGAGAAGCCGCTGACGGACTCCAGCCCCGCGTTCATCAACGCGGACGCCGCCTACGACCTGTTCGGCACCACCGCCGAGGCGGGCGACGGCCTGGTCCTCGGCAACATCGACACCGGCCTGTGGCCCGAGCACGAGTCGTTCGAGGACCAGGGCAACCTGACCCCCTACGACGGCCCCGAGCTCGAGTGCAACTACGGCGACAACCCGCTCACGGACGAGGTCGACCCGTTCGAGTGCAACGACAAGCTCGTCGGCGGCTACTCATTCACCGAGTTCTACGACGCCAACAACCCGTCGTACCTGCACCAGGGCACCGCCCGTGACGCGGAGGGCCACGGCTCGCACACGTCCGGCACGACCGCCGGCAACGTCGTCACCGACCCGATGATCGACGCCGACATCGACAAGGTCCAGGGCATCGCCCCGGGCGTGAAGATCGTCGAGTACAAGGCGCTCGGCCCGGGCGGCGGCTACACGTCCGACCTGGTCGCCGCCGTGCAGCAGGCCATCGAGGACGAGGTCGACGCCATCAACTACTCGATCTCCGGCGGCAGCAACGTCACCGACCCGATCGAGCTGGCGTTCCTCAACGCGACCGACGCGGGCGTGTTCGTCGCGGCGTCGGCCGGCAACTCCGGCCCGACCGCCGGCACGTCGAACCACGTCAGCCCCTGGGTGACCACGGTCGCCGCGTCCACGCAGGACCGCGCGTTCACCACCACCCTCACGCTGAACGCCGCCGACGGCTCCTCGTTCGTCGTCGAGGGCGCGTCCCTCACCGCGGGCGTCACCGAGCCGCTCCCCGTCGTGCGCGCCGCCGAGGCCCCGTACTCCGACCCGCTGTGCCTCACCGAGGCCCCCGCGGGTCTGTTCGAGGGCAAGATCGTCGTGTGCGAGCGCGGCGAGAACGCCCGCGTGGCGAAGGGCTACAACGTCCTCGCCGGTGACGCGGCCGGCATGGTCCTGTACAACCCGGCCCTCGCCGACGTCGCCACCGACAACCACTACCTCCCGGCCGTGCACGTCGCCGACGGCACCGAGCTCAAGGCCTACCTGGAGTCCCACACCGGCATCACGGGCTCGTTCCCGGCCGGCTCGAAGGGCGTGGGCGAGGGCGACGTCATGGCGGCGTTCTCCTCGCGCGGCCCCGCCGGTCCGTTCCTCAAGCCGGACGTCACCGCGCCGGGCGTGTCCATCCTCGCCGCGATGACCCCGACCCCCGAGTCCACGGACTCCGGCCCCGCCGGGAAGTACTACCAGGCGATCTCCGGCACCTCGATGTCGTCCCCGCACATCGCGGGCGTCGGCCTCCTGCTCAAGGCCGCCTACCCCGACTGGACGCCCGGCCAGATCAAGTCGGCCATCATGACCCAGTCGCTCACCGAGGTCCTCAAGGAGGACCTGGTGACGCCCGCCGACCCGTTCGACTTCGGCGCCGGTCGCGTCGACGTCGGCGAGTCCCTCGAGGCGCCGTTCACGATCTCCGAGACCACGGAGAACTACGTCGCGCTGACCACCGACCCGGTGCACGCGATCGACCTCAACATCCCGTCGATCAACGCCCCGACCATGCCGGGCCGCATCACGACCACCCGCACCCTGGAGAACACCTCCGGCAAGACGATGGTGGTCCGCCCGAAGGCCGACGCCCCCGAGGGCTCGACCATCACGTTCTCCCCGAAGCAGGCGACCGTCCGCCCCGGCGCGTCGGTGTCGTTCGACGTCACCATCACCGACACGTCGGCGAGCGGTGAGCAGAAGTTCGGCTCGATCACCTTCGCCACGAACCGGGGCGACGGCCACATCCCCGTCGCTTTCGTCCCCGAGCAGGGCAACGTCGTCGCGTCGCAGTCCTGCGACAAGACCACGATGACCACCGACGAGACGGTCACGTGCACCGTGACGGCGACCAACGAGTCGTTCAACGAGCAGACCGTCACCGCCACCACGCAGGGCACCGGCGTGCTCAAGGGCCTCGAGGCCGAGACCGCCACCCTGACCGGCGCCATCCCGGGCGTCCCGTCGGTGGACGACGTCCCGCAGGGCTCTCCCGCGGGCGGCTACCTCGACCTCGCGGGCTTCGGATTCTCGCCGAACGCCGTCGGTGACGAGGACATGCTCAACGCGGACGTCCCGGCGTTCGTCTTCAACGGCCGCACCTACACGTCCATCGGCATCGACTCCAACGGCTACCTCGTGGCCGGCGGCGGCACCTCCGAGGACAACAACTGCTGCGACCTGCCCACCGGTGCGGACCCTGCCCGCCCGAACTCGGTGCTCGCACCGTTCTGGACGGACCTCAACGGGGAGGGCGCCGAGGGCGTCCGCCTCGGCACGCTGCGCGGCGGCGACGACCGCTGGCTCGTCGTCCAGTGGGACGTCAACGTGTGGGGCACCACCGACGCCCGCTCGTTCCAGGTCTGGATCGGCCTGAACGGCACGCAGGACGTCTCCTTCACCTACGCCGGTGCGATGGCCGACCCGAACGGCCAGTCGTTCCTCGTCGGCGCGGAGAACCACGTCGGCCAGGGCGACATGGTCGCCGAGCTGCCGGACGGCACCGACAAGGTCGTCACCTCGACCGCGCCGGAGCCGGGCGGTTCGCTCACCTACGAGGTCACCCTCAGCGCGAAGAAGGCCGGCGAGGGCGTCGTCCGCACCGAGATCGTCGCGGACGAGGTCCCGGGGACGACCGTCCTCGAGACCCCGGTCACGGTGACGAAGTCGGTCAAGGACAACGTCAAGCCGACCGTCACCGTCAAGGACGGCGCCGAGTTCACCGTCGGGTCGGACGGCACCTACTCCAAGGTGTCGTACAAGCTCTACGACGCGGGCAAGGTCGACAAGGTCGTCCTCAACGGCGTGGAGAAGGACCTGACCGACAACGTCTGGTCGGACCTGAACTTCGTCCGTCCGGGCGTGTTCGGCGCCAAGGCGGGCCAGAACACCCTCCAGGTCCACGACGTGGCGGGCAACGTCACGACCGTCCGCTTCACGCTGACGAAGTGAACCCCTGACCGGTCGTCGACCGGTCACCCGTGACCGCGGGGCACCAGGATCCTGGTCGGGTGCCGTCCTCCCGGACGGCACCCCGCCGGGGACCCGGTGCCCCGCGGTTCGTCGTCCTGCCGGGTG